>JBKKAL010000289.1:0-3678 GCA_046714695.1 Pyrinomonadaceae bacterium
GATGAACTGCCCGCCGGGCAAAAAATCGAAGCTATTGAAAAACGTTTCGGCCACCTGCAAGGCCACGCGCGACGTCGAGCCGAAGAGGAGTTTGTACGCGCCGTGGTTGACGGTAAACGCTCCGCGAGCGCCGAATCACTCTCGTCGCTCTACACTCTCTCGGCTGCGCAATTGCGCGAGTTGAAAGAGCCGCTCATTGAGTTTGCCGCAGAGATCGGAGCGGAGGAGCGGCGGCGCTCGCTGCTGACAAAAGAGTTCAACGCGACGGTCGAGCGCCTGCGCCCGCTCCTGGTAGCGGGCATGAGCGAGATGCGCGGCGCTCCCGCTTACCCGGATGCCAACCGTACGCTGCGATTCAGCTACGGTGAAGTCAAAGGCTATGCGCCGCGCGAGGCGATCATCTATCAACCGTTCACGACGCTCTCAGGCGTGATGGAAAAATACACAGGTCGCGGGGAATTCGACTTACCGGAGAAACTCAGGCAGCTTTATGCGGCGCGCGACTTCGGACCATATGCGCTTCGTGCGGGCGGCCGCGCAGCAGACGTGCCCGTCAACTTTCTCGCCACGACCGACATTATCGGCGGCAATTCCGGCAGTCCTATCTTGAACGGGCGCGGCGAGCAGGTCGGCATCGTTTTTGACAGCAATTACGAAGGGCTCGGCAACGATTATCTTTACAGCGAGGAGACAAACCGCGCGATCTCCGTTGACATTCGCTACGTGCTTTTTATTACTGACAAGTTCGGCGGCGCTGGCTATCTCTTGAAAGAACTCGATATTAAAAAAATGCCAGCCGAGCGCGGTCGTGCCGCTGGCGAAAGATAAGGAATAATGTAAGCGGCCGCGCAACCATCGCCCCTGTAAGAACGATGCTCTCTTTTGCGCGTGCGTTATGATTCTATCCGGGTTGATGTTGAACCGAGGCCCGGGCATGCAGAGTTTAAGCGTACCCGCGGGCCTCATCTTTCCGGCAATTTTTTTGGATTTTTAGCTTGACAGAGTCGCGGGCTATCGCTTAGTATGCGCCGTCGTTTCAATGCAGGGATTTCCTTTAACTCGCCCCCGCAGAGCGATTTGCAAGCAATACAGAAATGAGTTTCAGCTTTTCCCCATTAGTCTGTGTGTGATGATTCGTCGCTAAGTTTTGCGGCCGAGTCGTTGCGCACAGTTTTTTGTTGGTTGTGTGTTTCCGTGTAGCGCCCCAAAGAAAAAGCGCGTCCGGCTCACAAGCATTAACCTCAGGTCGGCGCGAAAGCCCTTGAAAGCTTCGCACGCCCCGTTTTACCGAATCGTTAGGAGGATTCGTTTGTTATGTCTAGAATAACCGGTAAGGTCAAGTGGTTTAATAACTCGAAGGGTTATGGCTTCATCGAGCAGCCTGGCTCTTCCGACATCTTCGTTCACTACAGCGCCATTCAGGGCGACGGCTTCAAGACTCTCGAAGAGGGTCAGGAGGTCGAGTTCGAGGTCACGCAGGGCCCCAAAGGCCCACAGGCCGAGAAAGTGACTAAGACGTAATCTCCCCCGGCTTACCCGCAGGTCAAGCCACTGACCGCTTCCGGTCTTCTGGCCCGGAAAGCGTTGGAAAAAATTAGAGACGATCTCTTTCACCAGGAGATCGTCTCTAATTTTTAGCTCTCTTCTTATTTTTGATCGGCTTTGGCTTTAAAGTTGACGTGCCCATCCTCGACATCAATGGAGAAACGCACGCTTTCGCAACCCAGGTGCTCTTTCAGATTGTCTGTCTTGGAGGCGATCAAGCGATGAAAACGCGGGAAGGAGAGATCATCAACAGCCTCGCCGCACTTTCGTTTGGCTTCAATGAGGGCTTCGTATATTTCCTTGACGGTCTGGACATCGCTGTGTGCGTCCGTGCAAACGAATGTTGATTGATCCTGAGGTTGTCGGGCCAGAGCGGCGTTGTTGCGGACGGAGGAGGCGGCTCGCGCAGCCGTGGCGGCATCGCGTCCCTCTTCGCGTCCCTGCATCGTTCGTCGCCACAATTCGCGGAACGCGTTATAGCGTGAGGTCAGTGAGTTATAGTGGTAACGCTGGGCGAACGTGAGCGTGCGATCATCGCCGAGACGCTTAATCACTGTCTCGACGCGGCTCTTCGTATCGTAGGGAGGACGCTTGGACGCCCCGTTGAAATAGATATCGTACTCGATCTTGAGGCGGCGCATATCCTCTTCAAGCCGGGCGAGCTGGTCATCAACTGTTGGCTGATTATCTACTGTAGCATTGGGCTTTGCATTGGGCTTCGCCCTATGCTGCGATGCACGCGCCAGATTATTATTGCGTATCGGCACTATCCGTTCTCCTTAATTTCTCGCGCTCCGTGGAAGGCGGGAGGGACGAGCGCGGCCCTATAAATGAGTCTAGGCGTTTTGAAAGCCAAGTGTCAACGATAATATTTGATGGTCAACACTTCAGCCATAGATTTCCGGTAAGACATTGATTTGATAAAGAAACAAGGAATATGCTGGGCGAGTCTTTAAGCGCTGATTATTCGAGAGCCATATGAGTGACGAACCTCAAGCCGGCAGGCAGCAAGCGCTCAGAGCACTGCCCTCCGTAGATGCCCTGCTCAGAACGGAGACGGCGCGCAAGCTGCGCGATACGGTCGGCGCCGCGCACCTTGCGGCGCTGGCCCGCATTGTCACAGAAGAACTGCGCGCTCGCATTCAAGCGATTCAGTCATCAACTGAGGAAGGCCAAACTAACGGCGACTATACGCGTGATGCTTTACTTGCCGAGGCGGCGCGAAGGCTTGAGAGCGCGTGCCGGCGCGAGACGGCCACGGGCCTCAGCCGCGTTATCAATGCGAGTGGCGTTATCCTGCACACTAATCTCGGACGCGCGCCCCTCTCGGATGCGGCGCGACGACGGATAGCAGATGAGGCGGCGCGTTACTGCACGCTTGAATATGATGTTTCGACGGGAACACGCGGGCGACGCGGAGAGCGCGTCGAACAACTCCTGGCAGATTTGACAGGGGCTGAAGCCGCGCTTGTCGTCAACAATTGTGCAGCCGCCGCGCTGCTCATCCTGACGGTGTTGGCCGCAGGGGGCGAAGCCATTCTCTCGCGCGGCGAGTTGGTGGAGATAGGCGGCGATTTTCGCGTTCCAGATGTGATGGCGCAGACGGGGACGCGCATGGTCGAAGTGGGAACAACGAATCGCACGCGCATCAGTGATTACGAGAGCGCGATCACAGGCGAGACGCGCCTCCTGATGCGCGTTCACACCTCCAACTATCGCATCGTCGGCTTCACAGCACAGCCGCTGCTCGCAGAGCTTGCAGAGCTTGCGCACAAGGCGGGTTTGTTGCTCTACGAGGACGCCGGGTCGGGCGCGCTCTTTGACTTGAGACCGTATGGTCTTGAAGATGAGCCGGTCATTGGGGAGTCCATCAGAAACGGGGCGGATGTGATCTCTTTCAGCGGAGATAAACTGCTCGGCGCGGCGCAGGCAGGTCTCATCGTCGGTCGCCGCTCGCTCATTGAAGCCTTACGCAAGCATCCGCTCTATCGTGCGCTGCGTGCGGACAAGTTGGCCCTCGCAGCTCTCGAAGCTACTTTTGAGTCGCACCCCCGTGGCGCTTCTATCAAGCAAGAACCAAAGCTTCGGATGCTCGCCCTGACCTATGAAGAGATCGAGCGGCGAGCGCAAACA
>JBKKAL010000290.1:0-4839 GCA_046714695.1 Pyrinomonadaceae bacterium
CTATACGGGTGTGCTGGATGTTTGCGTGCATACAAGTGATTGCGGCATCCGCTCGGTGATCGTAAATCTGCATGAGATCGTGCAGAAGGCTCTCTCGGAGATCACGCTCGCGCAACTGATCGGCACGGAGGCCAATGTAGGAGAGACGCTGCACCAGATCGAAGGATTACAGTTCCGTCTCAAACAGGGAACACATCACAGCGCTTGAGAGCGCGATACGAGTTGGGTTGGTAATTATATTCAGGAAAATGCAATGCTTCGCGTGGGGTGAAGCGGTATAAACAAGATGAGCACGATAGCAGCACTGGCAAACAAAGAATACAAATACGGTTTCGTCACAGACATCGAATCCGACACGATCCCCAGAGGATTGACGGAGGATACTGTCCGGCTGATCTCTGCAAAGAAGGATGAGCCCGAATGGATGCTGGAGTTTCGGCTTAAGGCTTATCGTCACTGGCTGACGATGAAGGAGCCCAAGCACTGGCCGAATCTCACCTACCCGGACGTAGATTATCAGGACATGATCTACTACAGCGCTCCCGTCCAGAAGGCTAAGAAGGCGAGCCTCGACGAGGTTGATCCCGAACTGCTCAGGACTTTCGAGAAGTTGGGCATCCCTTTGCAGGAGCAGAAGCAGTTGGCGAACGTGGCGGTAGATGCTGTCTTCGATTCGGTCTCGGTGGCGACGACCTACAAAGAGAAGCTGAGAAAGCACGGCGTTATCTTCTGTTCGTTCACGGAAGCGATACGAGAGCATCCGGAGCTTATCAAAAAATATCTGGGCTCAGTCGTGCCGACAAACGACAACTACTTCGCGGCCCTGAACAGCGCGGTCTTCTCGGACGGCTCGTTCTGTTTTATCCCGAAGGGCGTGCGCTGTCCGATGGAGTTGTCCACCTACTTCCGCATCAACAATTCGGAGTCAGGTCAGTTCGAGCGCACCCTGATAGTCGCCGAAGAGGGCTCGCATGTCTCTTATCTGGAAGGCTGCACCGCGCCGAAGTTCGACCGTAATCAATTGCACGCGGCGGTCGTCGAGTTGATCGCTCTTGACGACGCGGAGATCAAGTATTCGACCGTGCAGAACTGGTACGCGGGCGACGAAGAGGGCAAGGGCGGCATTTATAACTTCGTCACCAAGCGCGGCAAATGCGCCGGACGCAACTCGAAGATCTCCTGGACGCAGGTCGAGACCGGCTCGGCCATTACCTGGAAATATCCTTCGTGCATCTTGCTGGGCGACAATTCCATCGGCGAGTTCTATTCGGTCGCGCTGACCAATCACGCGCAGCAGGCCGACACGGGCACGAAGATGATCCACCTCGGCAAGAATACGCGCTCGACGATCATCTCGAAGGGCATCTCCGCCGGAAAGTCTAATAACAGCTATCGCGGTTTGGTCAAGGTCATGCCCAAGGCCGAGGGCGCGCGCAACTATACGCAGTGCGATTCGATGCTTATTGGCTCGAAGTGCGGCGCAAACACGTTTCCCTACATCGAAGTGATGAACAACACTTCGCGCGTCGAGCACGAAGCATCAACCTCCAAGATCAGCGAGGAGCAGTTGTTTTACCTGCAACAGCGCGGCATCTCGCAGGAGGACGCCGTGTCCCTGATCATCAACGGTTTTTGCAAGGATGTATTCCTGCAACTACCCATGGAATTCGCGGTCGAAGCGACGCGCCTGCTCGGATTGAAACTCGAAGGCAGCGTTGGATAAGAAGAGTAGTCATAAGTGACGAGTGGCGAGTGACAAGCGAGAAGGGCTGTTTCCTCTTGTCATACGGCACTTGTCGCTGCATTTAAGGAGCAAATTTTAAAGTGTTAGAGATTCGTGATTTACATGCTGTGATTGACGGCAAAGAGATTTTGAAGGGAATTACCCTCTCTGTGAAAAAAGGAGAGGTGCATGCCATCATGGGGCCAAACGGGTCCGGCAAGTCCACGCTCGCCAAGGTGCTGGCGGGGCATCCGTCTTATCAAGTGACGAAGGGCGAAGTTCTGTTCGAGGGAAGGAATCTGCTCGAATTAGCGCCGGACGAGCGCGCGCGCGAGGGCATCTTCCTCGCGTTCCAGTATCCGATAGAAGTGCCCGGCGTCTCGAATTCCCAGTTCCTCCGTCTTGCTTACAACGAACAGCGCAAGCACAGGAGCGAAGAGGAACTCGACCCGCTTGAGTTCAAAGACCTGTTGCGCGAGCGCGCGAAGATCGTCGAGATGGATGCGAGCTTTATGACGCGCTCGGTGAATGAAGGTTTTTCTGGAGGCGAGAAAAAGCGTAACGAGATTTTGCAGATGGCTGTGCTTGAGCCGAAGCTGGCCGTGTTGGATGAAACGGATTCGGGCCTCGATATAGACGCGTTGCGCATCGTCGCCGGCGGCGTCAATAAACTTCAGAATCCTGATAACGCGATCATTCTTGTCACGCACTATCAACGGCTCCTGAACTACATCGTGCCGGATTTCGTTCACGTGCTTTCCGGCGGGCGCATCGTCAAAGAGGGCGGCAAAGAGTTGGCGCTGGAACTTGAGGAGAAGGGCTACGACTGGATCAAGGGCGCTACAGCGAACAATGGGGCGAGCGCCACGGCTCCCGTGGCGAGCTGAAGTAAAATAATGGTAACTCAAATCGTCAAAGAGAAGAGCATATACGACGAGGCGTTTCGTGTCCTGCAAAGCGAGAAGAGCGGAAGCGCCGCCTCCGCCGCGTGGCTCGGCCGACTGCGTGAAAGCGCGTTTGATCGCTTTGAGCAACTGGGGTTTCCGACGACCGATGAGGAAGAGTGGAAATACACAAACGTTGCGCCGATTGCTAAGGGTAAGTTTTCGCTTCCCTCGCTTGAGTCTCAAGATAGCGCGCACCCGCTGAAAGATGCTCAACTTGGGCCATTCCTCTACGAAGAGGCGCGGCGCAGCCGTCTGGTATTCGTTAATGGAATTTATCGCGCGGAGCTTTCATCCCAAGAAGCTTTGCCGGAAGGCGTGGTTGTCGCGAATCTCTCCGATGCGATTCAAAGCGATCTCGTAGAAGTCTTGCGCGAGCAGTTAGCGACGAGTGCGGAATATCACGAGAACGCCTTCACGGCGCTCAATACGGCTCTTATATCCGACGGTGCGTTCGTCTTTATTCCGAAGGGCGTGCGCGTAGAAACGCCTGTCCAACTACTTTTTCTTTCCACCGAGCAGGCAGGAGCAGAGCCGACCGCCTCTTTCCCGCGCGTGCTCATCGTTGCCGCCGAGGGCAGCGAGGCGACCATTATAGAGAGTTACGCGAGCGTCGAGGAAGAGGCTGTTTATTGGACTAACGCGGTGGTGGAGATAGTGCTGGCCGACAATGCTCGGCTTGAGCATTACAAGCTGCAGCGCGAGAGTGAGCGGGCTTTTCACACTGCGACGACCGTGGCTGAGCTGGGCCGCAGCAGCAGCTTTAACACGACGACCATCACGATGGGCGCGGCGTTAGCGCGACACGACATCCGTATTGCGTTTAATCAAGAGGGCGCGGAGTGCTGGGTGGATGGTTTGTATGTCGTGGGCACGGGACAGCATGCCGACACGCATTCTTTGATTGATCACCGCCAGGCGCATTGCACCAGTCACCAGCTTTACAAAGGCATTCTTGACGGTAAATCGCGCGCCGTCTTTAACGGCAAAGTCTTCGTCCGCGAAGGCGCTCAGAAAACCGACGCGATGCAGACCAACAGGAATCTGCTGTTGTCGAACGAGGCGCGGGTTGATACAAAACCGCAACTGGAAATCTTTGCCGACGATGTAAAGTGCGCCCACGGCGCGACCGTCGGGCAGCTTGAAGAAGAAGAGCTGTTTTATCTGATCAGTCGCGGCCTGCGCCCCGATCTGGCCCGTAACCTCCTGACATACGGGTTTGCCGAAGAGGTCATCAATAAGATCAGCATAGAATCAATCAGGACGCAGTTGGACGAGGCGGTCTTAAACCGTCTTCACGCGAGCCTTTGAGAGCAGGGATGATGGATGAAAGTGTGGTGATTCAAGTTGAATCAGCATTCCTTTATTATCCTTCCGTAATGCTCTGGAAGAATTAAAATGATAGCTTCTGAAAAGATTTTGTTAGAAAGTGAAACGACGGGGCTTCCCTTGGTTGCGAGTGATTGGGATGTCGAGCGCATCAGGGAAGATTTCCCCGTGCTCAAGCAGACGGTCAACGGTAAGCCGCTCGTCTATCTGGATAACGCTGCCTCTTCGCAGGTGCCGCAGGTCGTTATTGATCGCGGCAGCACCTATCTTGAGCAGGAGCATTCCAACATTCACAGGGGCGTGCATTACCTGAGCCAGCGCGCGACCACCGCTTACGAGGGGGCGCGGGAAAAGGTCAAGCGATTTATCAACGCGCGCGAGTCACGCGAATGTATCTTCGTGCGGGGCACGACCGAAGGCATCAATCTGGTGATGCACGGCTATGGCCGCAAGTTCGTAGGCTCTGGCGATGAGGTGATTATCTCAGCGATGGAGCATCACGCCAACATCGTGCCGTGGCAGATGCTATGTGAAGAGAAGGGAGCGCGCCTTCGTGTGATTCCGATGAATGATGCGGGCGAGTTGCTGCTCGACGAATACGACGCGCTTTTAAATGAGCGCACGCGGATCGTCGCCGTCACGCACATCTCAAACGCGCTCGGCACTATTAATCCGGTCAAAGAGATCATCGCGCGCGCACACAAGTACGGCGTGCCAGTCCTTATTGACGGGGCGCAGGGGATTGTCCATCTGCCCGTTGATGTTCAGGATTTGGATTGCGACTTTTACGTTTTCTCCGGCCACAAGATGTTTGCGCCCACGGGGAGCGGCATCGTCTATGGC
>JBKKAL010000291.1:0-4365 GCA_046714695.1 Pyrinomonadaceae bacterium
CCCGCTCACGGGGCTGCTCAATCGTCGTTACATGGAAGAGCGTCTGACGGAAGAAATGAAACGCTCATCGCGCCATGGATACGCGATGAGCTTTATGATGATTGATATTGACGACTTCAAAGCCTACAACGACCGCAACGGCCATCAGGCGGGCGATCTGGCGCTTGAGATGACGGCGCAATGTTTGAAGAGCGCGCTTCGCTCTGCCGATGTCGCCTCGCGTTACGGCGGCGAAGAGTTTTCCATCCTCTTGCCGCAGACGACCCTTGATGAAGCATCTGCGATTGCCGAGCGCATCCGTCGCAGAGTGCAGCGCACACGCTTTCCCCACGGCAAGGCGCAACCGCTGAGTGCCGTCACCATCAGCATCGGAATCTCTACCCTCGCTCCGACGCTCGACACGCCCGCGGCCATCATCGGCGCAGCCGACCGCGCCCTTTACAGCGCCAAGAGCGCCGGTAAGAATCAAATATTCCCCAAACCGGATGCGCAGTCCGAGATTGCCAGCAGCGATGCCTTCAAAGACACAAAATAAAGAACGAGGCGAGGGGCGAATCTTAGGCCGCATCGAGCCGGAGGACTTCATTGGCCGCGCCAGTGAGCTTGAACGGATCGTGAGCCTTGCCGATGGGCGCGCGAAGCCGCACGGCCTGCTCGTCCTCACCGCTCCCGCCGCAGGAGTCTCAGAGCTATTACGCCAGGCCTACGACGAACTCTTTCGGCGGCACGATCAAATAATCCCGATCTATTTCGCTTTTTTGGCGGATGATAAAACGCCCGCCCGCGCCGCGCGCCGCTTCTTTCACACGTTTATTCAACAACTGGTTGCCTGGCGACGTAAAGACTCTTCGCAAGCGAGAGCCTTGCAACCGCTCTCAGAGTTAACGGAACAAAGCGCACCCGCAGATTATGAATGGGTCGAGCAGTTGGTCGAATCGGTCGAGCTTGCCGGGGATGACGAGCGGGCGCTGATACGACTCTGCTTGAGCGCGCCGCAAAGAGCCGCGGCGCGTGGCATTCGCGTGCTGGTCATGCTCGACGGACTTCATCTCACGGAACGATTAAAAGGAGAGACACAGCTTGGCCCGGAGATCGCGCAAGTCTTGATGCGTTCCGATCTTCCGTTCGTGCTCGCAGGTTTGCGTCGTCGCCTGTTGGACACCATGCGTTGCGAGAGCGATGGCCCGGAACGTTTTAGCACCCTGCGTCTTGAAAAACTGGCGGACGATGATGCACGCGCGCTCGTCGAACGGCTCAGTGAACGCGCCCGCATCGCTCTCAACGATCAGACCCGCGATCTGATCGTTCAACAGTTGGGCGGCAAACCGTTCTTTATCACCTCGCTCGTCCAGTCGGCTCAAGATAAAAAGATTGATCTCACCACTTTCCTCAATTGCCAGCAGCTTTACGTTGACGAATTGATGGGCGGGCGACTTTTTCGTCATTTCGATTCGGTGATGGAGGATATTACCGGCAGGGCGGTCCCCTCGCGTCGCGCACTGATTCGCGTTCTCTATGAATCGAAGGCGAACGATGGAAGCCGCGCGCAGGTAGAGACGTGGCGCAAAAGGCTCGGAGTCGAGGCCGATCAATTACAACAGATAATTCGCGACCTGCATATCAATGAACTTGCCAGCCTTAACGCCAACTTTATAGAGGTCGGTAACGGCTCGCTGGCTTGGAGCGACTATCTTTCAACTCGTTATCGCATGGAGGTCGCCGCCGAACCCCGCGCTCTGGTAGTCGCCGAAACCCTACTTGAGACTCTGAAGCGTGCGCCGCATACGATGGCGCGGCATTACCGTCGCGCCGCTGCCGTCGGCTTGCGCGAATTGCTGCGGCGATTCAACGGCCAGCGCGTGCCTTCGAGCCTCCTCTACAACGACCGCTTCAATCGCGCCTACAAGGGGCTTGATCCGGAATCGGTGGCCGCCGGGCTCGATGCCGAGACGGACCTCGTACGACTTCCACAGGTCGTCCATGCCGGGAGCTGTGCGGCATTTTACCCGCCGATGCAGGCGATGTGCGACGAAGAGCAATGCGCCGTCGCGCCGGGATTCGATGCGGGCACTTACACGGACGCCAACGAAGTGGTCTGGATTGCAGCCGAGATCGAATCCAAGCTCGAAGCGGGCCGGGGCATCACGGAGGTCTGGTGCGACCGCTTGATGTCGGTCGCGCGCGCCTGCGGTTTTAATCGCGTCCGGCTATGGCTGGTTGCGCCTGAAGGCTTCTCCGCGGAAGCCTCCGAGTTATTGGCTGAACGCGAGGCCTATGGCTCAAGTCGACATCAATTAGAGCTTCTGACGGCGCGCATCAATGCCGATCTAACCCCAACGGTCAAGGCCGAAGAGAGCCCGGACGAGTTTGAGCTGGTCATCCCGATGGGCGAAGACACGGAGCTGATCGCGGCGACGACCGTTGATCAGATCGCCCGCCGAATCAACTTCCAACCTGAAGCGATTAATCAGATAAAGACGGCGCTCGTCGAAGCCTGCATCAACGCCGCCGAGCATAGTTTGAGCCCGGATCGAAAAGTATATCAACGCTTTCGCCTGGAAAGTGATAAATTAGTCGTCACTGTCTCAAGCCGGGGGGTTGTCCCGCCAAACTTTAGCGGTCAAAATGGCGAAAAGGGGCGCGCGCACAATAACGGAAATGACGAGCAAAACGTGCGCGGCAGTAGTAGTAACGAGAGACGCGGCTGGGGACTGACGCTGATTAAAAGCCTGATGGACGAGGTTGAGTTTGAGCGTGTTGATGACGGCACGCGCCTGCGCATGACCAAGTTTTTGCGGCGCGCGTAGATGGATTGCAATAAAAACGCAACCCAATTGGCTTTTTTTTACGCAGGATTAAATAACTGATTGGTACTGTCTATTAAGTAAGAGGGGAGCTTACTATAATGGCGGAATCTTTAACCGGGGCTCCGGTGCGCTCGCGCTGCATCGGGGAGATGGCCGTTGTGTATGCGACGGATTATCTCAACAAATTAAGCGGAGAACGCATCGAGCGTGAGTGCCGACGCCGTCTGGAAGAGGGTTGTCGCGCTCTCGTTATCAATTTCCGAGACACCGAGCTGGTTAACAGCATCGGTGTCTCGATTCTTTTGGGCGTCATTGACGCCGCCGAAGGCGTGGGCGCGCAACTCGTTTTCTCGGACGTCAATACGCAAACAATCGAGCTGTTCGAGATGCTTGGGCTGACCAGGTATGTCGCGCTGGCTCCAGACGAGCAGGAGGCCTTGAATACGCTGACGGAGTTCAGCACACCGGGGGCAGCCATCGGTCACTAGGGGTTTCACGCCTATGCAGGAGAATACGCAAAGGCTCGTCCATACTTTTGCCGCGCTCGCGGATCTGGGGCAGGAGATCGCCGACCCGCATGATTTCCTGGAGATGGTTCGCACATCGTTGCATCTTCTACTCGGCACGCTGGCGATACGGCGCGGCGTGGTCGCCGAATACGACAAAACAGAACAGGTCTTGCGGTTTGTCGCCGCGCGTGGTCTGGGTGACGAGCCGCAGCCGGATGTCGCCGTTGACGACAAAGATGTCGAGGGTCTCTTGAGCCTCGGTCTCTGCGGATTGGCGATGGACAATGAGACGCCCGCTTTTGCACGGTTCGCCGCTCGTCATCAACCAATTCTTACAGGATTGCGTATTGACCTGGTCGTGCCGCTTGTCGTGCGCAATGACCTGACGGGACTCGTCCTGCTCGGCGGAAAGGCTAGTGAAGAGCCTTTCACCGCAGATGATCGTGAGGTGGTCTGCTCGATGGCGCGACATATCGGCGTCGGCATCCACACGCATCGTCTGCTCGAAGAGCTGGAACGCAAGGCAGAAGAGAATCGTCAACTCTATGACGGCCTGCGCGCGATTTACAGAGACACTGTGCGCGCGTTTGCCGCAGCCATTGATGTTAAGGATAAGTACACACAGGGACATTCCGAGCGGGTAGGGAAATACAGCGAGATAATCGCGCGCGAGATGGGATGGAGTGACGAAGAAGTCGAGGGCATCGCCATCGCGGGTTATCTACATGATATTGGCAAGCTCGTCGTCGAGCGCGATATTATCAACGCTCCGTACAAGATTGACGCCAAGCAATCGAGCGAGCTTAATCGCCACCCTGCTGCGGGTTACGAAATCCTCTCACCGATCCGTCATCCTTACGCCGATATTCCCTTGATGGCGCGGCACCATCACGAACGTATAGATGGGCGCGGGTATCCTGACGGCTTGACCGGCGATCAGATTCCGAAGGGTACTAAAATTATTTCGCTGGCCGACTCCTTCGACGCGATGACGACCAATCGCCCGTACAAGACACGCCGCACTTTCGAAGAGGTCATCGAAGATTTTC
>JBKKAL010000292.1:0-7751 GCA_046714695.1 Pyrinomonadaceae bacterium
CGATATCGGCATCGGTGATGCTCACGCCGTAGGGAACAATCGTGTCAAGACCGGTTTGGTGATCATAAAACATTGCTCTCATCACCGCGCCCGCGGACCGATCTCCGATTACGGTGCCTCGTTTCTCGAGTTGTATCATCCGCGCAAACAGCTCGGCAGCGGATCCGGATTCACTGTCGATGAGCACCACCAACTTCCCGGCAAAAACATCCTTGCGGGTCTTTGCCATGATTGGCTTGGTACCTTTGCGGCGTTTTATATCGCCTAACTTCGCGTCGTGGTCGAGAACGTTTCCCAATAGACGAAGCAGGGTCGTTTCGTATCCGCCAGCATTGCCCCGAAGATCGAGCACCAGACCCTGGCTCTTTTTGAATTTCCCGGCCATCTCGTCCACTTTTGAATCTTCAAGATTAAAAGCAGGCATTTTCCAGATGAACAATCCACCGTCCATCTCAATGTAACGGTGTCGATTGAGGCGGCTGTTGTTTTCCGAGTCGCGTATCAGGTCCCATGTATCGGTGCCGCCCTCAGCGAAAGTCAGATCCATAACGCGCTTGCCGGGTGTAATTTTTGCCAGCACGTCGAATTCAGCTCGCTTTCCGTCTGGCTTTATAACAAACAGATGCATTCCGGCCCGGGGACGGAGCCCAGAATAGGAGTACTCAATCTTCCAGAAATTATCGCGCGTCGGCCCAAAGCCATCAATTGCGTAAACCTCATCGCCTTCTTTGAGTCCTTTCGCTTCGGCATCGCTACCGGGTTGAACCGCCGCAACGTAACACTTGTCGCCGACCATCTTCATGCGCCAGCCATATTCAGTTTTGGCGGAGCGTCCCGGCGGAAGAAAGAAGGTATGCGAGTCGTCAAGCTCCAGCAGGGTTTGCGCGATAATGCCGAAGATTTGATTGACGGAGGTGGCTTCCGTGATCTTTTCGCTTGAAGCTTTGAATCGCGTCTCGATATCCATCCCGTGATAAGTAGGATCGTAATAATTCTTTTTGAGATCGTCCTTGATCGCGCGCAGCATGACTTGCCCGCGTTCGCGATCAAAGTCGGTGGGAATCTGCTGCCCAAACACAGTGAAAGCCGCTCCAACAACGAGCATCAGCGCGGGCACTTTCAGGAGCAAGAACAGCCGTGAGGATTGGAAAAGACTACTTGATTTCATTGTGAAGCCTTTCAAACGAGAGCGCCAGAAAGAGTGCTATCTGAGACGAAAATAGTAATTCAACTCTGAGTAAAACTATTTGGCTTATTTAGCAAGGACTTTCGACATTTGACTTGCGCGAGGCTAAATCAAGCGGCGGCGGAATTACCTTGAGGTCCTACTGCGACGCGGGATTTTGTCAAAATTTGTGAATTCCCGCAAGCAGAAACGAACCAGCTTTGACGAGTATCTATAGAATCCGTTGCATAGGGTTTTAGATATTTTCGAAGTAAAGACACTCCCGAAGCTACTGGCTTCGGGCGACGAGAACCAGCCTCTCATGGTATGATTTAGGCCGATTTATTGGACAATCCACGCTTTTGCACCCGTTCGGTCTTATTCAGGAGGAAGATAATGGCTACAGAATTAAAGAGAGGGGCGACGACCCTCGACCGGATTGAAGAGTTGCTGGGCGACAACGCTCGCACATTGCTGGATCACCGGGCGACCGCGATAGCCAGGGACGACATTAATCTGCCGGGCCCGGACTTTATTGATCGTGTTTGGTCCAGTTCTGATCGGTCACCGGCAGTTTTGCGTTCGCTGCAAACACTTTTTGATAACGGCCGCCTCGCCAAAACCGGGTATCTTTCAATCCTGCCCGTGGACCAGGGCATCGAACATTCGGCGGGCGCGTCGTTCGCCCCGAATCCGCAATATTTCGATCCGGAAAATATCGTGAAGCTGGCCATCGAGGGCGGCTGCAATGCTGTTGCTTCGACCTTTGGTGTGCTGGGGACGGTAGCGCGAAAGTATGCGCATAAGATTCCCTTCATCGTTAAGATCAATCATAACGAGTTGTTAACCCTACCCAATAAGTTTGACCAGGTCTTGTTTGGTACGGTGAAGGAAGCCCACAACATGGGTGCAGTGGCGGTTGGCGCCACAATATATTTCGGCTCCGATGAATCAACCTGGCAGTTAACTGAAATCAGCAATGCTTTCGCGCAGGCGCATGAGCTTGGGATGGCTTGCATACTCTGGTGCTACTTACGCAACTCGAAATTCAAAACTCCAGAAGGCGACATGCACGCGTCCGCAGATTTAACGGGGCAGGCCAATCATCTTGGCGTCACTATTCAGGCCGACATCATCAAGCAGAAGCTGCCCGAACGAAATGGCGGTTACAACTCGCTCAATCTGTCGAAGGATGCGCCCTACGGAAAGACGAGCAAAAAGATTTACGAAGAGCTGACGACCGATAATCCGATTGACCTGGTGCGCTATCAGGTGGCCAACTGCTATATGGGCCGTTGTGGTCTGATCAATTCGGGCGGCGAAAGCAAGGGCGCAAGCGATATGCAGGAGGCCGTACGCACTGCCGTCATCAACAAGCGCGGCGGCGGGATGGGACTCATCTCCGGACGCAAAGCCTTCCAGCGTCCGATGAATGAAGGCATCGCTCTCTTGAATGCCATTCAGGATGTGTATCTCTCGGAAGAGATCACGGTCGCCTAGGCAAACGGGTTCACCCGGTAATTTCGACTTACTCGCGGGAGGCAACGGAAAGTATTTATTCTTTTCGTTGCCTCCCGCGAGCCTTATCCGGCTGCCCTTTCGCGCGCGTGTATCCCTTCAATGTCCAAACACACGTCGGCTGGCACACATCGCCGAACATAGTTACAATGAGGGCGACTTTTGAAGAGACATCGCCTTTATTGAACGCGCACGCTTCTCCTGGATTCGAGAGCTATGGCTATTGCTCCCGGCACACGTTTTGGGCGCTATGAGATTCGCTCGCCGCTCGGCGCTGGCGGCATGGGTGAAGTCTATTTAGCCCAGGACACAGAGCTGGAGCGAACCGTCGCGCTCAAAGTTCTTCCCGAACAGGTCGCCTCCGACCAGCAACGCATGCAGCGCTTCGTACAGGAAGCGAAATCCGCATCAGCTCTTAATCACCCGAACATTCTCACGATTTACGAAGTCGGGCGCGCCGATTCCATACGCTTTATCGCCACGGAATTCATCAACGGCGTGACCTTACGCCAGCAGATGACGACAGCGAACATCACTTTGAGCGAAGCGCTCAACATCAGTATTCAAATCTGCGATGCTCTCTCCGCGGCACACGCGGCTGGAATCCTTCATCGCGACATCAAGCCTGAGAATGTGATGGTCAGACCCGACGGCTACGTCAAAGTGCTGGATTTCGGTTTAGCCAAACTTACGGAACGCCCCGCGAATCCTGATACGGAAGCTCCGACACGTGCGCTCGTGCAAACAGATCCGGGCACGGTCATGGGCACGGCCAGGTACATGTCGCCGGAGCAGGCGCGCGGTGCACAACTGGACGCGCGCACGGACATCTGGAGTCTGGGCGCTGTGCTGTATGAGATGGTTGCCGGCCGACCTCCTTTTGAGGGCGCGTCCACAGGCGATGTCATCTCCGCTGTTCTTAACAAAGAACCTCTTCCGATTGCGCGTTATCAACCCGGAGCGCCTGAAGCGCTTGAATGGATCGTCACCAAAGCGCTGACCAAAGACAAAGAAGGCCGCTATCAAACTGCCAAAGAATTGCTCACTGACTTGCGCCGGCTCAAACAGCGACTGGAGTTTGAAGCGGAGATGGAGCGCTCCGTATCGCCCGATAAAACGAGCGGCACAATGGCGATGCCGCTGTCAACAATGAGCGGCCAGGAAGCGGCCATCGAGACACAGACTCGCGAGCCCGCGATGCGGACTGCCGAAGTCGGGCAGGCGCACACAAACGCGACGAGCGCGGAATATCTCGTCAGCGAGATCAAGCGTCACAAGACGGGCATAATCGCGCTCGCGGCGGTGCTTGTGTTGGCCTTCGCCGGTGTGGGTTTCTCCCTCTACAAATTCTTCGGCCAGAGAAAATCGGCTCCGTCTTTTCAAAACATGAAGGTGACGAAGCTGACCAATACGGGCAAAGTCACGATTGCCGCCATTTCTCCCGAAGGCAAGTACGTCGTGCATGCTGTGGATGACGGCGGCGTGGAAAGCCTCTGGGTAAGACAGGTAGCGACATCGAGCAACGTGCAGATCGTCGCGCCTGCCGAGGCCAGCTACAAAGGAATCACCTTCTCCGCTGACGGCGACTATATCTTTTACGTCCTCAATGAAAAGAACAGCCCGATAAGCATCGTTTACCAACTACCGATTCTAGGAGGGACGCCCCGCAAGCTCCTTGATGACATAGATGGCTCGATGACGCTCTCGCCCGATGGCCTTCGCTTTGCCTTTGTGCGTAATTATCCGAGCAAGAGGGAAAGCGTTTTGTTCATCGCTAATATTGATGGGAGCAATGAGCAAAGTCTTGCGACGCGCAAAGATCCTGCTGCATTCAGGTGGGGCCCCAGAGTCGGGCCTGCATGGTCGCCTGACGGAAAAGTAATCGCCTGTCCCGTTAGAAGCGGAGGCGACAGCAGCAGCGATTCTTACCAGACAGTGGTTGCCGTAGAGGTTGAAGGCGGAGCGGAGAAAACCATCACCACGCAGAAATGGCAATGGGTCGAACAGGTGACATGGCTCTCAGATGGCAGCGGGTTGATCCTGACGGCTGAAGATCAGTCGCCCAACTCATCGGGTCAGATATGGAATCTCTCTTATCCCGGCGGCGAGGTGCGAAAGGTAACCAATGATCTGAATAACTACAGGGGCGTGAGCATCACGGCAGACTCCAACGCTATGGTCACAGTGCAATCCGTAGGTATCGGGGACTTCTGGGTTGCGCCGAACGGCGATGCCAGCAAAGCTCGAAAGATCACATCTACCAAGTCCACTGATAGATGGGCGGTGCTTTCATGGACACCCGATGGCAGGATCGTTTATACGTCGAGGTTGGGCGGCCACTCAGATATTTGGATTATGAATGCGGACGGCAGCGGTCAAAAACAACTAACAAATAATGCTAAGGATAACGAAATCCCGATGGTGACGCCCGATGGCCGTTATATCGTTTTTGTTTCCGACCGCTCCGGGAAAGATCGTATCTGGAGGATGGATATAGATGGAGGAAACGCTCGGCAGTTGACCAATGGAGATATGAGGGAACTAGACCCGGCTTGTTCACCGGACAGCCAGTGGGTCTTTTATGGGGCCTCCGGTCCGAGCCAGACGAATTTATGGAGAGTCTCGATTGATGGGGGCGACGCGGTGCAACTGACAGAGCCTCCCCTGTTCTATTACATCTTCTTCGTTTCGCCCGACGGCAAGCAGATCGTTTGCAACGTCAATGATCTGAGCATGCGCAAGTTCAGGGTTGCTATTCTTCCGGTTGAGGGTGGGAAGCCGACTAAATTTTTCGACCTCCCGCGAACTGTTTCTCTGCCGAGCCCGGTTCAATGGTCAGCGGACGGGCGCGCGCTCGTTTACATGGATACGCGCGATGGTGTCTCCAATCTCTGGTCTCAACCTCTGGACGGCGGAGCGCCCAAACAGTTGACCGACTTCAAATCCGAACTTATAGGCGATTTCTCCTGGTCGCGCGATGGCCGTCAGCTCGCCCTGACGCGCGGCACGGTGACTAATGATGCGATCATGATTAGCGATTTTAAGTAAACCTCCCACGCGGAAACCTTCAGAACATGTGGGCACGCTTCACCGTTTTCAACTTATTTGGCCGCATTCATGCCAGACCTGGTCTTCGGAGGGCGAAACAATCCTCTAGCCCTCACACGCCGTATCTTGTTATGATGTGTGCTCTATTGCTTCCTGGAAATTACAACTGAGCCAAGTGCAAACCGAACCGGCGCAAACATCAGACTCCGAACTGCTTCACGCTATTGCGCGCGGCGATGAGCAATCATTGGCCTTTCTCTATGACCGCTACAGGTTAATCCTTTTCGGCCTTATCTTACGTATATTACATAGCCGCCCTGAGGCAGAAGATGTGTTGCAGGATGTTTTCATACAGGTTTGGAAGCGCGCTGCCGATTTTGACGAGTCGCGCGGACGCCCCTTTACATGGCTGGTGACGCTGGCGCGCAGCCGCGCCATTGATCGCCTGCGCGCGCTCGATTCGCGCCAGCGCACGGCGGACGCATCCGTCCTGGACATGCCGGAGGCCGTATCGGACGCCGCCGCAGACGCTTTCAAGTCTGAACAGCGCGAGGTCGTGCGCAATGCTCTGGATGAGCTTCCGGCAGACCAGAGAGAGGCGCTCGTCCTCGGCTATTTTGAGGGATTGACGCAATCGGAGATCGCTCTGCGTTTAGGGGCGCCGCTCGGCACTATCAAGACGCGCATGCGCTCCGGCATGATCAAGCTGCGCGAGTTGCTTGGCGAAAAGATAAAGGACTTTTTGTAAAGGCCGGGGGTGACGCGCCAACGCGAGAGCAAGGACAGAACATCTTAGGTAGTTATCGGCGAAGAAGAAGGTTTTTTTAGTGACGCACGAAGAATACAAAGATATGCTCGCGGCTTACGCGCTCGGAGCGCTTGAGGCCGCAGAGGCGCGCAACCTCGAAGAGCATTTGCGGACCTGCCGCGAGTGTCCTGCGGAGGTCGCCGAGTGGAGCGACGCTGCGGCTGCGCTTGCGCTCTCCGCACACGCGGTCGAGCCGCCCGTGGAACTGCGCGCGCGTATTCTCGAAAGCGTGCGCACCATCCCGCAAAATTCCGTCGCAAGAAAAACGGCTGGCGGCAGCGAAGCCGTAGCGGACAATGCACGGGATGCCGCATCGAATGTGATCCAGATGCCGCTTGCTTCGCGCCGAAGCTGGAGCACCCCCGTATGGTTCGGTGCGATTGCCGCATCCATCGCGATCATCGCGCTCGCCGCCTCGCTTTTCGTCGTCTGGAAGCGTTCGAATGGATTGCAGGATCAAATGGAGCGCGAGCACAGAACGGCGGAAGCCCTCGCTAAAGAGCTGTCGGATGAGCGCGAAATGAGAGAGATGCTGACCGCGCCCGGCGTGCGTATGACCGAGCTTGCAGGGATGGGCGCGGCTCAATCGGCCAGCGCCAAACTGGCCGTTGATCCGCGAACAGGACGCGCCATGCTCTTTGCATATAATCTGCCTCCCGCCCCTGCCGGAAAGGCTTACCAGCTCTGGTTCATCGCTGATCTCAAGAATCCGGTGCCCGGAGCGGTCTTCAATACGGATCAGCGAGGCGGCGCGGTGATGCGCGATCAAGTTCCTGAAGCTGGCCGCAATGCCTCCATCTTTGCCGTCACGCTTGAGCCCTCAGGCGGTGTGAGCGCGCCGACCGGTGATAAATATCTTCTCAGTCCTCTTTCCTGAATCTCACCGCCCGTAATTATCTCAACACGGGCGACACACAATCTCATCCCTCTCGACACTTAAGATTTGCCCGCACGTAAATCCTAAAGCTACGGCTCGTGCGTAGATTCATTTAGAGCGTTCGAAAATAAAGAAAGGGCTGGAGTGGTAACCGCCGTCCTTGAAGAATGGCTCTATTCGGTTCCGCGAATGTCGAAGCGTATTTCACAGTGGAGTCGCGGGAGAGACATCGCCGGGATGTAGGCAATGTAAGGTTGAAAGCTATGGGGGAAATATCTTCAAACGAAATCTGAGGCTTTATTGCATTGCGTGCATATTCTAGTTACCAGAATACT
>JBKKAL010000293.1:0-14771 GCA_046714695.1 Pyrinomonadaceae bacterium
GTCGCTGGCCGTTCTGCGACCACCAGTACGATCCCAATCCGGCAACGGCGAAAACGGCCAGCAGAATTAGGGCGACAACGATGAGAATGACTTTGATTGCGGTTGACATAAACAGATTTCCCTTAGCTTTCGTTCGAGAACAAAGGCGAACGGCAATTAACGTTCGTGATTAAATCACATCTCTCGCATTGATTAAAATAACGTGAGTTCGACGTAGCGAACTAGAAAACAAGCTGTAACTGTTCTTTGACACGAATGTTCAATGATGGTTTCTTCTCGCGCCATGTGTAAGCGACCAATCCGGCCAGCAAGTTGACGAAGCAGTTTGTCACACTGCGGTGACGGCTGTGCTCTATTTGCGAGATGTTCTTGAGCTGATCCACGACCGATTCAATGATGGCGCGTTTTCTGAGCATGATCTTGTCGAAGGTGGATAAAAGCCGATTCTTCATCTTCGTTTTGAGCTTGGTTACGAGTTGGATTCCATCGTCGTAAAGCGTCTCGAACAGCGTCTGCGAGATATAGCCCTTATCGCCGAAGAGCTTGCCGAACAAGCCTTTGACTAGCTCCGGCACCGCTCGCCGGTCATCTGTATTGCCCGGCGTGAGCCGTAAAGAAAGCAGTTCGCCGCAGTCGTTAATGACCAGATGCAACTTGAAGCCGAAGAACCAGTCCACACTCGTTTTGCCGCGTCGGGCGCACCCCGCAAAGACTTGATGCGAATGGATGCGCCGGTTGTGGCAGACTTTCAACGAGGTCGAATCGACAAAGGAGATGCCGCTCGACCGGCCTTTCCTCGTCTGCAAGTAGCCGCACAGGGGAACAAGCGCCGAGGGCATCAATTCTACGAAGCGGTGATAACTGACGAGCCGAGGGAACGCCCCGGCGTATTGCTTCATCACCTGCTCGGTGTAATAAGCCTTGAAGTTGCGGTAATTTGAGGCGTGGAACAACACGATGATCGTCATCACCTCCGACAAGCACAGAGTCGAAGCCCGGCGTCGCTGGCGCGTGTCGAGCAAACGGCGGCGCCAGAGCGGTTCAAAGAGCAAACAAAAGTCGTCTATGTCACAGAAAATGGATAAAATGTTCACGAGAGAACTCCTTACGGCGAACAGGATGTAGTTTTGGCCAACCACATCTTACCGCTTGGGGTTCTCTTTTCAATTTCTTACGTCGAACTCACGTTATTTTAAGATGATCTTTGCGACAGGTCATGCCCCAGAGCCGATTCTCTAATATCTGAACGCTTCTTCCACCCTCACGTCGCGCGAAGGATTGCCGCGCGCTGCTCGGTTCTTCCGCAGCTTTGGTCGAGATGAAAACAGATTCGCACACGACAGGGCAAAAGGATCGTCACGCCGAGGGGTCTCGTGGCGCTGAGATAAGGCACGAACTGATGCGATTGACGCGCCGTTTGAACTCTTCAACAAGCGCCGCAGAGGCCAACGAGATCGCGCTCGGCGGGCTCGCGCGCCTCCTCAAAGCCGAGAGCTTGCGCCTGCTTGTCAGTGTTGGAGAAGACCGCCAACAACTATGCGCCTCTCTGGAGAGCGGCGGCGAGTTTGAAACTCATGTTGAAGGCGAAGTCGTGCGCGTCTCGCACACCATGCTTGAGAGCGCGGTGCAGACGGGCGCTCCCGTCCGCTTCAATAATGCTCCGCAGGAGTTGGTCAGCCGCGCGCTCCTGATCTCGCTCGTTTGCCCGGCAGCCGCATCCATTCTCTGCGCGCCGCTCACGCTTGGCGAAAAGCTTGAAGGCATGCTCGTCGTCAGTACGTCGCAGGCAGCGGCCTATACGGAGGCTGACGGTGATACGGCCGGTCTTATCGCCTATCTTCTGGCGACGACGCTCAAGCGCATAGAGCTTTCCGACAGTGTAAAGGGGACGCAGCGGCGCGAGGAGGCGCGCGCGCGTGCAGACGCCCTGATCGAGCGTCTGCATCATGCTGCCCGTGTATCTATCGATCTGGATCACATTATTCAACAGACCATAGACGAGATGGCACATGCCCTGCCCGCCAGTTTCCTCCTGCTGCGCTCAGTATCCTACGGGCGGCCTGAGCCTTCATTGCGCGCCTGGACGCCGCACAGTGACCGACCGCCCCTCGAAATACATGCGCCCGTCGCGCGTATTGAACGACCTGTCTATGACGAGCAGCGTCCCGTCTTCATCGCCGACCTGCGCTCTGAACAGGCCGCAAGCGCAGACCTCCTGCGCCCGCTCATCGAACGTCTCGGCGCGCGCTCGATGTACGTCGCGCCCGTCGTCTATGGCGGGCAGGTTCTGGCCGCGCTCGGACTGGTCGAAGCCGATGCGCAAAGAGAATGGACGCATGAGGAACAAACTCTGCTGGCGCGCGTGGCTGAATCAGTCGCGCCGCTTATTCTCAATGCTCAACTCAATGGGCGACTGCGCTCCTTTATCGAAGACCTCCTGATGCTGCTCAGGCTGGCCGCAGATGTGACCGTAGAGACGGAGCTTGATCGTTGCCTGCGGGCAGTGCTGGATTCATGGGCCAGGATTGCCGGGACGGATGCGGCGGCCGTACTGCGTTGGGATGAAGAAGCAAAGCTCTTGCGGCTGGCGGCGACAAAGCATCTGCCGACCGGCATTCTCGAACGCTATACACAGGGCGTGACGCTCGATGATCCGGTCTGCGGGCTGGCGGCAACGCGCCGCGTTGGCGTCGTCGCAGACTTAGCATCTGAGCCGCGCTTTGCCAGTCTCTATACAGCCGTGCGCTGGTCAAACTTGCGCGGGGCATGGGCCACACCCGTCGTGGGCCATAATCATAAACTCCTCGGCATGCTTATCACCTTCTCTCGCGTCGTGGCGGAAGTGAGCGCCGACGAGCAGCGACTCGCAGACCTTTTCGCGCGCCCCATTGCCGTTGCCTTGCAGAATCTTGATTGGAGTCGGCAGGTGCGCGGCCTCAATCAATCCACCAAGCAACTCAAAGAGGACTTGCGGCAATCGGAAAAGTACAAGACAGAGTTTATGGCAATCATCTCGCACGAGCTGAGAACGCCGTTGAACGCGATCATCGGTTATGCGCAGATGCTCAAGGAAGGTTTCTCAGGCGAGTTGAACGAGCAGCAAGCAAGCGATGTGCAGACCATCAGGGATTCCGCCGACAGGCTTTTGAGCATGGTCGAAGACACGCTCGATCTGGCGCGCATTGATTCGGAGCGCTTCCCCGTCTATATGGACACCATCGCCTTTGAAGAGGTGGTCAAGCGCGCCATCGGACATGTGCGCGCCATCGCCGACAAGAAGGGCTTGAATATTCTGATGAGCCTCTCTGAAGAACTGCCCGTCGTGCGCACAGACCCTGAGCGTGTGCGTCAGGTCTTAATGAATCTACTGTCGAACGCCGTCAAGTTTACGGAAATGGGCTCGGTGCATGTCCATGTCCTGCCGAGCGCAAAGGGCAGCGTGCAAATCAATATCATGGACACCGGGATAGGTTTTGACACGAAGGCGTTTCCGCATGTCTTCGAGGAGTTTAGCCAGGCTGATACGTCGAACACGCGCGCCTACAGCGGCACGGGCCTGGGGTTAGCCGTCTCGAAGCGGCTCATCCAACGTCTCGGCGGCCAGATAGGTGTCACTTCAATGCCGGGCGAAGGCTCTACCTTCTGGTTTAGCCTGCCGCCCGAAGTGCCCGATGCGGACGGATGAAAGAACAGAAGTTAAATGTTAGATGCTGGATGTTAGCCAAAGCTTTTCACCGACATCTGACATCCAAAATCTAATATCTACTTTTGATTGTTTATGTTTGATGAGAGAGAAGAGACATCGCGGACGATTCTCGTCGCCGATGATGAGCCGATCAACCGGACGCTGATCCAGAGACGGCTGGAGCGTGCGGGCTATCGCGTGCTGGTGGCAGAGAACGGGCGCGAGGCCGTCGAGGCGGCGCTCGCGCACTTGCCTGATCTCATTATCCTTGATGTGATGATGCCTGTGATGGATGGGCTTGAAGCATGCCGTCTGATCAAAGAGAACGAGGCGACGCGTGCTATTCCGGTCATCTTTCTCTCGGCGCGCGATGAGACGGACGTCAAGGTGAGCGGTCTCTCGTTGGGCGCGGACGATTACATCAGCAAGCCTTTTAAGGCAGAAGAGCTGCTCGCGCGCGTCGAGGTCGCGATGCGCCTGAAGCGCGAGCGCGACCGCCTGCGCATTAGCGCCGAGGAAGCGCGCGCCACTGCCCTGGTCGCACAGGAGCACGCCATGACGGATGCGCTCTCCGGCCTGCTCAATCGTTATGGGTTGCAGAGAGTCCTGACGCACGAGCAGGCGGAAGCACGCCGCTACACGCGCCCGCTCTCGTGCTTGATGGTTGACCTGGATAATTTCAAAATGATCAATGACACGTTCGGACACCTTGCCGGAGACGTTGCGCTAAAACAGGTCGCCGGTATCCTGATCGAAATCCTGCGGCGCTCAGACATGGTGAGCCGATACGGCGGCGACGAATTTTTGGTGCTGCTTCCGGAGACTGACCTGGATGGTGCGGAAGCACTGGCGGAAAAGATTCGCGCGGCGGCCTCGTCACAAAAGTTCGGCGACGGCTCGCCGAACTTTCAAGTGACTTTGAGCGTCGGCGCGGCCACGCTCGCCGACGACGAATCGGGCAATGATATGATCGCCCGCGCAGGTATGGCCCTCTATGCGGCTAAAGAGCAGGGCCGCGACCGCGTCGGAAAAGCAGAGATAAAGCGAAGCGACGAGATAGAAATAATGAGCGATGAATGACCCGCGCGCAGGCTTTAGTTTTAAGCTCTTGTCTGACAGATGGAATTATCAGCACCTAACTTTCAAGGCTGTCTCCGGTTAAATTAATAGTGAAAGCTCAACCAGGCCCGCACCAAACACCCGCGCCCGTCGCTCTCACAGAAGAAAATCTGAAGGACGGCTTGCAGTTCTTAGCGAAAACCGATGCGACCCTCGCACAAATCCTAAAGGACTTTGGCCCGCCGCCAGTTTGGGAGCGAGAGCAGGGATTTGCCACACTCCTCTACATTATTCTGGAGCAACTGGTCTCGCTCGCATCAGCGAAAGCAACCTTTGAGCGATTGCTCGCCGTCGTCTCTGCTCCGCTTACACCTGAGAGATTCATCGAACTCGACGACGCGACATTGAGGCGCGCCGGTTTTAGCCGACAGAAGACGGCGGCCACTCGCAACCTTGCGCGCGCGATCATCGAAGGCGACCTCGATCTCGCCGCGCTCAACACTATGAGCGATGAGGAAGCGCGATCAGAGTTACTGAAGATCAACGGTATTGGCCGATGGACGGCTGATATCTATCTGTTGAGGGCGCTGCTCCGTCCGGATGTTTTCCCTACGGGTGATCGCGCTCTGGTCGTCGCCGTACAGTTGCTCAACGGATTTGCCCAGCCCCCGACAACAAAAGACCTTGAGTTGATGGCTGCAAACTGGCAACCCTGGCGTGCGGTCGCCGCGCGCATCCTGTGGCATTATTACCTGAACAGGCGTCGGCCTTTGTAGAAAGTCCTGTAAGCGAAGTCGCACGAAACGTAAAAGTGATAGGGAATTCAATCATCACTAAATTTACCTAAAGGGAGAACGTTATGACTGATACGAGTATCAAGCGAAAGACTGGTGATATAGAAATTTGGCCGCGCCTGCCGATTGCAGAGTGGCAGGAGACGAAAGATACGCTGCATATGTGGACGCAGATCGTCGGCAAAATCCGTCTCGCGCAAACGCCGCTCGTCAATCACTGGTGGAATGTGCCTCTTTATGTGACGGCGCGCGGCCTCACCACCTCCGCCATGCCTTATGAGGACAGAACATTCGAGATATATTTCGACTTTATTGACCATCAACTTCTGATCGAATGCAGCGACGGGAGCACGCAATCAATCGCGCTCGTCCCGCGCTCGGTCGCAGACTTTTACAAAATAGTCATGGAGGCGCTCAGCCGTCTTGGGATCGAAGTAAAAATCTGGACGATGCCCGTCGAAGTGGAGAACCCCATACGCTTTGAAGAGGATCACGAGCATGCCGCTTACGACGCGGAGTACGCCAATCGTTTCTGGCGAATCCTCGTCCAGACCGAGAAAATCTTTACCGAATTTAGAGCGCGCTTTATCGGTAAGGTGAGCCCCGTTCATTTTTTCTGGGGAAGTTTTGATTTCGCAGTGACGCGCTTTTCGGGGCGGCGCGCGCCGGAACGAGAGGGAGCCGACTTGATCACGCGCGAAGCCTACTCGCACGAAGCAATCAGTCATGGCTTCTGGCCCGGCGGCGGCCCAGTCTCCGGCCCTGCCTTTTATTCTTATACCGCACCCGAACCTCCCGGATTAAAGGAAGCCGGCCTGCGCCCGTCGAGCGCCTTTTACAGCAAAGAGATGTCGGAGTTTCTCTTGATGTACGATGATGTGCGGGCAGCTGCCTCGCCAGAAGACGCGCTCACTGAATTCCTGCAAAGCACCTACGAGGCGGGCGCAAATCTTGCCAAGTGGGATCGCACTGCATTAGAGCGCACGGCAATACCGCAGGGATGAAATTTTATGCGGGGTTATGAGCAGCTTATAAAAATAGGTTTCCTTTTCGAACTACTGGCGCAGGCTGATGTTGTAGGTCTTGATTTTTGAGTTGAGAGTAGTCGCGTTCATGCCGAGAAGGCGCGCGGCGCGAGATTGGTGGCCGCCGGTCTGCTCCAAAGCGCGGCGAATCAAGTCCATCTCGAAGCGGCGCACCTCGTCGTAGAAGTTGATGCCGCGCCCGATCTCTACCATTGGAGCGAAGATTGAACCTTCGCGTGCCGTCTGCGCTGACTGCGGGTCGCTGATCTCCGAGCGCAAACACTCGCGCGAAATCTCCTCACCGGGCGCGATGACGACCGCACGCTCGACGGCGTTCTCAAGTTCGCGCACGTTGCCCGGCCATGAGTAGGATTCCAGCAGCGCGAGCACATCGGGCGCGATCTGCTCGGAGATGTGCCGACCATTCTCTTCGTTGAATTTGTGTATGAAGTGCTGGGCCAACGGTAGTATGTCCTCGCGCCTGTCGCGCAAAGGCGGCAGTTCAATCGGCACGACCGAGAGGCGGTAATACAAGTCCTCGCGAAAGCCCCCCTGACGCACAGCCTCTTTGAGATCAATGTTGGTGGCAGCGATGATGCGCACGTCAACGCGGCGCGGGGTCGTATCGCCGAGCGGCGTAAATTCTCGCTCCTGTATGACGCGCAGAAGCCGCACTTGCGTCTCAGGCGGAATGTCGCCGATCTCGTCTAAAAAGATAGAGCCGCCGTCAGCCACCTCAAAGAGCCCCTTCTTGGCCGCCACCGCGCCCGTGAATGCGCCGCGCGTGTGGCCGAAGAGTTCCGACTCTAAAAGCTCCGAGGGAATGTTGGAAGAGTTGACGGTAACGAAGGGTTTCTGCACGCGCGGGCTAGATTCATGTATGGCTTTGGCGATCAGTTCCTTGCCCGTCCCCGATTCGCCCGTAATCAGCACGGTCGAGCGTGCCTGCGCGACCTGATCTACAAGGCGAAAGACCTCCTGCATCACATCCGAGCGCCCGACCATCGAGCCGCGATCAACGACGCGGCTCATGGCGCGCCGAAGGGTCTGCCGCTCCTCCTCTTTACGGCGTCGCTTGATGCCGCCCGCGATGGTCGCTGTAATCTGCTCGTTCTGAAATGGCTTGCGGATACAGCCGACCGCGCCTTTCTCCCAGGCCGCGACCGCCGTGTCAAATGTTGCGTAGGCTGTGATCATGACGACCACCGCCTCGCTATCGAGCTTCAAAAACTCTTCGAGAGCGCGCAAGCCCCCCATGCCCGGCATCGAGACATCAAGCAGGACGACATCATAAGCACGCCGCCCATAAGCCTCTAAGCCATCTTCACCCGTTTTCGCCAGGTCAACGCGATAGCCTTCGGCAGACAGAAGCGTCTCCAAAACGTCGCGCATTATCTCCTCGTCGTCAACGACGAGCACAGAACCCTTTTTCGCCATCCGTCTTTCTGTCTTCACCTTATAACTTATCGAAATGGAAGCTCTCTTCGCTTGAAGCGCCGAGGCGCGTGGCCCTCTTAAATTTCCGCCAAGGGCCGCGCGCCGCGAGCATTATACAACGCCGCTTCGGATAAAACGAAAAAGGGCGAAAGCATCAAAGGAGCGGGCAAACCTGAGCTTCGCGCCGCTGCCTTTGATGCTTTCGCCCTCTATCCTTCTTTTCCCTCTTTTTAATCGCTTGCAGCTTGCAGTCGCGCACGCGCGTGCGCCGTCGGCAGAGTGATACGGAAGGTCGTTCCTCGCCCCGGCGTGCTCTCGACAGAGATATGGCCGGAGTGTTCCTGCACAATACCGTAAGTGACGGCAAGGCCGAGGCCCGTGCCGCGCCCGACGCCTTTGGTGGTATAGAAAGGATCGTAAATCTTCGCGACATTCTCCGCCGCGATGCCGATGCCCGTGTCAGACACTTCGATAATGATGGTTTCACGATCTGTGGAGGCCGTAAACAGAGTGATCTGCCCGCCTTCAGGAATGGCGTCGCGCGCGTTGAGGATCAGATTCGTAAAGACCTGTTGCAGTTTTCCGGCGTTGCCCAATGCCTTCGGCAGTTCCGGATCGTAACAGCGCTCGATCTCGATCTGGTTGCGGCGCAGTTGCGTCTCTAGTAGTTGGAGCGTGTCGTCGAGCACACGATGCACGTCTAGATCATTGAACTCCGTCGCGCTGCCCGTGCGCGAAAAGTTTAGCAGGTTGTTGACGATGTTGGAGGCGCGATCAGCCTGTCGCCTGACTTTCTGCAACAGTGCGTGCTTCGGATCGGTCTCCGGAATCATTCCCAGAAGCATCTGAGTATAGGATGAGACGCCCGTCAGCGGTGTATTTACCTCGTGCGCTACGCCCGCCGCCAAGAGGCCGATGCTTGAGAGCTTTTCGCGCTGCTGTAACTGTTCTTCGAGACGTATGCGCGCCGTCACGTCTTCAAGCACGACGAGCGCGCCCGTGCGGTCGTCCGAATCAGTCCTCAAGGGCGCGAGCGCGATGTTGAGGACGAGCGAGCGGCCCACGCGCGTCGCTGTATGGAGCTTGTAAATGTGGCGCAGCTCCGTCAACTGCCACTTGCCTGGCCCAAGTACCTGCCGCAGTGTCTCCGTAAAATCTTCCGCGAAGAGGTCTTCTACCTTGCGGGCGATGGCCTCATCACGACTGAGGCCGAGCATCTCTTCCAGGGCAGAGTTGCAATGCGTGACGTGCCCGTCCAGATCAACCGCCAGGAGGCCGACGTTGATTGATTCGACGATTGACTCATTGAACTCCTTCAACATCTGCAACTCGGCAGCGCGTTTCTGCTGTTCCTGATAGAGCAGGCTGTTCTCAATCGCGACAGCCACGTAGCCCGAGACTGTGCGCAGGATTTCCACGTCTTCACTTGAGAGCAGCGCGCCGTCTGCCGAACGTCCAAGGCCGATCACCGCGACCATCCGACCGCGCACGACACACGGCACATAGTAGTGAAGCGAGCGGCGGACAAAACCCGTCGCCTCAGGCGCGAGGTCCAGATCGTCTGCGCGCACAACGCCTGTTTCCGCCGAGCGCGTCCTGATCATCTCTCTAAAATCGGGCGGCACGACCATCGTGGACGCTAAGCCTGCGGTGCGCGCCACGCGATAACCGGCGGGCGCGCTCTCGTCCTCGATAAAGATCGCCACGCGATTGACGTTTAAAACCTGCTGAAGGCGGCTGACGAGCGCGTTCAGGAGCGGATCGAGCGCGGTGGTGGCCGAGAGCGTGCGTCCGAAGTCGAGCAATCCGTTACGCATGTCGTAGCGCTCGCCGTAGAAGAGACGATCCGTACGCTCCTGTAGAAAATTCTTGAACGGCGCGGCCACCATCACGATCACAGACATTCCGACGACAGCGATGATGACGCGCAAAGTGATAAGTCCCGGCGTGATCTCGCCGTCGAGCGCATAGAGACCGGCGACATAAACCACAGCGCCGATCATCAAAGAGATGGCGAGCGTGGTGAGCGCATAAACGAAGGCGCGGCGCACCACAATATCCACGTCCATCAGGCGATAGCGCACGACGGAATTGCCGAAGGTGAGAGGAATCAGCACGAGCGGCAAGAGCGCGATGTCCGTCAGCCAGCGATTGCCCTCAAAGCCGGACACGTAGCCCACGGCATAAAGGAGCGAGAACGGAGTGATGGCGAGAGCCGAGCCCCACACGACCCACTTTAATTGCTGGCGGACGACAGCCGCGTCGCTCTTGATGAAGGTTCGCACCAGCAGCACCGCGCTCGCCACAAGCGACCCCCAGAAGTGGACGAAGATCAACTGGTAGTAAGCGCCAATGACGTTCTCAGGAAGATTTAGATTGAAGTACGAGCCGAAATAGACTGCGGTCGCGCCCGTGAGCAAGATAATGGCGGGCACATACAACAGGACGGCCAGCCATCGCCGCTCATTCGAGAGCCGGTAGCGGACAGGATAGATGGCGCAGAAATGAACAAAGATCGGCGCAAACAGGATGAATGCCGCATCATCTAAAAATGCGATGGCGAGATCGAGGTCTTCGTAAACCCCTGTCGGTTTGTAAAAGTGAAAGACGAAAGCGGCCAGGCACAGGGCAGCGAAATGCACGACGTAGGGCGCGCGTCCCCCCTGCTTGAAGAGAACGAAGAAGCCGACGAAGAGATAAACCAGACCGATGAAGTTGAGATAGAGATCGCGCGTTGTCCAGGTCGGAATCTGATCGAGCCCGTAAAGGTCTGCGTAGTAAAAGCGCGTCTCTTCTGGGAAGGACGGGCGCTCGATGAGGTATGTCAGATGCCCGCCGACGCCCGCCTCTTCGAGATAGATTTGAACATCCGAGTAACGGGCAATCGAATCGTACTGCGTCTCGTCTTCACTGATAGATATCAGATGGTCGCCCGGAAGGATGCCTGCGCGCTCTCCCGTCAGCCCGGGCTGAACCTTTTCCGCGACGATGGCGTTCCCTTTTTGAGTCCATGTGATGCCGTCCGTCGGCGGAGACTGGTGCTTCCAGCGCTGCCAGAAATTGAGCCCGCCGGCAGCGACGAGCAAAGCCGCCGCGACCAGCAGAATCAACGTCCGCGTTGTCAGCACTGATGCCTTCATTTTTTTGGACAAACAAGCTTTCGAGCTTCTCTAATCTAAAGAGCGCGTCGTCCCGCTTAACTTTGCGCTGACTGTAATTTCCAAAGAGTGCGCCCAGGTGGACACGGGCGCAAACCAAAGTTAAAAAGAGGATGCAAGCAGTATTCCAAGCAATGGTTTAACGCCCGGCCTCACGCCTGCGCCGCCTCACTCAGAGGCGTGTAGGCCGACCGGCCGCTTTTGCTCATCTTGCAGCGCCCCGGCATAACACTCTGAAAACTCCTTTGAAACAGAGATTCCCCGCCGAATTTATCCAAGTTTTTGGACTTGTCCGAGATTTTGGAGAAACCTGAAGCCAAAGCTAAAGAGGAAGATTCAAAGATGAAAGGAATAAGTAATCTGCTCCCTTTCACCTTTTGAGGCTTCCTCTTTCCACGTTCTTAAAACCTGACAGAGATTCCGCCGCGCAGTGAGCGGCGTCCCGAAACGATTGTGAGCAACGTATCGTCGTCTTCCGTGGATACCTGCGTGTCCAGAAGATTCCGCACATCAATGATCGCCTCGGCGCGCACGGGCAGTCCGAACGTCGGCAAATCCTGCGTCACCAGAATGCTTAGGCTTGGATCATAGACGGCAAGGCGTCCGGCAAACGGGTCTATGGCAAAGACGGTCGCGCCCGGCGAGAAGCGAAAGACGGTGCGAACGTGTGTTCCCGTCTGAAAGTCCGCGTTGAGCTGGAGCGCAGCCGCCTGGAAATAACCGTCGTCAAAAAGCTCCGCCGGATTGGAGATGCCGCGCGGCGAGAGACGCTGTCCACGCCCGAAGGAGTACCCGGCAGAGGCGCTGAACACATGGCTGATGCGCCGCGAATAGAGAATGCGCACGCCACGCGCCGCGCCCTGCTGGTTGGCGACTTTGATGAGGGCCGCACCATTTTCGCCCGCGAAAGCCGAGAGCGGCGCATTCAATAATCCCACTCCGCGATTCGATGTGGTGTCAAAGAAAGCGTTCATTTCGATGCTGGATTTATTGTCTAGAACTCTTTCGATGCCAAGCTCGAAGCGGCGGCTGCGCTCCATCATAGCGCGACCGTCAACCAGCGCGATGGGCTGCGTGGCGGGTTGTTTAAAAACTATCTGCTGCCCCTCGAAGGCGGCCATGCTCTGCGTCGCGGTCTCGCCGCCGCCCGGCGCATATGCTGCCTTGATGCGGGTGCGCGCATTGGCATCGAACTGCAAGCCAAGGCGCGGGCTGAGCGAATGGTCGCCTCCACTCCCGAAGAACTGCGAGTAGTCGAGGCCGAGCACGATCACCACGCTGTCGCGAACGATCCATTCGTCCACAGCGCGCACGGAATATTGGCCCAGCGTCCTTCTCGTTCCCTGAGCAGAGGCGAGCGTGTTAAGACGTACCCCGCTGACGCTCAAACCGATTCGGTGACGATCATTGACACGCACGCGCGCTGTGGCCTCCAGGCGTTGCGGCGCGCCCTGCCCCAGGCCTGTTTGTCCGGCGAAGATAAAATCAACGCGATTGTTCAGGGCTTTGGCGATGGCGAAGTTGATCCCCGTATAGCTTGGAGCAAAAGCATTGGCGGATGTCGCGGCATAGGTCTCAATCACGCCCTGCATACGTGCAGTAGACCCCTTCGCTTCAATGCGGGCGGGATCAAGCACGGCCTCCAATGTGTCTTCGGCCACGCATTTATCCGCATCTTCAGCCAGCGCCGCCTCAATCGCCTCGTTTTCACCCTCCCGAATCTGGAAGACCGAGCGGCGACCCTGAGCGGCGCGCAGACGCCACTTGGAATCATTGCGATCCTGGCGGCGCTCCGGCGCAGTTCTGCCTTGCCCGATGGGCTCTAAATTGAAACGATAGATAAGCTGGTCTGAAGGACGAATCTCGACGGCGGTGAAGAGCGCGGCATTGAAACCTTCGGCGATAGCTTGAACGCTGTAGCGACCGGGACTGATCCTGGCGGAGAAACTGCCGTCAGGTGCCGTGCGTGTCTGCTTGACGGCCTCTTTAGCGCCGTCGCGCAAGAGCGAGATTACAGCTCCGGCGACAGGATTGCCCTTGTGGTCACGGACAGAGCCTGTGACTGTGCCCAGAGAGCGGCTTCCAGCGCCGCCGCTGGCAAGAATGCTGAACGCACCCGCATGGCTGAGGGCGAGCAGAGCAAGCAGCATCGAACAGGCATGTAAAGCTTTTCTCATCGCGGCCAAACCTCCAGGGCGCGCAAACCCTTTTGTCAAACGAACCGGCAAAAGGGGCGCACCCGCAAGCTATCACTCTCTTTTCAGCGCCACGTCATGGAAGGGAGACTAAAGTTTAACTTTATAATAATCACCGGGCGATGAATTGCTTGCTCTCTTCTCGTCAAAGGCTCTCATTTTATCACCTGCGCGGGCGCGACGAGCGAGGTTTTTTGGAACGGCGAGCCCAGAGCCTTCTCGAGAAGAGGCCATTTTCCGCCAAGGGCGCAAATTCGTCAAGTTAACAATCGTTCGGACTGCCCCTTGGATTCGCTTTGCCCCCGCTTGGTTTGCCGCTCGGTTTGCGCCCGTGCTACGATAATTTTTTCCGATTCATGCAATTCTCGCGCCCCGAGGGGTTTCAGTCTTTATCAAATTATGAAAGATCAGGTTCAATCCACCAGGCTCAATAACGGTCTCTGTGTGCTCACGGAGCGGATGCCGGGTTTGCGTTCCGTGACGGTCGGGATCTGGGTCAGGCGCGGCTCGCGCCACGAGACGCCGGAACTCAACGGCATCTGCCACTTTATCGAACACACCGTCTTTAAGGGCACAAAACGGCGCACGGCCTTAGACCTCGCCATTGAGAGCGACCGCCTCGGCGGACACCTGGACGCCTACACTACGCATGAGATGACAGGCTTTACGATGAAGGTGGCGGACACAGGGTTAGTGCAGGCCTTTGATCTATTGTCCGACATGCTCGCCGCCCCGCGCTTTGAAGCTCAGGACCTTGAGCGCGAGCAGCAGGTCATCATCGAAGAGATGAAGATGGTGGAGGATACGCCCGACGAATACCTGGGCGAACTCTTTAACGCCGCCTATTTTCCCGATCACCCGCTGGGTCGCCCGATAGAAGGTACGGCCCAGACCGTCTCGTCTTTCAACCAGGGCCGAACAACGAGCTTTCATGCGCGCGAGTTTGCGCCGCGCAATCTGGTCATCGCCGCCGCCGGAAATATCCAGCACGAGCAACTTGTCGAGCTGGCCGAGCGCGCCTTCGGCGACATTCGGACGGAAGACGGCCGAGCGCCTGAGGGGACGCAAGTGAACGAAGTAGTGCCCTCGCCCGCCGCACCGATTTTGATCGAGCGCAAGCAGGAGTTGGAACAGGCGCACCTGATCATCGCCTCGCCCTGGCCCTCTGCCCGGCATGAGGATCGTTATGCCGGCAGCCTGCTGGCATCTGTCATCGGCGGCTCGACCTCCAGCCGCCTCTGGCAATCCATACGCGAAGAGCGTGGTCTGGCCTATTCGGTCGGCGCGGGCGCAAGCGCCTATACGGATGCGGGCGTCTTTACCATCTATGCCGGGACATCGCCCGCGCATCTGGATCAGGTGTTGGATCTGTCGCTGCATGAGATGCGCCGCGCCGTGCGCGAAAGCGTAACGGATGA
>JBKKAL010000294.1:0-12228 GCA_046714695.1 Pyrinomonadaceae bacterium
TGATCGTCTCTATCATATGGACGGGAATACGTATGGTGCGGGCCTGATCCGCTATCGCACGCGTAATTGCCTGACGAATCCACCACGTCGCGTAGGTCGAGAACTTGTAGCCGCGCCTCCACTCGAATTTATCAACCGCCTTCATTAAGCCGATGTTGCCCTCTTGAATAAGGTCAAGGAATTGGAGACCGCGATTGGTGTACTTCTTGGCGATGGAGACAACGAGACGCAGGTTGGCTTCAACCAGCTCGCGTTTGGCTTGTCCGGCCTGAAGTTCTCCGGTCGTGATCGCCTGAAGCGAGCGTTTGATCTCGACCGGCGCGACGTTATATTCGGCCTCGATCTGTGGAAGCTTTTTCTTCGCGGCGGAGATACGGCGCTTATATTCCTTCTCTTCCTCCGGCTTGAGCCGCTTCTTACTGAGCTTTTCCGTAAAGCTGTCAATCTCGCGCTCCGCGGCGCGAATCTCTTTCTGAACGCTGCGAATCGCGTTGATCAATCGTTGACGGGCTCGCTCCGTCAGGTTCAGTCGACCGATCTCCTGTGCGATCTCAAGGCGCATGCGCGCGACCCTGCGCTTCAGGCGCATTAACCGCTTGCTCTTTTTACCGCGCGTCAATTTATGCTCGGCGCGCAGCCGTTCCCATTCTTTCAAGCCAGCGCGATAGAGCTTTCGTATGTTCTGAAGGCCCTCCACCGTCCACTTGTGATACTCGTCCGCCTTATCTTCATCACCCGTCAGCTCGGCCTGCTCCGAGAAGGTCACGATGTCGCGTATGTTCGCAGTCACGGCCTCAAGCTCATCGCCGATGCGTAGCAGTTCTTCGACGGCGATGGGCGAGCGCGCGATTGCCTTCCTTGATTTGATCTGGCCGCGCTCTATTCGTTTGGCGATACTAACTTCGCCTTCGCGCGTCAGGAGCGGCACCACACCCATCTCTCGTAAGTAGAGCCGCACCGGGTCATTCGTCTTTTCGAGCGCGCCCGCCGACAGATCAAGCTCTATGTCTTCGTCAACACCTTCACCCTCGTCCTCGTCGTCAGTTGCGATGACGGCCGCCTGCGCGATCAATCGCTCGTCGGAATCGGCGACCGCGATGTTTGAGCCTTCAAGTTTCTGTAGCACGTCCTCGATGTCGTCGGGCGAGACGACAGTCTCCGGCAACTCGCGGTTGAGGTCGTCGAAGGTGAGATACTTCTTATCGCCGCCCAATTCCAGCAGCCGCTGCATTACATCATCACGATCTTTTTCTTCGGTGCTCAATGTCCACTCACCCCATATGCGCTCTCTTCGGTGCGAGGGAAAAGCGCGCTCCTGCGACGTGACAATTCCAGGTGTTCTAAAGCAAGCCGGTCGCGCCGCTCCATTTCGCCTGCGCGTTCGGCTGTTGCAATCTCCGCGCCAAGCTCACCTATCCGGCGATCTATCGCCATTAAGCGCAGGGCCACGAGACAGCTTTCGGCAACCACTTGTTGATCGTCAAGGGCTTCGCCGTCGGCACGCTGCGGCTCGTGCATCAAAAGCAGCGGCAAGAGGTCTGCGGCCACCGCGTCCCCCTCCGTTTTTTCGCTCAGGGAACTGAAATCTACGCTGCGGCCCTCCTCGTCCAGTTCCTTGAGCGCGCGGAAGACAGCGGCGGTCGGCAATTCTTCGTAATCTGCCGCCTCTATTCGGGGCAAGATGGAGTGGCGCAACTCCTCGTCCGTAAAGAGCAGTTCGAGCAGTTTTTGTTCGGCGATGGTGGGATGCGCGCCCGCTGCCTGCGTGACCTTCTGTCTAATCAGTGATGCGTCTGCGTTGCTTGCGGCGGCCTTAATGGTCTGCCACAACTCTTTGCGCAAGCTGGCCTCTTCGATACGCAGTGCATCCATCGCCATGTCAAAGTATTCGCGTTTCTGTATGCCGTTGCGGACAGCGCGAATATACGGGAGCACTTCTTCGACTGCTTCGGCCTTCTGCGCTGGCCGACGAAGATTCCGATCCCGCACCGCTTGATCAAGCACGAATTGTATATGGGGGTGTGCCTTGCCTCGCAGTTCGTGATAAGCCTCGATGCCGCTCTGCCTGATGAATTCGTCCGGGTCAGCGCCCTCCGGCAGAACCAGCACCTTGACCTCGAAGTCTTCCGCGAGAAGCGTTTCAATGGCACGCCCCGCCGCCTTCACGCCTGCCCTGTCACCATCATAGTTGATGACCACTTTGCGCGCAAACCTCCCTAAGAGCTTCGCCTGCTCAGATGTGAGCGCCGTCCCCAGACTCGCCACCATATTACGCACGCCTGCCTGATAGGGAATGATTAAATCGAGATAGCCTTCGACGAGGATGGCAAACTTGCGCCGGCGAATCTCATCGCGCGTCTGGTGCAGACCGTACAGGTGTCGCCCCTTCGTATAGGCAGCCGTCTCAGGCGAATTTAAATACTTCGGCTCGCTGTCTGCCGTCATCGTTCTTCCGCCGAAGGCGACTGCGCGTCCCTGCGCGTCCAGCACGGGAAAGATCACGCGCCCGCGAAAACGATCATAAAACCCACCGGCGTCCTTTTTAACTACGAGGCCGCTGCGCTCTATCTGCTGGAGCGTCGCGCCGCGCTCTTTCAAGTGCGTTGAGAGAGCATCCCAGTTATCCGGCGCATAGCCCAGACGAAAAGCCTTTCGCGTCTCGTCCGAGATACCGCGACCAATTAGGTAGCCTTGCGCCGCGCGAGCTTCCGCGCCTCCTTGTTCTACCTGCGCCTCCCACCACTCAAGCGCCCACGAGTTCATCTCGATGATCTCGTCCGCATCCTTTCGCCGCGCCTCGAATTTCTTGTCCTCGACCATCACCGGCAGCGGCATACCCGCTTTCTCCGACACGATCTTGATGGCTTCGGGAAAGGTCACGCGCTCGATCTCCATCACGAAATTGAAGATCGAGCCACCCTTCCCGCAGCCGAAGCAATAAAAAATATCCTTCGCCGGATTGACGGAGAACGAGGGCGTCTTCTCCTGATGAAAAGGGCAGCAGGCCATCCAGTTCGCGCCCTTCTTCTTCAAGGAAACGTAATCCTGTATGACGCGCACGATGTCTGCCTGACGCCGTAGATCGTCAATAAATGTTTGCGGAAAGCGCATGATCGAAAAAGAAGATCGTCAAAAAGGATTGGTCGTCAACTCCCAACCTGCAGCGACTTGAGGGTACGGCATTTGCCGCTCCGATTCCGAATCGTAAAAAGTTTCTCTGCTGTTTTCGTTAATGTCCCTTACGACAACGCCGGTCGAAGAAAGCTTACCTGCGCGAATGATACGCACCTCATCTCCAGCTTTAGAATCTACTACACGTAGCATTAATCCGCTCTTGACGCCGTGCGCAGTTCCTGCATTGACCCTAACATAAGTGACCGATGCAAATGTGTGCGTGACAGACCTGCTCAGCCCTTCAAAAGTGTAATCCCGTTTCAATCGTCTGTTACCAACTGCTGTGATTCTTGCCCTAATCGGCTTTTTCAAATAGTGTTCATAGCCGGGCGGCATGCGAGGTGAGTCTGCTGAGAGCTTTCCATCGCCATTGCTGTCAAGAACTAAAGCATTTGCATTGGCTTGCCCGCTCTCTAATCCAGTAAAGAATTCTGTTATTTCTATATAGAGACCCGCCCAATCATTGTATTTCCCTAAACCAGCGACGTAATCGCCGAAGTCCGCTAACTCATCTTCCGCAATAAAATGATATTGATTCCGCCACTTAACCGGCACAAAGCGTACCTCCGCCAGCGCAGGCTTTTGTGAATGGCCGTGCGACATCGAAGCCGTTTTGTGGAAGGCGGGGAAAAACCGTATGAGCGTCGGCGAAGCCGTCACCTTCCCATAGGTTAAACCCATCAAACGCGCCTGGCATTTATCCACATTAGCGATGACGAAACCTACCTGCGGCGACCAGCGCAGGTACGTTCCATGGGTGTCGCTGCCGACAAAATAGTCTCCGGCCCATTCATGCATGCTCTGTTTTTGGTTCTCGGCTTCAATCGCCTTCCAGAGCGATTGGACGACGCTGATCTCTTCTTTCGTAAAGTCCCCAACAGACCACGGCTCGGTGACGCCGTTCTCCCAACGATCATACTGGTCGAATTGTACCTGAGCGACTTGCGCGGAGACGGCGATAAAGAGCAACGCGAATAAACAGGCCAGAGCTTGACGGGCGACAGGCTTAAAAAAATATTTGACCTTCTGCATACCGGTTTGCCTTCCTGTTCTATTGACTCAGCTCACGAGCGAGTTCTCGCAGCAACCGCGCGCCGTCGCCGCGCCACGCGCTGCCGTGCATGCAGGCGAGCGTGGTCGGATTGGTCTCGGCGAGGCGTTCAATCATATCTCCAGCGTTCTTCGTGTGCGAGAAGTAGTCCATCTGTTGGCGAAAGGCTTCGCTTGGGCCAAGAATGTCGGATTCGGTGAGCGGAACATCTCCCGTGCCGGGCTGTGTGAAGAGATCGCCGCAGAGCAGAGTGCGCGTACTCTCTTCCATCAGAAAACCGCATTCCCATGCGTGCGGCAGGTGGGGTGCGTCAAACCATCGAACCGAATGTTTGCCGAGTGAGATGGTCTCGCCGTCGGCCAGAGCGCGAGGCGCGCGATCCGCCAAGTCTTCGATTGATACAAGCGCGGCAATACGTCCGCAGAGAGGCGCGGCGCGAGGCGCGACCTTCAGCCACTCGTTGAGCGAGCCGCACTCGTCAGCCTCGACGTGCGAGAAAGAGATGTAGCGCAGATGCTCGACCGGCATCACGCTTGCCACAGCTTCACTAACGAGCGGAAACAGCTTGCGCGGGCCGGTATGAAAGAGCAGCGGCTCATCATCCATGATGAGATACTGGTTGAAAGAGAAGCCTCCGGGCACGACCGAGAGCGGTGTGTTGATGCGATAGATGCCCTCGCTGATCTCGTGAACATTTGTGCCTGATTGCGTGTTCGTGGTGGTCATATTGCACTTCCTATTTTATTAGTAAGTCCATCCTTGTTTAAGGTGAGTAATCAACGCATATTTAAGCGTTACTGTTGCAGCTCGACAAGCGTTGCTCCGGCACCTCCCTGATCGGGAGGTGCTTGCATAAAGCGCGCGACGTGCGGATGGCCGTTAAGGAGTTTCGCGATGGCTTTGCGAAGCGCGCCCGTACCGTGTCCATGAACAATGCGAATCTGGCTTATGCTGTTGAGAAAAGCTTCATCCAGAAACTTATCCGTCTCGTCAACTGCCTCGTCCGTCGTGCGACCGATGACGTTAAGCTCTGCGCGCGCTTCGCCTTCATTCGCGCTCAAACGAACCTCTGTGCCGCGCGAGACTTTGAGGCGCGCTCCGCGTCCTGTCTCCGGCGGCAGCGGCTCGACCGCCACGACCAGCTCAAGGTTGGAAACCTTTTCTCTAAAACGCAGAGACTTGACGCGCACCTCCGCCTCGTCGCCGTTCAACTTATCCACGATACCGATTGAGCCGAACGAGAGCAGGCGCACACTATCACCAGCCTTGATGGGGCGTGCCGGAGGAGTTAGCGGCGCGTGCCCGGCTTCCCGTTCAGAAGGCGAAACGGAATCTACGACCCGTCCATCGCGCACGACGCGGACGCCGCGCGTTTGCGCCGGGGTGCTCGCAGAGGCGGCGCGCGCCGTGCGCTGTGCTTCGCGCTTTAGTTCCGCTGCCTGCTTTTGTGCTTCACGCTCGACGCGCGTTCGTTCGGTGCGGTCTTCGATCTTCGAGACCAGCTCACGCGAGCGTTTCTCGAAATCTTCGATGGCCGTCAAAAGCTCTCGCTCGAACACGGCCTGACGTTCGCGCTCACGACGCGCGGCTTCCACGTCGAGCGCAGCATACTTTTCGGCGACTGCCGCCCGCTCTTCTTCAAGTGCGCGGCGAAGATTCTCAGCCTCCTCCGCCTCGCGCTTGATGCGACGAAGGTACTGTGCCGCATCGCGCGCCGATTCCCGGACGTGCCCCGAAGCCTCGCTGATGATCTCTTCCGGAAAACCGAAACGGCGCGCGATTTCCAACCCCGCTGATGATCCGGCAATGCCGACAAGCAGGCGATAGGTCGGCTGCAAACTCTTTTCGTCGAATTCGACGCTCGCATTAATCACCGCCTCTTCGTTGGCCGCATACATCTTCAGGCCGCTGTAGTGCGTCGTCGCCAAAACATGCGCGCCGCACGCGCGGCGAAAGTGATCCACCACCGCGACGCCCAGCGCGGAACCTTCTTCAGGATCAGTGCCTGTGCCGACCTCGTCCAGGAGGACGAGCGCGGGCTCTTCGCACAGCTCGATCATCCTGGAGATGTTGGCGACGTGTGATGTGAAGGTAGAAAGATTGGCAGCGAGCGATTGATGATCGCCGATGTCTGCGAGCACAGAAGCGTACAGAGGAAAGCGCGCTGAACTTGCGGGCACGGGCAGCCCGGACAAAGCCATCAAGACGAGCAGACCCGTGGTCTTGAGCACGACCGTTTTGCCCCCGGCGTTCGCGCCGGAGATGACCATCACAGGATGTTCTGTATCAAGTGAAAGCGAGACAGGGACGACCCCGCGTCCTGTAGCGCGCAGGTTCTCTTCAAGCAGCGGGTGGCGGGCCTCCTTCAATTCAAGCGTCCCGCGCTCGTTGATTTCGGGGACGATGCAATTGAAGCGAGAGAGAAATGCTGCTTTCGCGCCAACGAAATCAAGCTCGGCGACGGCGCGCGCGGCCAGGATGAGCGCGGGCAGCTCGCGCCTCAGTTCTTCCGTGAGCGTTAGGAGAATGCGATAAATCTCGCGCTCTTCCGTTTCGCGCAGCGCCTGTAATTCATTGTTGGAGTCAATCGTCTCCAGCGGCTCGATAAAGATGGTCGCGCCCGATGAAGAGACGCCGTGCGCGACGCCCTGCACGCGTCCCCTGTGATCCGACTTGACGGGAATCACGAAGCGGTCGTTTCTGACCGTCACCAGCTCATCCTGTATGGCCGCTTCGGTGCGCCGCATCAAGCTCTCAAGCGAGCGCGTGATCGAGGAGCGCAGGCGCGTGATGTCATGTCGTATGCGAGCCAGCTCAGGGCTCGCGCGATCATCCAGCTCGCCGCTCGGCAGTATCTTCGACGAGATGCGCGCGACGAGGCTATGCAGTTCGCGCGGGAGCGCCTCGACCGCCTCCCACAACACCGGCGCTCGATCACGTTCATTGAGAATCGCGGCGCGCGCCGCCAGTGCCTGTTCACAAAGGCGCGCCAGTTCGAGAAGGGCGAGGGGCTCCAGGATAGCGCCCTCGATGTTGAGTCGCGCGAGCGCTTCAGCCGGGTCAGCCATCTCGCTAAAAGACCAGCTCGCGCCGCGCTGCCTTAACTCAACGCACTCGGAGACCACCTTTAGCGCGCGTCCTAAGTGTTTAAGATCGTTGATGGGCGCGAGTGAATCCACGCGCGCACGGCCCATGGGCGTCTGTGCGCCGCACCGCACAAGCGTGCGCAACTCATCGTATTCCAGCGTTCCAAACGCTTGATCGTTCATAAGACTTGAAAATCTAAAAGGATTCCTCCGCCCGCTTATCTTAGCATCCGCGACACGGTCGGAAACAGGCGGGGCGCGGCTCGATGGCTTCAGTTTGTTTTCTGGATGAGGGCAGCGAAGATTTCCAACACGGATTTGCTATAGCCGCGCAGCATGCCTAGGCGTTTCAGATCATCCCATTCGTCGTTAATATCAGTTTGACGAATCTGGCGATAGGTTTGCGCGGCTTCATCCCGTTGGCCCATGCGATAGAGGATCGCGGCCACTCCGGCTTTGTATTTGAAGTCGCGAGTCTTGTTGAGTTCGGCGGCGCGTTGTGCAGTCTTGAGAGCGTCCTCCAGAGAGTTGCGCGCGAGGAGGACGAGCGCCTTGGTATCAAGGAAACTCGGCTCATCCGCTTTGAGCTTGAGTGCCTGTTCGGCTTCACTCAGGGCTTCATCAAGTTTTTCTCCACGGCGCAGCAAAACTTTGGCGAGAGCATTGTGGGCGAGAGCATTCTTGGGCGCAAGCTTGAGGGCCGAGCGCAAAGTAACCTCTGCCGAGTCGTCATGCTCCTTGATCCCATAGAGCGAGCCGAGAGCGAGCAGCGTCTCAACATCACGCGGGTCAAGGCGCGAGGCCGTGTCGTATTCCGTAATCGCTTCGCCGTAGCGTTGCAGCGCTCTGTAAGTGGCAGCCAGTTTGAGGTGCGCTTGCGCGTCGCCCGAGTTTTCCTTTGAAAGCTGGCGAAACTCAGCCTCGGCCTCTTCGTATTTTTTGGCGCGAAAGAGCGCATCGCCGCGTTTGACGCGCTCCTCTGCATCTGCTGCGTCGCCCGCAGTTATAGGACGTTTGAGATCAACCGTGACGGGCTGTGTCCAGGACGAAGATACTCTTACGTCTTTGTACCAGAGACGAAACCCGTTGGCGGCGACGCGCACGTTGCGCAGCCCCGTCGCTGCTTGTGCCGTAAACTCCTTGCTCGCGCCGACCGTTCCCGCCTTTACATCATCAATAAAGACCTCGCTGCCCGCAGGGGCTGCCAGTCGGAGCGTGCCCGTCGTGATGTTTATAACCACCGCATCTTTGGCGACCGGCTGCAATATGCCGGGCGCAGGCGGCTCTTCACCTTGCGGCTGGTCAGTGTAATGATGATAGATAGACGTGCCGAGATAAGCGATGCCGACGCCGATGCCGACAAGCAGCAGGCCCAAAACAGCGAGACGTGCCCACCTGCCGCGCCCACTTCTTCGAGCCCGGACGGGTGCAGCCAGCTCCGGGCCGGTTTGTTTAAGCAAGACCTCGCGGGCAGCGTGCGCCGATCCGGGAGCAATCGTCATCTCGACTTCCACATCTGCTGTCTCGCTCGGCTCATCAGGCTGTGTTGTCGCGATCCATGAGCTCGCGAGGTCGTCGGCTTCATAACCGACGATGCTTTCTTGCAAAGACTCTTCAGTCGTGCGGTGAGCCTCGGCGGCAATGCGGGCTTCCTCATCTTGAAGAGCTTCCAGCGTCCTGTGTGGTTGATGTATCGGATAGGGTTCTTCAACCTGATGAGCCTGCCGCTTGGCCAGGAGCGCTTCGGCGGTTGGCTGTGCTGATTCTGCCTGTCGCGCTGCGGCGGCCCGCTGCGCCTCTGCGGCAACCATCGCCTCATTGGTAGTGGGCAGGCTTGGTGTATCCTTTTTGCTTTCCAGCTCGCCCGTGATCATCTCCTGTGTTTGACGTAACCCGTCGTGCGTTGAACGCGCTGTGACCAGATAGCTTTCGTTGTAGGCGCGGCGCAACTCGGCGGCAAAATCAAGGGCGCTCTGCGGGCGGTCGTCGCGATCTTTTTCGAGCGCGCGCAGGATGGCGCGACTGACTGGCTCCGGCACTTCGGGCGCAAAATCTGTGATGGGCGGCGGCACTGCTTCGAGATGCTGACGACGCATCTCGGAAGTCGTGCGACCCACAAAGGGCGTGCGACCCGACAGCAGCTCATAGAGCGTGCAGCCGAGCGCGTAAATATCCGTGCGCCCGTCCAGGCCGCGAATGCCCGATCCCTCGCCGAACCACTGCTCCGGCGACATGTAAAAGGGCGTGCCGATGGGCGCTCCGTACTGCGTCAATTGCATAGAGGCGTCGCCACCCTGCTGGCTGCCTTTCAGCTTGACGATACCGAAGTCAGCGATCTTGATCGTGCGCAGAATGTGGCCGCTGACGGTCTCTTCCTGCGCGCGCAGGATGTTATCGGGCTTGAGGTCGCGATGAATGATCCCGCGCTCGTGCGCCGCAGAAAGCGCATCACAGACGGCCTCGGCCACAGTAATCACCTCTTCGAGCGTGAGACGCCCGCGCTCGCGCAGGTCTTCGCGCAGGCTGTGGCCCTCGACCATCTCCATCACCATGTAGGTCAGTCCGGGCACGCTTCGATCCAGGTCGTAAACCGTTACGGTGTGTTGATGACGCATCTTACGCAGCGCACGCGCCTCGCGCAGGAAACGTTCGGAGAGCTTGGTATCCCCGGCAGGCCCGAGCATGACTTTGATGGCGACATCATCCAGATCACGATGACGTGCTCGATAGACAGCGCCCATCGCGCCTTTGCCGATCAGTTTTGTCAGGGTGTATTTTGCGCCGAGAGCTTCCTGTAACTTGGCGGCGAGCGAGTCTTCAACGAGTGGCCGTCCATCGTCAGGGCACGACGACTGGCCGTTGTCGGTCAGGATGTGGCACGTCTCACAACGCTTCATAAATAAGTCCGGCAGGACAAGGAAGACGGAAACTACCGTTCGGTTAAATGAAGAAAGCGAGCGGTTTCAAACAGGATTGTTCTAACATGATGAAACGGGTGTGTCAAAGCTTTTGGGAAATAAAGGATTAAGGCCCAGGGCAACGTTAGGATCAGTCATCTGCAAGAACGAATAAACTATTGCCTGCCGCTTAACTGTATCATTGCTGCGCACTGCCTTCTGCTTTTTTATCTTCTCAGTGTAGAATCATCTTCAACAAAATCGTTTCGATGAAATGATCGGATGCGGCAGGTGCGGCGGGCGAATGCGCACGAGTAAAAATTGACGGGCGGGTGTGCGCCTTTCTATTTCCTGCTACGTCACTATCTTGTGAGATGAAAGTTTTTTCGTGACCCAATCAAGCGATAGAGCATATCAGGGACGACCGAGCGTGTGTCGTAATTGCGGCGCACTGATTGGAGCGGAAGAGCAATCGTGCGGGCAATGCGGCGCGACCGCTGCTTCCATGGCGGCGCAGACTCAACTTGCGGCGGCTGAGCAGCGCCCTCCCTTTGACAGAGACGCGATGCGCTTTGCCCGAACTATCCTGACACGCCCGGCGACCTTCACCTTCGCCTTTATCATCGCTAACGTCTTTATTTTTCTCTTGACGGTATTAACTGCGGGCGGCACTGGCGAAGAGTGGAGGTTCAACAACGTACTAGTCGCTTACGGCGCGAAGTTAAACTCTCTTATTGACGCGGGACAGTGGTGGCGCTTTGTGACGCCGGTCTTTTTGCACGGCAGCTTTATTCACCTGCTGATGAATATGTATGGTCTATGGATTCTTGGGCCATACGTCGAGCGGCTTTACGGCTCGGCGAAGTTTGTCTTCTTCTGGGTCTTGACGGGAATCTGCGGCGTTGTGGCGAGTTACATGGCCGTGCGCCCCGCGTTGCACAACACAGCCGGGCCGATCAGTCGCTTTCTCTTCAGGGCAGAGGATGTCGCATCGGTCGGGGCTTCGGGCGCGCTCTTCGGGTTGATCGGCGTGCTCTTCGTCTTCGGCATCAAGTTCCGGCACGAATTGCCGGAAGGATTCAAGCGAGCCTTCGGCACAGGTATGCTGCCGACCATCCTGATCAATATCTTTATCGGCTACGTTTTCCCTTTTATAGATAACTCTGCGCACATGGGCGGTCTTGCCGGGGGGGCGCTCCTGGCGCTCTTCGTCGGGTACAAGCGGCCGCACGAGCGCCCTCGCGTAGCGGTCTTCTGGCATATCCTGCAAGTGGCCGCGCTCGCGCTCGTCGTCCTGAGCTTCTTTATGGTGTGGCGCAGCTATGGTGGCCCGCCTTTGGCTCTTACGCCGGAGGCTCTTCAGCGCGTGTTGCCGGGTAACAGTAAGTCGAGTGTTCCCGCCTACGTCGAAGCGATGAACGCGGGCCAGAAGGCTTTTATTACTGGCTTAAATAAGATGGATGCGGCGGAGATTGACCCCGCCATCAAACAATTGGAGAGCGTGCCGTCTGTGGATGAAAAGCCGGATGCGATCCGAAACGATTTGAAGGCTCTGCTGGTGCGCGCGCGCGAGTTCGCGGCGCAGAAGCCGGAGCAGCGCCAAAACCGCCCCGCACAGGCCCAACTGAAAGAGCTTTTAACGGATTATGAGGCCTGGGAGAAAAGCTTTGATGACTGGGTCAAAACCGATGGCGAGAAGTACGGCCTCAAGCTCATTGAGGCGCAGCCTGCGGCGCCTGAGGCTTCGCCGGGCGCAGCGGCACAGAGCCCATCGAATGAAAAATAGTTGAGCTTTCAAAAAACATCATACAGGAGACAATCGAGATGGAGATTAGAAAAGTGGGTGTGCTCGGCTGCGGCCTGATGGGCGCAGGCATCGCGCAAACCTCGGCAGCCGCAGGATTCGAGACCATCGTGCGCGAAGTATCGGAAGACCTCATCGAGAAAGGCTTTGCCGGAATCGAAAAATCGCTCGCCAAATTTGCCGAGAAGGGCACGATAACGACCGATCAACAAAAGG
>JBKKAL010000295.1:0-27694 GCA_046714695.1 Pyrinomonadaceae bacterium
AGCGCCCGTAAGCCATCGCGATGGCTTACGGGCGCTTCTCTTTTGAGGTCGCCTGCCTTGCGATTCTCCGTTTTGAGATTTGCATCTACCTGGGCATCATGCCCGTACCATGCCTCAAGCATTGCAATATATCCAGCCTGAGTTGGTCCCGGTCAGCGGGTAAATACTCCTGCAACTCTTGAAGTATGCCGATCAGATCGTTTACCGACTTGATTACTTGCTCTCTTCCCTCAATGGGCAGGTCAGCACGCACCGCCAGCCACAGCCCAATAAAATTTGTTGCTATGTCGCAGGCCGGTTCTTTATCGAGCGGTAGTATTTCATCTACCTGCGCCCCTGAGTCCTCGGCCATCATCGCGCGATAAGCTCTGATGTACTCGTTTGGGTCCTTGATGCTTGAGAGTAGTTTCGTCCTTTCGTCGTCTTTAGTGTTCATAGCATTTTATCCTCAAGTTTGGCGGCCGGCGCGATGCATCACCGCGCCGGCGTTTTTAGCGCTTGCTGGAAACAACCATTCAAAATCAATCAATGACTATACAATGCGGATTGGGCAGAGAGGGAATCTGACAGGGATTCAATTTGCGAAAATAAGTCTTTACTGGCCGATTTGATGGTTTGTAGGAATAAATAAGGCAAAAGCGGGTCACATCCTCGCTTCTTCACTTTTACTTTTACCTTTTAGCTTTCGCGGGGTTAGAATGTAGCTTCCATGATCGGCGCAACGTTGGACAATTACCGCATCCTCGAAAAGATCGGAGCGGGCGGTCAGGGCACCGTTTATAAAGCCATTGATACGAAGCTTGGCCGCACGGTCGTCGTCAAGGTTCTGCCCCCGGAATTGACTGTCAAGGAGGCCAACCTGAAACGGTTCGAGCGCGAAGCGCGCCTCGCCTCGTCGCTCGATCACCCGAACATCTGCACCATCTTCGATCTCAACGAAGTGGGCGACGTGCATTTCATCGCCATGCAATATGTCGCGGGGCGTAATGTCCGGCAACTGGTCGCCGGTCGTCCTCTGGAGCTGCTCGATGCTCTGAGGATCGTCATCCAGGTCATAGACGCGCTCGTCTCTGCGCATGCGAGCGGCATCATCCATCGAGACATCAAAGCGGGCAACGTGATGGTCACAGACACCGGCCAGGTGAAGGTGCTTGATTTCGGTCTCGCCAAGCTTTTGGATGATGATGCGGCGCGAACCAGCGGCATTCATCAAACGGAGTTGACGGAGATCGGCGTGCCTTACGGGACGGCCACCTATGCCGCGCCGGAGCAGGCGCGCGGCGACCGCGTTGATTCGCGCGCAGACATCTTCTCGACCGGCGTGCTGCTCTACGAGATGTTGACGGGGACATGGCCCTTCCAGGGCAAGACAAGCATAGACGTGCGCCACGCCGTGCTTCACGATCAGCCCAGGCCAATCGCAGAGATGCGATCAGACCCCATCCCGCCGCGCATCCAACAGATTCTAGACCGCGCGATGGCGAAAGAACCGCGCGATCGCTACCAGAAGATCAAGGAGATGGGCGACGACGTGCGCGCCGTCTTGCGCGAAGTCTCCACCGGCGGCCAGGACACGCATCTGGTCGAAGGGCACAGCACAGCAGCGCCGCGCCATCTCGCCAGCCCAAGCCCGGTCGCGCGCGCGATGCGCTGGCTGCGAAGTGTAACCGGCTCTCCGGAACCGCAAACCTCCGCGCCCAACGCCGCGTTGCCGCAGATGCAGACCTCCGTGCCACGCGAGATTCACGAAACGCCGCTCACGAGCATGGGCGATACAGAGAGAAAGAGCTGCGCTATTCTGCCCTTCAAGAACTTGAATAACGACCCGGCCTCCACCTTCTACGAATTCTCTCTGGCCGACGCCGTGATTACAGAGTTGGCGCGGGTGCGCTCCTTAGTCGTGCGCCCTTCATCAGCCATCATCAAATATCAGGGCGCGCCGTTTGATCCGCGCGATGCCGGACGCGAGCTGAGCGTCAATGCCGTCTTGTCCGCCGGATTCCTGCGTGCAGGCGAGCGGATTCGCGTCACCGCGCAACTACTGGACGTAGCGAGCGGCGAGATTCTCTGGAGTGAGCGCATAGATTCCGATGCGCAGGACATCATCACCGTGCAGGACACCATCGCGCTGCGTATTGTTGACGGCCTCAGACTGGAGCTCGGTACGGAAGAAAAAGTGGACATGGCGGGCCACACCACTACCAACGCGAAGGCTTACGAGGAATACCTGCGCGGTCGCGACCGAATTGCGCGCTACATATATCACACGCTCGCCAACGAGGATGTCGAGGCGGCCATCGCTCACTTCAAGCGCGCCATCGAGATTGATCCGAAGTTCGCCCTCGCCCACTGCGCGCTCGGCGGCTGCTACGCCATCCGCGTCATCAAGTGCATGGGCGATGCGGACGATTACGTTCACGCGCAGGAGGCTTTCGATAAAGGGCTGGCGCTTGACCCCAGGAATGTCGAAGCGCGTATGCACATGGTCTTTCTACATCTGGGGCAGGGCGAGAAGAAACAGGCGCGGGCTCTGGTCGCCAAGCTCAGACGAGATGCGCCCAACGATGTCGGTGTTCACTTCGTCAGTTCCTACCTGTATCGGCTCGACGGAGAGTATGACCGCTCGCTGCGCAGTCTTGACCGTATGTTACGACTCAATCCGGCGGAGCGCATCGTCGTCAGCTACAACCGCGCGCGCATCTTCATGTACCAGGGTCGCCATCAGGAGGCGATGCTTGAGCTGGATCAGGGAGCGGCAATAGAGCCGGATCACCCGCTGTTAAGAACCTTCCGCGCCACCACTCTCTTCCGCAGCGGCCAGCCGGAAGAGGCAGCCAGGATATTGCAGGAAGTGCTCGTGAGCCACCCTGAGATGGACGGCATTCGTCCGCACCTCGCGATGGCCTTGAGCGCGATGGGGCGTCACGAAGAGGCGCTCGCGCAGTTGACCGAGCGCGTCAAAGAGATCGCCGAAGCCGATCATGATGTCCCTTACTGGCTCGCCTCTGCCTATGCGATGGAAGGTATGGACGATGAGGCGTTCGAGTGGCTGGAGCGCGCCATCAGTCTGGGCAATGAGAACAAGCCCTGGTTTGAGGTTAATCCGATCTGGGAGCGGCTCCGCAGTGATCCGCGTTTCCAGGAATTGATGCAGCGTATTGATCAGGGTCGCGAGCGAAGTAACAGCAATACTGGTAAAAGCGCGGGGAACAATCGTCCATGAAAACTTTCGTTATCGGCGACATTCACGGGAGACGCGCGCAGCTTCAAATGCTACTGGAGATGCTGCCGCGCGACGCAGATCGGGATACGCTCGTTTTTCTCGGCGACCTTATTGACAGAGGGATGGATGCGCCGGGGGTCGTCTCGGACGTGCTTGAGATGGAGCGCGAGAATCCTGAGCGAGTCATCTGCCTGCGCGGTAATCACGAGCAGATGCTGCTCGATTGTATAGAGGAGGGGGCGAGCATCTGGTTCGCGCCGGCGACGGGCGGCGAGCGCAGCTACGAGCAGTACACTGGCCGCAGCCTACGGCTGGAGAAGGAAGAGGATTTCGAGGAGGCAAGGCGCGACATAGGTGAAAGCGTGCCCGCAGAGCATCTGGATTTTTTTCGCCGCATGCCGATTTTTTACGAGGACGACTACGCGATCTATGTTCACGCGGGGCTGGACCGCGGCAAGCACCCGCGCGAGACCTCTCAACATTTTAGTCTCTGGGCGCGTGATAAGGATTTCTATACGAACTACACCGGCAAGCCCTGCGTCTTCGGCCACACGCCGACCCCTTTTCTTCCCCTGCGCGGTCGCCTTGGCCGCCACGGCATCTATATCTTTCACAGCGCCATCGGCATTGACACAGGCTACAACCACAACTCGCCGCTTAGTTGTCTTGAGTTGCCCGGCTTCAATCTCTACCAGTCTTTCGCCGACGGGCACACGGCGACGCATCACATCACGACCTTGATCCCGGAACCTCTGCGCGCCATGCGCAAAGTGACCACCGCTCTTTGATCTTGATATGACATTCTACTGAAGGAGTTGGTGTAACGACCTGGTGTGCGGCGGGTTTGGCCCTGCTATCAACTCTTGATCTTCATGGCCAGACCTGCAAGCTGCTGCTCAAAATGTATACGCCAACTTTCGGGTAGTTCCCTGCTCGCTATCGCGCGCCTCAGCGTCGCAGTATCATCCCTTTGGCGCGCATAGAGGCGAACGACATCAGCGATAGTGACATTCGCTTCGTCACGGCCAATCAACTCGAAAGTATCTCCTGACGCGACCTCCCCCTCTTGCAGAACTGAAAGATAAAATCCTGTTCGCCCGCTCGCCAGAAAGCGTTTGATGATGTCGCTGCGGCCGAACTTTACTCCGAGCTTATAGCATGGCATGCGAGGCTCAGTGACCATCACTTCAGCCGAGCGGATACTAAAGCGATCACCGATCCGCATTTCGTCCTCAAACATCCCTTCGGTAGTAAAATTCTCGCCGAACATTCCCCACGGCAACTCCATGCCGGGCAGTTCCCTGCGCCAGTAATCATAATGCTCGACAGGGTATGCATACACAGCCTTTGTAACCCCGCCATGGACAGCCAGATCGGACTGGCGGTCGCCCTCCAGATTGAGCCTGCGTAGTTTGACGTGACCTGAGACTGGCGATTTAAAAATCCCCGTCGAAATTGTACGACCATTCCAGATCGCAAGCCTTGGCAGCCCGACATTGATGGAAATGATTTTCATACGGTTACGATTGACTGATTTCAGAGGTCGCGCGGGTTGTTTTTCCGAACATCAAAGCGCCCACGCATTCAAAGGCGAAGAGCGCAAGACCGACATAGACCTGCGGCTCTGTCAGCAAAAAGAGCGCCGCGCCGAAGAGCAGAAAGCAAGTCGCATCCGCGATCAGGCAGAGCAGGCGCACTACGTGGTCATGGCCTTTATCTCTGATCAGTATGAGATTCAGAAAGCCCGCGAAGACGATGGCGAGACCTGCGCCCAGGAACCACATGGCGTTCAACGTCCATCTACCATAGGCCTGGATCGTAAATAAGACGTGGATGATTCCGAGCGCGATGACGAGGTAGGTGCTGATCTTATATAGTGGCTTCAACATGATGATGTGGTTGAAAGAGGCGCAGCGTCTTTAACGCAGAGCGCCTCATCATGCCAAGTTGTTCGGGGATAAAGTTTGCGACGCGCGGCGTAGAAGGATGGAACGGTTGCTCTTTCACTTCGGAATTCGACGTAGGTGTTTGGGAATAATGCTGCGCCTGCGCGGCGTCGCAGGCGTTCTGGCGTGGCGCAAATCTTTATGCCTGCTCTCAAGCAAGTGCCTGAGCGATTCGTGATGCTTGAACCCGAGTAGCTTCGCCGCATGTGAAATCCTACCTTTCGCATCCTTCAATGCTAACTCGACGAATCGTCCCTCGAAGCGGCGCACCTCTTCCTTGAGCGAAAAGTCCTCCCAGGGATTGGCAAAAGATGCTTTCTGCGTCTGCCGGAGCGAGACTCTCTCGATTGCCTCCGCCGTAATCGTTGCGCCCTCGGCGGCTATCAGCACCGTGCGCTCGATGAGCGAGCGCAGCTCACGCGCGTTGCCCCTAAGGTGCAATCTTCGCATTGCTTCAATTGCCTCGCTCGTAAACGTCACTCGCTTATGGTGGCTTTCAAGCGTCTCCCTGATAAAATGCTCGGCCAGGACGGGGATGTCTCCCGTGCGCGCGCGAAGCGGGGGAATCTCCAGGTGAAATGTTTGCAGCCGGTAGAAAAGGTCTTCGCGGAAGAGTCCCTTCCTGACCTGTTCTTTGAGATCGCGGTTCGTGGCGGCAATGATCCGCAGGTCAAGTCGCTCCGGCTCAGGCGCTCCGAGCGAATGAACCTCGCCCTGTTCAATGAGGCGCAACAGCTTGCCCTGATTGCCTATGCTGAGTTCACCGATCTCATCCAGAAAGAGCGTGCCGCCAGCAGCCATGCGCACTACGCCCGGATAATCTTCGACCGCGCCGGTAAAGCTGCCTTTCCTGTGGCCGAAGAGTTGCGATTCGATCAGCGTATCGCTCAGCGACACGCAGTTGAGCGGCACAAACTGTCCATTGCGCCCACTCCACTCATGAATAAGGCGCGCGAGGACACATTTGCCAGTCCCCGTCTCGCCCGTGATAAGCACCGTCTGACCTGTGACAGCGATACGATGAGCACGTTGCAGCAGCTCTGCGGTCTCCCCCGTCGCGTGGACAAAGTCCGGCGCGCTGAACTCTTGAGCACGCCGTTGTCGAGCTGCCAACACTCGTCTCGCAGCGCGGCGCAACCGCACGGGAGTTCCCGGATGCTGCGTGCGAGCAAGCAGATCATCGGCGCGCTCATAGACAGCGCTCATCTCGTCGGGAGTCAGAGATCTGTCCAGCTCTTCAATCATAGTAAGCGCAGCCATCCCCGCGCCCTCTATATCGCCCGCCTGCTCTGCCACCTCCATGGCACGCTCAAGACTCACACGCGCCCGATCCTGATGTTCGAGACGCGCCAGCGCCACCGCATACGTCGTCAACGCTTCAGCCAGCAACGAATGCTCATCGCCCTTTTCGAGCGTATTCACCGCAGACCGCGCTACCTTTTCCGCCTCACGATTGCGCCCCTCCCCCAAAAAAGCTCGAGCGCGCGTTTCATCTACCTGCGCTGTATGCACACTATCTTTTAGACTCACAAACAAACGGCGAGCCCGATCAAGATGCTCATGCGCCTCAGTAAACTTACCGGCAGTTGAGAACAAAAATCCCAGGTTATTCTCAACGCTAGCTCGATAGCGTGTATGGCCTGCCTGCTCGAAGTGAAAACTTGCGGCTGCATATTCAACAAGGGCACGGTCTATGTAGTCCTGACGATTCTCCGCCGCGCCAAGGTTTTTTAGTAGTGTAGCGAACCCGGCATAAAATCGCCCTTTGAGCGCATGATTACTGCTCGCCTCAAACAAAGGTGCGGCTTCTGTCGAGATGCGGAGGGCATCGCTAAAATGCTTCGTTACCCTCTCTACCATAGCGCTATTTAGCAAAGCCCGCGCCTTTTGCTCACTGTCTTCGTCGGCAATTCGGTTTAGCACCTCTCGCAAGGTCACGCGTGCTTCGTCGAATGCGCCCTCGCGCCAGTAGCAGATGGCAAGGTCAATTTGAGCTTCGGCTACTTTCTCTGTTTCCTGCAAGGCTTCAAAGATGATAGCGCTCTCGCTGATGAGGTTTTTAGCTATCTCCTGCGCACCCTCAATCTGTTTGGCGCTGCCAATCCATCCAGACAACGCTCCGGCCCGCAACAACAATTCGGCTGCCGTGCGTTGATCTAAGCCATCAAGCTTCGGGCGATCACCAATGCGCTGCCACAACTCTCCTATTGCGCTGCGGGCAGCCTCATAGTTACCGGCTTCTTCAAGTTCCTTCGCAAGTCGGCAGCGAAGTTGCGCCCGCTCTTGGTGGTTGAATGTAGGATCATCTATTTGCTGGAGCAGTTGGACGGCTAAATTCATGTGAGGACTACCTTTCTGTTTGTTTGCAAGAGCCTTGCAAGGCTCTAAATTTAAGCCTATGATGCATTCCCCTAAACTCTTGGTCAGTTCTTGCGGTTGTTATTGCCATCACTAATCACAAATCATCAGGAGAAACAATGAAACAACTTAAACAACTCTGCGCTGCTGTTCTTCTTACGCTAGCACTCGCTCTTTCTGCTTTTGCAGGCGACATAGAATTTCCGGGCGTTACATCATCCCCAAGCCAACCCTCTGCGTCAGGTGATATAAGCACTCCGGCAACCACGTCTATTGATCCGTTGACGGCGGTCGCGCTGAGTATTTTGCAAAACGCATTGTCACTGTTCTAAGTAGAGTGCGTTTAATCTTAGTTATTCCAGGCTGCCGTGAGCAACTCGCGTGCGGCCCGGTTGTAGTGTGTCGAATGTCCGCCGGAAAGCCGTGGAGGATGCCCGGCGTGGGAAGCGATAACAGGCAGGCAGCTTAAACCTTCTGCGGTGTGAAACGCAATAATTTTTTACCGGGGGCAAAAGATTACGCGCGCCGTTCAAGAATAAAGTCTGCGATGCCGCGCAGGGTACGGGTCTGCCCTTCGATCTGTTCAAGCGCCGCGCATGCCCGGCTGTGGACGGCGCTGGCGCGCGTGCGTGTGGCATCAATGCCGTAGAGCGACGGGTACGTGGCCTTGCTCGCACGCTCGTCTTTACCGGGTGTCTTTCCCAGGTCTTCGGCGGTGGCCGTCACGTCCAACAGATCGTCTGTGATCTGAAAGAGCAGTCCGAGCGCCGTGCCGTACCGCGTGACGGCTTCCAACTCGTCTGCGCGTGCTCCGGCGATGAGCGCGCCGCAACGAGTGGCGGCAGTAATGAGCGCGCCTGTTTTGTGATGATGAATGCGTTCCAGCTCGTCGCCTGTTACTTCGCGGGACTCGGCGGCGAGATCGAAGGCCTGTCCGGCGACCATTCCAAGCGGCGTGCCGGCCGCACGTGCCACCTCGCTAATAACGTGGACGCGCACTTCGGCGCTCAGCCCCTCTGCCTCCGCGATTGTTTGAAAGGCGAGGGTCTGCAAGGCATCTCCGGCGAGAATCGCGGTCGCTTCACCGAAACGTATGTGACAGGTGGGGTGCCCGCGCCTCAACTCGTCGTCATCCATCGAGGGCAGGTCGTCATGAATCAACGAGTAGGTGTGAATCATCTCCAGCGCGCAGGCGGTGTCGAGCAGAAGGTTGTCTTCAGCGCCGAAGGCGCGGCCTGCGGCCAGCAACAGCGCGGGCCTCAGACGCTCACCGCCCGCAAAGAGACTCCAGCGAATCGCCCGGTGAACCGTGACAGGGTCAATCTCCTCTGCCGGAACGAGATCATCGAGCCGCGCGTCCGTCTGCTCACGACAGTGTGAGAGGAAGTCGCGCACGTCGCTCGCGCTCGCCGCCGGAAAGGCTTCAGAAGACGCTCTCATCACCCTCCGCATCACCTGCGTCCGCGACACGCAGCTCTGTCTCTTCATCGAAGGCGCTCAACACAGGACGGCCCTCGCTGTCGCGTAGCAGAACCTCTATACGCCGCTCGGCCTGATTCAATCTCTCCTGGCACTGGCGCGAAAGGCGGACTCCTTCCTCAAACAGCTTGAGACTCTCTTCGAGCGGCAGATCGCCGTGCTCCAGCTCGCGCACGATCTTTTCCAGTGCCGCGAGCCCCGCTTCAAAATTTTTATTTTGCGCTTCCGTCTTTTTCATTTCCATCCTCGACCGAGAACTACAGGAAGAAGACAAAGGGTAAAAGTCAAAGAAGCCGTACCGCTTCGTTCTGTTTCTCCTTTTTGCCTTTTACCCTTTTTACTTTTTCCTTTCTGCTTATTACCGCCGCCTTCGCCGCTGCTGATTATTATTCCCCTGATCTCCTAAAAGATCCGACACGCCGCCGGGCAGATTTCTACGTATTTCATTTTCCAGTTCCGAGCCGATGGCCGGTAAGTTCTTGGCTATCTCGTCAACAATACTTGCGGCGAGCGCGTCATCTTTGACGGCGACTATTTTCCACTGCTCGCCGTTACGCTGCATCGTCAATTGGACAGGGCGATCTTTGAGGGTCACGTCAACAGTTGCGGCATCTGCTTCTTCTTTGATCCCGACGACATAGGGTACTCCCAACGCGACGAGCGGGAACGGCATATTGCCTGCGCGCGCAGACATCTCTTTAACATGCTTGGAGACCTCGTCGCGCACCTTCTGTTTGACGCCGGGCAAGAGCTTCGGCACTAGTTGTTCGACCTGTTTACGAATGGGTGCGGTCAGTGCCGCAGCATACTGCCCGATGGCTTTTTCCGTCACCTGCGGCACGAAGTTCTCCACGATCTTGTCTATGTCCACGATCTGATCGAAGACCGGCTGATCATTGCGCTGCGTCGCGTCAACCAGCAGTGCGAGACTGTAAGCCGGGCGGGTTTTGTAGCTTTGCCAGTAAAAGTAACCACCCGCGATGAGCCCTGCGAGCAGCACGCCGAGCACGATGGCGACGATCAGCAGGATACGCCCTCCACGGCTTCCGCGCCCCGGCATGTGTGCCATCGGGTGTTGCACAAACTCTTTTGCCTTATCAAAATCAACGACGATGCGGCTTCTCTTCCGGCTAGTCCTCTTGTCTTCATTAATGGGGGCGGACATCAGTTGTTCTCCTGTTTCTCGACACGGCAAACTAAAGCGCCGGCGGCTAAACGCAGATGGACAACATCTCCGATCTTGACCGCGCGAGCATCGCGCAGGAGACGGCCATCTGTACTATTAATACTGCGCGCCAGCGCATAACCGCGTTGGAGCACTGCGAGCGGCGATAAAGCATCGAGCGAAGCGACCGCGACGGCCAGGCGCGCACGCTCATCATTGAGACGGCCTGAGATGGCCGCATCACGGGCGGCGCGCAGAAGCGCGAAGCGCACACGTGCACGGGACACGCGCGCGCCAAGTCTTGAGGGCGACAATCTACAGACGAGAGCATCTGTGCTGCGGCGCGCGCGCGCGGCCGCGCGGGTCATTAGAGTTTCGAGCCGATGACTCGCCGCGTCAACGGTTGCGCCCGCCGCCCGCAGTCTTTCCCGCACCTCGTCGAAGCCCGGCGACATCGCCGCTTCGGCCACGCGCGTGCGCCCGTTCATAACGCGGAAGCGGACGGCGCGCAAGAGGTCGCGTGTCAGGCCGATGACATAAGCCTCAAGCTCGTCTTCGCGGGCGGCGACCAGTTCGGCAGCAGCGGACGGCGTGGGGGCGCGCACGTCTGCGACAAGGTCTGCAATGGATGAGTCCGTCTCGTGGCCCACCGCGGAGATCACCGGAATAGCTGAGGCGCGGATCGCACGGGCGACCTCTTCCTCGTTAAAGGCCCAGAGGTCTTCCGCCGAACCGCCGCCACGGCCCACGATTATCGCATCCACACCTTCTTCCGGGCGGCCGTTGATTGTTGCCTCCAGATGATAACGGTTCAGGAGTTCGATGGCACGCGCAATCTCCTGGGCCGCGCCCTCGCCCTGAACGCGCGCGGGCGCAAACAGCACATGTACTGTGCGCGTACGGCGCGCGATGACGTTCAGGATGTCGCGTATGGCCGCGCCGCTCTGCGAAGTAACAACGCCTATGCGGCGCGGGAAAAGCGGGAGCGGGCGCTTCAGCTCTTCATTGAAGAGCCCTTCGGCGGAAAGGCGGTCGCGCATCTGCTCGAAAGCGACGCGCAAAGCTCCCGCACCCACGGGTTCAAGCGCCTCGACATCCAGTTCGTACTCGCCGCGCGGCTCATAGACCGTAAGGCGACCGCGCGCGCGCAACTGAAGTCCGTCCGACGGGCGAAAACGTATCGCCCGGTTGGTATTGCGAAAGCAGGTGGCGCGAAGCTGCGCTGTTTCATCCTTGATCGTGAAATACCAGTGGCCCGAAGTGTGCGCGCGGAAGTTGGAGACTTCGCCTTCAACCCAGACGGAGGCGAAACGTGACTGAACGGCAGCGCGCACCTGCGCTGTCAGTTCCGAGACCGTAAGCGGGCGTCGCTCCGTTTCATCGAACAGTGAAAGGAGTAAAGGATTCTTCATCGCAGAAAGGCGATGCGTAAGGATGAGAGATGAAGGATGAAAATGTGCTGATTCAACTTGAGCAATGTCGCCTCCCTCCTCTCAATTATTCTTGCTGCATTCTTCCGCTTTCGTCTTTACCGGCGTTCACGCTTATCGCCGGGCTCAGCCGAACAGATGCGCCCTCGCGGTTGGCTTTTACTCTGAGGCGTCGGTCGCCCGCACCGGCACTGTCGGCGCTTGAGACGTACGTGATGGTATAAGCCATACGCAACTGCGCGACGACATCATCATAAGCGCGCTGTAGATCATTTATATATTTGATCGGGTAGTAGATGCCGCCGGAAACCTCTGCCAGCTTACGCCCCTCTTCATCGGCGCGCGTCGTCAGCGTCAGATAGCGCGTGCGCAAAGGATCGAGTGTGACGTTGGGCGCGGGCACGCTCGCTTCCGGTATCAGACCAGATGGAAGATAGAGCGGGTAGATCAATGCGCCGGATTCGTACACCGAATCGAGCAGCGTCTTGAAGGGGACGAAGGACTTGTTATCGTCGCCGTCGGACAGGATAACGATTGCCGTGCGCTCGCCGCGCAGTTGTTTTAGCTGCTCGACGAGCACGTAAGCGATAGCGTCATGAACGGCAGTCGGGCCGCCCGCTTCAATCTGATTCAGACGCTCGGAGAGCAAAGCGCGGTCGGTTGTAAAATCGGAGATAATCTGTACATCGTCGCGAAAGCTGATGATCGCGATGCGATCCTGCGAACCGACGGTGTTGAGAAAATTGCGCGCCGCTTTGCGGATAAAATCTATGCGCTCTTCGACGCTGCCGGAAACATCGAGCAGAAGCACAAGATTGAATGGAGCATTGGTCGGCGCTACTTCCGTAATCTTGCGCTCCTTGCCGTTCTCGAAGACGGAGAAGTCTGCGGCACCGAGGCCGCTGATGGCGCGCCCCGTTCTATCCGTCACGCTCGCGTTCAGGCGCATCAACTGCGGCGCGACTGCCGAGGCGATCTCGCCGGGCGCGTGACGCGCGACCAGTGTCGGAGCTTCTTTCATCGGCGGAAGCGTATTGGCGTACTCGCCGAACATGCGCGGCGAGACTTTGCGCACGGCTTCAACCAGTTGGCTATCTCCGCTGCGGACGATGGCGCGCGCCGCTTCCGTCAACGCGCGCTCGCGTAAATCCGGCGGGACCATGCTCGGATCAACGTTGAAGAGAATGACGCCGCGCAGCGTCGAGAACTCCAGGCGAACGCGCAAATCCTTCTCTGCCTTCTTATCGCCGATACGCCCCGAGATAGAGTACCAACCGCCGGCTTTCTCCTTGACCGGAGGCAATTCGACATCGCTGAAAAAGCGCGGGCGGCTCGCCTGCCAGAGAAAGTTGTAGTTAACGGAATCGAGCGGCACGTTGCCGAGAATCGTTCCCGTGTTGGTCTGGACTTCAGCCGAAGCGATATTGCCGAGCACTTCGACTGCTCCGGCCTCGCTCTCGACGTGAAGTTTGGTGCGTTCGGGCACGCGCACGATAAGGTCTATGCGATCACGCTCCGCGCGCGCGCGCACGTCTATATGGACGCCGCCGCCTTCGGCTTTCGTCACGATGTCGCCATCGAGGACGGGCGCGCCGGGCGATTCGGCTTTGATGGAAATCTTCCCCTGCTGATCGGCAGAGGCCACGACGCGAACACGACCATTACGATTATTGATCGTGATCTCAGACCTATCCGTCGCAGTAATGTCGCGTTCGATTGCCTGGGCACGGGCGGGCAGAGCACAGGCAATGCACAGCGCCAGCCCCAGGCAAAGCCGTGCTGATAGTAATAACAGTGGCCGTTGCCGCCGAAGGGGGCGCGCGGGGAGGAACGCGGCAAAAATTCGGTCAAACATAATGGTTGATCATAACGGATGCCCGGCGCTCACCGGCAAGCGGCCTCCGTCTGCTCGGTGAACTTTAGTAATCGAGAGCGAGGCCGGAGCCTCGCTCCTCTGCGCGCGAAGGTCAATGAGGGATGAATCGAAAGTCGGATGCTTCTTATTTCATCCCTCATCCCTTCTTTCAGGATGGATTGCGAATACGCTGTGCCGCCAGCGCAAGCTCGCGGGCGCGCGGGAGCATGTCAATGGCCCGCGCGATCTGCGGATCGTCGGTATTGAAGACCTGCAAAGCGGAGATCGCACCGAAGGCGGCCGTTCCAAGCTCGTAACGCAGGCGAAGCTCAATATAGGCACGGTCACGGTCAAGCTGCGCGGCATTGAGCTTGAACATGGGTTTGCGCGCAACGTAATCCTTGAATGCCTTGAAGAGCGCATCCGTGACGGGAAAATCGTTCGCCGTCAGATCGTGATTGAAATTAATCGGACGCTGCACTTGATAAGCATTGAACCCCGGCTGCCGCCCGCTCGCCAGTTCAAGCGCGAAGCCGAAGACAGGATCAACCAGTCGCTGCTGCACACTGGTTGTGGTACGCGGAGTGACCGTTTCATCGGGCATGATGCCGCCGCCGCCATAGACAGTGCGGCCAGTATCGGTGCGGCTCTCGGGGCCGAGGGGCGCGGGCGGGCGTTGCTGCGGATTCGAGTTGAGCGAGCCGCCGCGCGTGTAGTAATCGTAGAATCCGGCGTTCGTATAATCGCGCTGGATAAGGCGTCCCGATGGCGTGTAATACTTGGCGATGGTCAAAAGCAGCGCCGAGCCGTAGCCGACCTGAAAAGGAAGCTGTACCAATCCTTTGCCGAAGCTTGTCTCGCCGACGATCAACGCGCGGTCATGATCCTGTAGCGCACCGGCAACAATCTCGGCAGCGGAGGCTGAGGAGCGGTCAATCAAAACGACGAGCGGCGTCGTGTTCGGCGCGTTATTGACGGCCTCGTAGCGTTCCGAGCTGCCTTCGATGCGCCCCTTCTGCGCGACAATCAACTGGCCTCTTTGCAGAAAGGTGTTGGCAACGCGCACGGCTTGAATAAGCAGACCGCCGCGATTGCCGCGCAGGTCGAGCACCAGCATCTTCATGCCCTGCGACTGTAACTCCTCAAGCGCCGCCCTGAACTCTTCGGCTGTCGTGAGGTTGAATCCGCCGGTCATCGCCACGTAGCCGACGCCGGGCCGAATCATATAGACCTCCGGAATCGAAGGCTGCGCCACGGCATCGCGCGTGATCTGGACGGTTTCTATCTTTCCATTCGGATGTTCGACCGTCACTTTGACGATTGAGCCGCGCGGCCCCAAAAGATGCTGGCGCACTTCCGGGTAGGGCTTGCCGCGCATTGACTTGCCGTCCACCTCAACGATGTGGTCGCCGTAGCGCAGGCCGGCGCGGTGTGCCGGAGCATTCGCGAAAGTCGCGCGAATGAAGGTCTCAGTGCGATCACCTTCGGTCAGGTCGCCGATGGTCGCGCCGATGCCGAAGTATTCCGAGCGCTGCTCTGTGCGAAACGCCTCAAACTCCGCCGCGTCGAAATAATCCGAATGCGGATCGAGCGAGCGCAGCATGCCGGTGATCGAGGATTTGAAGACGGCGTTGTAATCCAGCCTCGTCCCGTCAATGTAATTATCCTGAATGACCGTCAAAGCCTCTGCGACCTGTCGCTCAACCGTGGCGGTGGAGGCCGGAGGTGTCGCGTCATTGGGCCGCGATGTACGATTGGTATCACCCGTCACCGCAGTGCCGCCCCCGGAAGGTTTAGACGTTCTGCCTTGCTGAGCATAAATAAATGCGGGAAGCGAAAGGGCCAGAATAAACAAGAAGCTTCCGACCGAAGACCATCTAATTCTCACGCTTAAAATCTCCTTGGATGGACCGCACCTCAAGATGTATTTCCAATTTCACCCCTGACCTTAGTCCGGTTGCGCTTGGGCTTGCCCCCAAGCATAACATGGAGGTGAGCCGGGGATGAACAGGCGAAGGCCCTACTGAACGCGGCGGGGCAGCCCACATGCCAGCTAGCTGCCCCGGCCTCGTTTTGTTGCGCGAGCGCTCGCTGAAGCGTGGGTTCGCGAAAGCAGGTTAAAACCTAACCCTCAGTCAAAGGGGCCGCGACTTTCTTGTCCGGCTCGGAGGTTCCTATTCATCAACAAAGATTCGGTCGAAGATGATGAACAGAGAATTGATGTTAACGAAAACGCGCGATTCTATTCCGTCGTTTCGACGAGACTCGATTTGTATGTTTTGCCCGTCAAGCGGTCGTTTAAAATCACGTAGACCCAGCTCGGAGGGACCGTGTCGGTCTCGATGGCGAACCATATCTTGGTCAGATCGTTGTTGGTGGCGAGCGCACAAAAGCCATAGAGGCGCTTGCCATTGCTGTCAGTAATTTCCACCCACGTGCGTGCCGCCGCCGTATTTTGACCGCACGGCGGGAGCTTTGGTGAGGCGGCGAAAAGCTCGTTCGGATAGGCGTCGTAATTTGTCACCATCAGGTTATAGCGCGTCCATTGCTTGCCTCCCTGCTGATAGTAAGCCGGGGTCAGCAAGATGACGGCCGGGTTGGGCAGGACGCGCTGCACAGCCAGAACGGACTGGGTTGAGAGCATCAATACGCCGAGAGTGAGTAAAAGAACCGAGGCCTTTTTTCTATTGGTGAAGTTCATCGCTTGTTCCTTTCCGCCCGAGGATGGGTGGGAAAACATCTGATCCGCCTGAGCAGATCAATGGAAAAGTTCGCGTGAGTCCTATCGGCTTGAATGTCCTGTGTTGCCTGTTTGTCGCCCGGGCTCAAAAAAAAAGCGTGCGGCGGAAGCGTCACAAGTGAGCGCGCGAGGATGGCACTTATCTATTCCAATTCGGAAGCGAAGTCAATAGTTCAGTTGAGGCGAGCGCCAGCGCAGTTTTTGCGAGAGACACTGCGAGCACTCTCGCTCTTTCAGCCCTTACGCTTCTGCGGAATGATTGCCGAACGATCAGCAACTGTAGCATTTGACTTCGGGCCAAATCTCTTTGAGCGGCGCGCGCGGGCTGCGGCAGATAAAGATCGGCAGGTTATTCTCATAGGGCATGACATATTCGTTGATGAAGGTGGCCGCCTGTTCCGCCTCGGCGTAAACTTTCCTGATATCGTTCAGCTCTTCCCCGACCGTGATCATCACCTCGCCTGTGTAATCCCTCGGCCCCCAGAGAAAATAGTTCTGATGTTTGCCGATGGCTTTCGGCAACCCGTACTTTGCGCCGAAGAGATCAATGGCCCCGGCCTCTCCGAAATTGCTGGCGAAGATAGCGCACTTGGCCTTCTCTTCCGGCGAAAGACTGTGATAGACCTGCGCGACCGTGGCGACCATCTCCTCCCAGCCGAACATGTCCGCGTAATGCTGCGGCAGTTTTCCCATCTTCAGTTTTTCCGTCTTCACGCCCTCGAGACCCAGAGTTCCGGCATACTTGATGTAGGTCTCGACGGGAAGCAGTGGAAGCGTGAGCGGCGCGGTGATCGCGCCGCCGGCAAAGAGCACTGCGACCGTGACGGGCTTTAGCCAGTTCCAACTGCGCTCGCGAATAAAACTCTCTATCAGAAGAGCGCCCGGCGCTAAGAGCACAGGGTAGATCGGCGTCAGGTAATAGACCTTGCCGCGCAGGACGACGAAGAGAAGAAACATCGAGACGTATGTCCAGCCGAGAGAGCGGTACGGTCTTCCTTCGTTTGTGAAGAGGTAGAAAAAGAGCCCACTGAGCCAGATGGGAACGCTTAGGAAATGCGTCAATACGATCTGTCCCATCAAAAATCCCCACGGAGAGAATGGAAGATTCTGATTCTCGTCGGCGTTGCGCAAGACCTCAATGGTGGGCCAATCGTGCTTGATCTGCCAGATGATGTTCGGCAGGAAGATGAGGAGTGCAACGAGACCGCCAAGCCAGAGCCATTTACTCTTGAAGAATCGGCGCGCTGGCGTGAGCAGCAAACCGGCGACGACACCTGCGCCGAAGAATAACGTCGTATGCTTGTTCATCAGCCCCACGCCCGCCACCAGACCGAAGAGCAGCCAGAGCTTTTGATCTCCTCCCTTAAACAGGAGAATCAGGATGTATGCGCCGAGCGTCCAAAAGAGCGGCTCGAACGCATTCATCGTTAGCACCGTGTGTAGATAAAGAAAGTTGGGTGAGATGATGACCGCCAGGCAGGCAAGGATAATACTGAAACAGCCTCCGCCAAGCTCGCGCACGATGAGGCCAGTGACGAAGACCAGCGCAGCGCCTGCGACCGCCGGAAAGAAGCGCACCGCGAAGAGCGAACCTCCAAGGAGAGCGCGACTGGCCCATGCCACCAGCGCGATCAGCGGAGACTGGTCAACATATCCCCAATCCAGATGCTCGCCGCACGCCAGGTAATACATCTCGTCCCGGAAATAACCGTACCTGGTGTTGGTCGCGAAATGCAGCAGGAGCTTGAACAGCGCAAGGTAGGAGAGAATCATCAGGTCGCTCAAAAGAAATCGGCGTGTCAAGACTCTCTGCATCGCTCCTCCTCACTTATCTGAAAATTATCAGGCACACGGGCACGAACGCGATCGGCAGAAAATTCACACCCGTGTGAATCCTGCTGAAAACAGTTCCGGGACTAATCGCGGAATGGGGCAAACATTTGAGCTTGAGGTCAGGATAAAAATGGCAGGCTTTTCCAACATCTCGGTTCTGGATCGCGTCTTATGTTCTCTGATCATGTTTTGGTCGAGTCATTCTTGATGAAAGCTTTTCTGCGTGCTCAATCCCACTCTGTAAATCTCTGCGCGTCACGATGCCCTGCAAATCAACCCGGAGCCGCACCAATGTCTGAGCCACGTTGGCGCGGATACCTGTAATCACAATTTCCGTGCCGAGCAATTGCACGGCGTGCGCGGCCATCACCAACACGTTGGCGACCTGAGCGTCAACCGCATGGACTCCGGTGATGTCCAGGATGGCGACCCGCGCGCAGCTCGCAGTTACTCCCTTGAGCAAAGTTTCGAGCATCTGCGCGGCGCGTTCTTCATTCATCGTCCCGATCAGCGGCATCACCACAATCCCATCCCTGATCGGGATCAGAGGCGTGGACAATTCAGCCAGCAAAGACCTTTGCATGCCGATGATCTCTTGTTGCAGCCTTTCTCGATCCTCTTCGGCACGTTTGCGCACGATGCCCAGCGCAATGTCATTCGCGACCGCGCTCATCGCCTGAAGGACGGCTTCCGAGAGCATTTTGCGGGCAAACATCCCTATCACTCCGACCAGCCTGTCATCAACGATCAATGGATAGCCCGCAAAGGCGATCATCCCTTCCCTTTTGGCCCACTCCTGATCTCCGACGCGCTCGTCGCCGACGACCGCGTTCGTCAGATGAGGTTTGCGCTCCTCTGCGATCAGGCCGATCTTGAATTGTCCGACGGGAACGCGGCCATGCGGGCCGTTGGTGTGCGTGTACATCCCCGCGCTCGCCTGCAATTCCAGAACATTCTCCTCTGCATTAAGCGTCCAGACGCGCGCGAACGCTGCGTCCAGATGTTGAACGATGCCTTCGGCGCAACGGTTCAGCATGTCCCGGATGGTCGCGCCTTGAGTCAGCGCCAGACCGACATCTGCGCCCAGCATTGCTGTTCGCGCTCGCTCGCGCAGGGATTCATCTGCGCGCTTGCGCTCCGTGATGTTCTGAAGATAAACCGATAGCCCATCCTGAGAAGGAAAGGCGCGAATGTCGAAATAACAGTCAAGCGGTGGATAGAACAATTCAAAGTTGACAGGCATCTGTTCCGTCACGGCTCTGTGATACTCCTCGTATGCTTTCGAGCCGACAAGGTCTGGAAACTCGTCCCAGATATTCCTGCCAATCAACTCTTCGGGATTCTTCTCCAGGCGCAGCATCAGTTGCGCTGCCTGCCGATTCAGATAAGTGATAGACCACTGCCGGTCGAAGGCCATAAACCCGTCGGCGATGCGGTCTAGAGTATTAAGTGTGCGGGCCGTCGCTTTGCGTAATTCTTCTTCCGCACGTTTCTCCCGCGTACTCTCACGGACTTCGATGATCGTACCCGTGGTGGCGCTCTCTTCGCGCAGCGGACTGGCGACAAAAGACACAGAGTAGAACGAGCCGTCTTTATGGACGAAAACCTCTTCGCCCTGCGCCTGACGATTACGGGGAAACGCCTGATTGATAGGACATTCTTCGAGCGGGTAAGGACTGCCGTCGGGCCGTGTATGATGGACAAAATAATGCAACGGGCGGTCACTTACCTCCGCGAGCGTGTACCCGGTCAGTTTTTCCGCCGCCGGATTCATATAGGTGCAGTGCTGGCGCTCGTCCATGATAAAGAGCGAGACGGTAGCATTGTTACAGATCGTCTCAAGCTGCCGACCGTGGTGATCCACATCGGACACTGCCGAATTATGGGCTTTGCCTGCCGGGAGTCGTTCATTAGCAGATTGATTCTCAACTGTCATGCCGGATTCACCCCTTGCTTTCTTCACTGTATGGCCTGCCTAATCTTGTTATCAGACAACGCTATCTCATTCAACCCTTCCGGCACAAGCATCCCGGCGTTGTCACGCTGGACGTGCCCCTGCCCCGCCGTTTTCAATCCGTCTGAGGTAAGTAGTAGAGCAGGATGGCCAGCAAACCTGAGAACACTGCCAGCGAAAGAATCCCCCAGACACCCATCAGAATCATCACAACCTGTGCCTCGACGATTAGCAAGATGCAAAGATATATGCTCCACTTCTTCATCTTCCATAAACCGATGGAAGCGACAAGCACGAGAGCCACTTGAAACAAAAAGTAGAATCGAAACCCTCCTCCGACCGCCCTGATGCCCGGAGCGAAGAACACATTTCGCAGAACGCCGATAATACCAAGAAGAGCTAAAAGGCAGATGATAGTGATAAGCGCGGGTCGCTTTCTCGTCTGCGGCTTATCCATAACGTTCTATTATAGAGATCAAGATGGTGTTTTCATACGCGAGGCTTCCGGCTCAAACCGAATCGCTCCCCTCGTGCGGGATCGGAGGAACCCTTCCAAGAGCGCGCTCTCTGATTCGCCGCAGCACGATGATGCCGATGCCCAGCATGATACACGCGCCGCCCAGAACAGTCCGCCAGGACAATCTTTCGTCGAGCACGATAAGCCCTAGTATCACTGCAATGAGCGGCGTGACGAGCGCAATCAGCATCGTCTTTGTCACATCCATATTCCTGACCAGCCAGTAGTAGAGCATGAATGCGATGACGGAGCCCACCAGCACCAGATAAAGCAAAGAGACAATCGCCAGCGGCGTCCAGTTGAAAAGGAGCGGATTGCCTTCGGTCAGGATTCCCACTATAAGCAGCGGGACGAGACCGAAGATCATCTGCCCGGCAGCCATTAGCGCCGGGTCTAGATGCCCGCCGCGCGCTTTGATGAGCACGTTGGAGTATGCCGCGCAGAATGCGCCCGCGACGATGGCCGCGCTGCCCCACAGAGCGAGCGGCCCTTCGACGCTCAACTGGTTGGAAAATATCACGCCGACGCCCGCGATCCCCAACACCACGCCGGAGACGTTGACGAGCGTCAGGCGCTCTTCCGGCAAATGCAGATGCGCGATCAGGAGACCGAAGGCCGGGATGGTCGTTTGCAGCAGCGCGGCGAGCCCAGAAGAGATGTACTGCTCGCCCCAGAACAGCAGACCGTAATTGATTGCGAAGGACAGTACGCCTGTGGCGGCGATGAGCGTCCAATCACCAGGGGCGCGCGGAATGGGACGGCGTCTGATGGCGACGATAGCGAGCAGGATCAGGGAGGCAATAACGAAGCGGATGCCGGCGAAGCTTATGGGCGGCAGATCACGCAGTCCGAGCTTGATAAATAACCAGGTGGAGCCCCAGATGGCGCACAGAAGCAGCCAGACGATACGCGCTCTCATTGCTGTTTCTGAATAATGCCGAACGCCCGCACAGGAAATGTCCCGAAGCCTTTGACTTTGACCGGGACGGCGAAAAACCTGAAGCCGCTGGCGGGCAGAGCGTCAAGATTGCAGAGATGCTCGACGACCGGAACATTGGCTCTCAGAAGGATTGAGTGAACGGGACGCGAAGAGTCCCTGGTGTCGTCAATATTGTAAGAGTCTATGCCGACGAGCCTTGCTCCGGCGTCAACCAGAAATCGCGCCGTATCCTTTGTCAAAAACGGATGGCCCTCGAAGTAACGCTCCCGTCCCCAATGAACGTCCCAACCCGTATGCACCAGAACGGCCTTGCCCGCAAGATCAACCTCCTCAAAGACCGAAAGATCAACGCCCCCACCGGAGAGGTTACCGGCTCGAAGACAGACGCCTTCAAGGTCTGCAATTGTTGAGAGCGGCAGCTCCGAGAGGTCGCGTCCATCGGCGTACCTGTGAAAGGGCGAATCCAGATACGTGCCGGTATTGGCGACCATCTCGATTCTTCCGATATGAAACTCCGTGCCCTCTGCATAATGTTTTCTAGACTCTTCGCGGCTGAGGTAATCGGAGACGATTGGCGCAGGCAATCCTTTGTAGGTGATCATCCCGTGCTCGACATCATGGCTCAAGTCCACGAAAGATCGTGCGGCCCGTTCATTACTTTGATTCATACCTGTTCTCAAGCGCGGTGGCTTCAGAATTGTCCGAACGCACGCTTCATCTCCGGCTTGATCCATTGAATCAAGAGGGGAATAGTGATAGGCCAGAGGCAGCAACTGGTCATGCCGATGGCGATCAGCACTATCCCGAAAACCCAGCCCCCGGATTTACCCTTAAGGAATGGCCCTATCGCATAAAGGATCATCAAGACCACACCGACGAGGAGAAAAAGCATTCCCTGTATCCGTAATTCTTCTACGTCTCTATTCCTTACGGAGCTGGCATCGAAGAACAGCATGAAGGCTCCGACCCCGGCAAGGGTCAGATAGAGCAGAGTCATGAGCACGCAGTAGATGACGAACCACTTCCAGACCTTTCGCGTCTGCTCTGTTTCCTGCGCGAGAGTGATCGCCGCATCAACTGGGTAGCCCAGAGCAAAGGTCTGCTCACCGGCGGGGATCGAAACGAAATCTTGCGCGGAGACACCGTCAAAGCTGCGCCCGCAACGTTTACAGAGGGGCGGCGCTCCCCAGTTGACCAATCCGCATTGCGGACATTTGACGCTGTTCATGCTCTCTCGCTTTCAATGCTCATTACATCAACCGAAAGATCAGCTTACGACAAGAAGGGCAAGGCGGCTCTGGAAATTTCGCGCGCGACGACGTTTCGTCAAACACACGTTTTCTCGCATCAATGACCGGGCGCACCAGCCAGGATATAGGCTGCTTGAAGCAGCCCGATCATCAATCCGATGATTGCGCCGAACAGCTCAATCTTCTTCAGGTGTTGCTGGGCCACGGAGAGCACCAACTCCTCCAGTTTCTCCAGTGGATAGTCGGAGACTTTCCGGCGAACGATGCCGCCGACATCGAATTCTGAGATGGCGGCAGGGAGTCGTTCCCGCGCGGCCGCCGTGATGCGCTCGGTGAGCGCCGCCGCAGCGCGGTTGACCGCGCTTTCCGACACATGATCGGAGAGGCGTCCGATGGGCGCGGACAGAAGGCGCTCGATCTGCGCGTGCAGAATGGCATTGATGGCGCGCGCAGTCTCTTCGCGTGCGATCACGCCGAGCAGGCTTTTGGCCAGAAAACTTTTCAAGCGCGGCGCGCTGTCCGGGCTGATGTATTGCAGGAGCGCGCGCAAACTGTGCGGGCGCAGTCGCGCGAGCGCATCCGTCGCATAAGCGGAGACAGAAGTCTGAAGCTCAGGGCTGCGCGCGAGCAACAGTATGCGACCCGTCACCTGATCCTTGACCATCTCCAGTTTGTCCGGCGCAAGCTGCCCGACAAGCTCGTTGATGGGTCGCGCGAGCACGTTGTCAATCGTCGTGTTCAGGAACTCTTCGGCCCGTTGCTCGAACGCCTCGCCGCGCAGGAACTCTTCGACGCGGCGCGGCAGGGTCTTGTTGACCATATCGTCAACTTCCGAGTGAATGCGCTCGCGCGAGATAAATATTTTTTTGAAGAACGAGAGCTGCGCGTAGTAATCGTCAACCTCGCGTTTGATCAGGCCGCCAATCTGCGTGCGCGTGCCCTGGCTCGTCGCGATCTCCGCCAGATGATAAACGATGGGCGGGACTTCGCGGTCAACTCTTTCTTTGATGAGCGCGACCGTCTCAGGCGTAAAGACTTCGGCGAGGGTCGCCTGGCTGTGTGCCACTTCCGTGATGCGCGCGCCGACGAAGTCCCTGATCTTTCCCTCAAACTGCTCCTCTGTGACGAGGCCGCGAAAGCGCTCCTCGACGAAACCCAGAAGATTATCAAAAGCCTCTGGGCTAACGGCATCGTTCAAGCGTTGCGCCAGCAGTTCGTCAACTCTCCGGTCTATAAAATCTGTCAGCGCGGCGGCTGCTTCCTCACCCTTCAAAATGTTTGCGATGTAATCGGCGAGGCGGTATTGCAGCGCGGAGACGGCATCAAGGACGGGGGCGCGTGCGGCCGCCGGCAGCGCCTCGATGAGCGAAGGGTAAGTTGTGCTAAGCAGGTCGTTCGTGTATGAGGCCATAAAACTTTCGACTTTGCGGCGAAAGAAATCCGCTTCGAACAGCGCATCGAGGACTGTCTCCTGCGAGACCAGCTCATTGCCGACGGCATTGCCGATGGTCTCTGCCAGTCGCTCGCGATGGCGCGGAATCATTCCCTGCGGCCAGATGGTGAGACCGAGGAATTTAACAGGATTGTAAGGGCGAAAGAGCATTCGAATCGCCAGCCAGGCCGCGCCGTACCCGTGAACAGTGGCGATCACGACCCACGCGAAGGCTATCAAATATCTTTTGGTATCAGGGTCTATGGCGAGAACTCCTCCCGGCACGCACGCTCAAGTTTTACGATACGCGAATGCTAAACAAAAGAGGGACGGGTGACAAGCGGCGCGTGGGGAGTGGCTCGCGCCGATCACTCGTCGCCCGGTCTTACTTTTGCGCATCCACGATGCGTCCGGCGCGTTCGGATGAGAGGGCGAAATTAGGCAGCACGCGGAAAGCCATAAGGCCGACGGCGACGCGGTCGCCGACCTGCAACCTCGTGGCAGCCGCTTCGGGCTTTGGGCGGGTAACGAGAACTGGGACGCCCGTCGGGCGATCAGGCGTGTTGAGCGTGACGTTGTAGAGCAGCGGCGTCAAACCTTCATAATTTGATAAAGCGCTTGCATGATTGATTCAGCTTTGGACGGCAGAAGGAAAGTAGCCCGATAAATTTCAACGCCGTCGCGTTCTTTTTCTAACCCTTGCCTAACGTTTCCGATCCAAGTCGTCTTCCCCCGGGCATCGCCCACACACCTTGAAGCATAGAGCCTTTCGGCCTGTAACTGGCGACGGCCACTGAGCCGGGCCCGAGACCCCAGCCAACCGCCACAACATCGCCCTGTCGAATACCGACGCCCTTATAATTTTCGCCCGATGCCAGTCTCCACTCGATGATGTATGTATCCCCGTTTGAGCTGATGTTTACCGTGCCGCTGTACCCGCTACTCGCGCCGGGCACTGTTGACCGAACGATCCTGTAACTGCCTTGAAGTCCCGGCGCGCCCTCAAGCTCTTCTGTTCCGACCGCGCCCTTCATATCCGACATAGTCCACCTGCCGGAAAGCTTTCCACCGTTGATTCTGTATGCTACGACGCCGCGCCTGCCGTTGCCGGAGCCCCAGCCGACGGCCAGCGTATCATCAACCTGAACGCCGATGCCTTCGTAAGAACTGCCTCCGGTTTTCCATAGGACACGATAAGCATCTCCTATTTTCGATATGCCGACAGTGCCTCCGTATTTTGCCCCGTCGGGGTCTGTGGCGGAAGCGATTTTGTAATTGCCCGAAGGATCAGACGTAGTGCCGGGCAATGTTTTAGTGCTTTGCAGGCGGGCCGATATGACTGGCTCATCAAAGGTCGCGCCGGTGATAAATAATGCCGCCAATAACATAAGCAACGCGAGCTGCTTTTGTCGCCTTGTGATCATCTATCTTCTCCTTTTAGATGTGACAAAAAATTTACAGTAAGAGCAGCGCGCAGAGTACAGAGGTCGCGCAAGAAAGTTTCCATCTTCTGGTAGGTGCAGTTGTCCTCAAAGGAATCAAAGTCTGCTTGCTTGATAACGGCTCGCGTCCCCTGCTTACTTTCGATTTTAGGCAAGGCGTCTCTATAGCACATCTTCGATAGTTCGTGAAGCTTTTTCAGGCTTGGATCAGCGCCGGTAAAACACATCTACGGCCCGCTCTCAGAGAATATTCCTCAGGCAGCAAGCTTTCCTCCATACCAAATTTGAGGATCAAGTGATCGGCCTGAGAGCGTCAGTTTGTGAAGGCATTCGGAAGTTCAGCTTTTGCTGTCTCTTCAAGCTCTCTCAAGAGGCGGGCCGAAGCTCTGGCCTTTTCCTCCCACACCGCTGCAACTGCTCCGAGCGGCTCACGCCTCCCGTCATGACGCTCGGCCCAGCGCGAGGCTTCCTGCGCAAGCCAGTCAAGCACTGCCGCCCCGTCCTGACCGAAGAGCGCCTTGAGTATGTATTTGCGCTCGCCCAGTCTCAATCCGAGTCCGAGCCTGCGCGCAGCATTGCTCAAATCCGACCGCACCAGAATCATCCCGCTGCGCACGGGACTCAACACTGATTGCAAAAAATCTACGACCTCGCCCGTTCGTGGATCAACGAGTCCCGGCGTATCGCGCAAGTGAAGGGGAAGCCGCGCCTGCTCGCCCAAAGCTCGCGCCTCTGCGACGAGCGCCTGCATCAACAGCTCTCCCCAACTTCGATAAAAGCCACTGGCTACCTCGCCGAGCTTATCCAAATAGACCGGCAACCAACTAAGAAGATGTTCCCAGAGAAAAGCCTTACGCGCGCCGTGCCAGCCCTCGCGTCGCACCCTGTCGCTCTCATCCTCCTCCATCTCAATCAGACGCGCATACAGCGCGAGCATCACAGAGAGATGATCAGGCTCGACCGGCGGCGTCTCTCCTAGAGCGCGCCAGAAACCCGCCACGCGGTCGCGCGCCTCACCGCCGAGCATCCCCTCCGCTCCCAGATAAACAGACGCGTAGGGATAAAGCTGAAAGACGAACAACTCCGTGTATGCCGCCGCGTCCGGCATTGGCCCAAGCCCCAAAGCAGAGGCCACATGCGCTGTCTCCGCGACAGGCGGCTCGGCCAAAACAGCAAGTGCGCGGAAGAGTTCCATCATCTGGTAATATGCGTATTCGTGAGAAACCTATGAGCAGACCTGAGCTACATCCTGAAATCCTGACCAAAAACGGCAGAAAAGAGTTTGCCGTCCTGCCCTACGAGAAATTCGTCGCGCTGCAAGAATGGCTCGCTGACGTGGAAGATTTACTCGACCTGCGCGCCGCCAAAGCGGTGGAATACGATGCGCCGACTATCTCCCTTGCGGAAATCGAGAGCCGAATAGACAAGATTAACTAACGCTGATGTTCGCCAGATTCCTCATCTAGCTCACCAATTCTTTTTCTTCAGGCAAACGATAAAATTCTCGCGCCGGTTTGAGAGGGCGAAGGAGCCAGTAGGGACGGCGCGTTCCGTCTGGTGAATGCTTGTCGGCGGGGCGAGTAAGGCCGAGCCAGCGTTTGTAGGCCTCGCGCGATTTTTGTGTGTCAACTGAAATATCGCCGTACTTATCCGTTGCTTCGGCGCGCTTGACCCGCACGGCCTGATGCCAGCAGTGCATGCCTGAGACGGGATCGGGATGGACGGGGAAGGTTAAGTTCTGATGTACGCCCACGTCCGTCCACCAGATGCGAAGCGTGTCCTGATCGCTCGAACGGTAAGGCGCGACGCCCTTTTCACGTTTCAATCCCCACTCGCTTCCCTCGTGCGCAAGCGAGACGGTCGCCATCAACTGACGTTGCCCCTCGTCCGAGAGTTTCCAGCGTCCCATGTGATGGCTACAGGCCACGACATCGGGTCGTATGCCTTCGGTGACCCAGGCGCGGACAACGAAATAGCCTATCTCGGTTTCGACGCGAACGAGGTCGCCTGTACGTAAGCTGAGACGCGAGGCATGATCGGGGTGAATCCACAGAGGATTGGTGTGCGCGATTTCGTCGAGCCATTTGGCATTGGCGCTGCGCGTGTGTATCTGCACGGGAAGACGAAAGG
>JBKKAL010000296.1:0-4029 GCA_046714695.1 Pyrinomonadaceae bacterium
GCGCAATAGAGGCAAGCTGTGCGCGTCGGCGGGTTGGCGCGCAGACACTGCTCGCATCGCACCATCTGGTCGTGCGAAAACGGGCGCGTCTCCGGTTGAAGCATCTCGGCCTCTTTGAGCCAGGCTATCTGTTCTTCATCATCCATCGTCAATAGTTTTATCTCCGGCCAGGAGATTATACGACCGCGCGCCGTGCCTTGTAATCATAAAGATGTATGATCGTTGATAAGAATACGCGATACTGTATAATCCAGGCGCGAGGGGTTTCATTCACTTTTTTTCACAACGGGATCGTTTCTGCCGGCGAGCAATGATGAACTGGATCGTGCGGGGAAAAGTTGTGGGGGGGCGCGTTCTTTGCTTTGCGCTCCCTGTGGCGCTGGCCGTTTCAATGTGCGCGTGCGCCGCCACGTCGCGTCCGCCTGACGCGGCTGGCCCACGCTCAACGGAGCTCCTCTATGCGACGATTGTAGAGAGGGCTGATCGTCGTGAGGCCGCCCTGACCGCATGGGCCAATCTCACGCGCTCGCAGGGCATCAACAATGCGCCCGCGCCTGAGCTTCATCCTTTCACGCAGACTTTGAAAAGCACCCCCCCGCTGAGCCCTCCACTTTATCTTCCGAAGGTGGGTGCAGAGCCGGCCATGAACGAGGAGGAGACGCGCGAATCGCTGCGCCGTTTTATCGCCGACCAGGCAGCGCTCATCGGGGCTGAAGCGCAACAACTCTCTTTAGTTTTGCGCACCGATCTGGCTGACGGAACAAAAAAGGCGCGGTACGAGCAACATCCATTCCGCTATCCTTTGCGCGGCGGCTACGGCCAATTGGAGATCAGCTTCGCGCCCGACCGCCGCATCCTACAGATCAACAGCACATGCATCCCGGATGTGGAGCAACTGGAACGAACCCGCGTCGGCCCCGCTCCAAGATTGAATGCGGAACAAGTTGCGACAAACCTTGTCGGCCGCTCCTTCACCTATACGGATACATCCGGCGCCCAGCAGACTTATACAATCACGAGAATTGAAGAAGTCAAAGTGCGCGAGCTTGTTATCTATCCGATGATTCGCGCGGGCGAGCCGGCTGTGCTGGAACTACATCGCGCCTGGGAGATAGTGATCGGAGACGGGCTTGCGTCGAGCACAATCTATTTCAACACCCTGACGAATAAAATCATCGCGGCCATCGCGACACCGCAGACCTGATTTGAACGAGCATATTTGCACTTGACCAGAGCCACCTTGCGGCGGCATCCTATCCCGTAGATATTTACACTTTTATGGAGCACCCATACAATATGAACTTTGATCCGACGAATAATATTTCGTGGCAGTTCGGGCATCGTGGCAGAGTCGCAGTATTCATTGACGGGAACAACCTTTTTCACGCAGCGCGTTTTCACAACATAGATATTGATTACAATAAACTACTGCGAGTGCTGCTCGGCGACGGTCGTCTGCTCAGGGCCTTCTTCTACACGGGCGTGGACGTAGGGGCGGAACGCCAGCAGGGCTTTCTGCTCTGGATGCGCCGCAACGGGTTCCGTGTCATCCAGAAAGAGCTGAAGACATTTTACGATGGCACGCGCAAGGCCAACCTTGATGTCGAGATTGCCGTTGATATGCTCAGCCTTGCCGGACGCTATGACACGGCCGTGCTCGTCTCCGGCGACGAGGATTTCGTCTATGCGGTCAACGCCGTGGCTTACAAGGGATGCCGCGTCGAGGTCGCAGGCTTTCGCTCGAACACAGCGCCGAAGCTTATAGACGTTGCCGACTACTTCATAGACCTCGGCGAGATCGCCGATAAGGTGCGCAAAGAGTTTCCGCATGGCGTGCGCTACGACGAGCGCGACCTGCATGATGACACACATGCCCCTGCTTTCCTTCAAACAGCGGTCGAGTCGTCGCCAGACGACCACCATCACCATGGCGATGGCTTCAGCCAGACGGCCACTCGTGTCTTGATCGAAGCCAGCCTGGAGGAAGAGGAAGAACAGTTTGCATCGCCCTCGGAATTCATACGCATTACGGACGAGCACTAGGAAATAGTAGTCAGCAATCAGTAATCAGCAAAAAGCTTTTACTGACCACTGACTACTGATTGCTGACTGCTACCTTATGAAAATCTTCAGTGTCGAAGAGGCTAACGCTTTGCTTCCGACCGTGCGGCGCATACTCGCAGCGGTGCGGCGCGCACATCGTCGCCTGCTTTCTTACCAGGAAGCCGCCAAACACGCCGCCGAAGGCGCAGAACAAGGCGGCGGCGGTATGACGGACGGCCCCAGGTACGTAGCGCTTCTCATCGAATTGACGACGCACACGAGCGAGATCGAGACACTGGGAGTTCAATTAAAGGATTACACGCGCGGCCTTATTGATTTCCCTTCTTTGCGCGACGGGCGCGTGATCCTTCTGTGCTGGCAACTGGGCGAAGGCGAACAGATCGAATGGTGGCACGACGTTGAGACGGGCTTCGCGGGCAGACAACCACTTTAACCGTGTGATTGAAGCTTTAATGCTAATGTTTTACTCTTTCATACCGCTTTCTCTTTCTCTTTAAATCTCACACTATATTGTAGTCTCTTGGTACTCAAATACAGTGGCTAGTATATTTTCTGGTTGACGACTTAAAGTAGATTCTGATAGTATCCGCCGCGACTCCGCAAGGGGCCTGGGTTTAGCGGCTTTACCTCTCCCGGCCCAAAGAAGCAAATTTGACGATTTTTTACGGAGGCAAGCTCAGCTATGCAGTGTCCCTCATGCCGCGCTGTTTTCTCTAACAGCCTGGAGATATGTCCAAGGTGTAAAACGCCGGCATTAACGAGTTCCGCTGTGCCCGCGGCCCAAGCCTCGACGGCTCACGGCCAGGAAGAGAAAATGGGCGCGACCGCTTTCGTGGCGGAAGAGAGTGTCGGCGACACGGCTGTGGTCGCAACGACCGCAACGACCGTTTCGACGCTGATCGAATTTCCGGGATCAGGCAAACGCCCGCAATGGCGTAAGCAATTGAGCGAGCGCGTGCGTGAGATTCAGGAACGACGCGCACGCGAGGCGGAAGAGGCAGCGCGCCAGCCCACACAGCCTTCCATTGAACCTCCCGCGCAGCAATTAGGGCTTGTGCCTTCGCCGGATGTGCCGCAGATCAATCCATTGGTGGCGGCTGCGCTGCGTCGCATAGAACGTGCGCATCAATCTCCGCTGCCGTCGCCGCGTGCGGGCAGAAGCGGAGGCGCGGCCACAGCGGCCGCGCGTGTCATTGAAGACGAGTACCAAACGGAGGCGACACTTGCGCCATTAGAGGCGCAGGCATCTGTGCCGCTGCCGAAGCCTGAGAAACCGTCTGAAGTCGCGCGCGAACGCGGGCTCGTCGTCGTATCTCAGCCACAAACAGTGAGCCGGACAGAGATTGTAAGCGATGAAGCGCCGCCCCGGCGCGCGGTGGCCGCGAAAGTCATTGACGAAACTGTGATCGAGAGTTTAGAGGCGAAAGCTTCTATCATACCGGCCATCGAGCCGTATGATGATCGCGCTGCATTGCACCGTCGCGTCGTCGCCGGCATCATAGACATTTTCGTCGTCGCCTTCGCTTCATCGCCTTTCGCCGCAATCATTGAATTGACGAACGGCAATTGGGCAGACATGAGAGTCACGGCCTCTATGGGCGGCATTATTCTTGTCATCATGTTTCTTTATCTGGCCGCCTCGACTGCTTTGTCGGGACGCACCTGGGGGATGTCGCTTCTGTCGTTGCGCCCGGTTGACTCGGAGACGGGATTGCCGCCTACGACCAAACAATCCGTGAGCCGCGCTATTCTCTTTATGGCCTCGCTGGCGCTCCTCGGATTGGGCGTCCTCTACGCGCTCTTCGATGCCGAGGGACGCACCGCGCACGATCATTTCTCCGGCACGGTTGTCGTGCACGAGTAAACTAAAAAAGAAAAAGTAAACTCGACGGCGGCTAAAAACATGCCGCACGTCTCGCCTTCGCAGGTGGGGCATTCACCCCACCCTTGACCAAAGGGATGCTG
>JBKKAL010000297.1:0-144899 GCA_046714695.1 Pyrinomonadaceae bacterium
GCAATATGCGCTGCCAGGCTGTTGCTGTCACCGATCCGCTTTGGAATTTAGGATTTGCCGACGAGTTGGAGCATCTCCCGACTGGTGCTTTACTTACCTGACGGTGGCTATCTGATTATGCTCGTCCAGACCGCCGACGAGGCTGGCATCCCAGACCAGCCAGTAGCGTTTCTTCTTATTGACCTCTGGCAGGCGGCGCTCAAAGGCCATGCGGACGAATCGCGTCGAATAAGCGGTTCCCGTCGTGCCCGGAATAAAGGTGAAGTGATATTCGGCGCGCTCGGCCAATCCGCACTCGCGGCGCATACGGTTAATGAGGTCTTCACATTCTCCTACGCTGCCTTCTCTCACAGGATCAACTGAATCATGCACGACGTGATCTATCTCATGAAGCAGCCCCCATCCAACATTAAAAGCGGCAAGCGCGGCACGGTCGCCCGTGATGTGTGAGAAATCCGCAAAGTCTATGAGAATGACATAGGCGGGCGGTCTTTGAGCGGCGTCTTTTTTCCACCGGCCCGGATTGACCCGACAAAATACCACGTCTGAGCGATTGCTCGCATCCTCTAAAATCAAGACGTTCTTGCCCGCCACAGCCGCCCCCAATAGGTCGCGCGCGGTTTGCGACCCGCCGGAACTTTGCGCCCGGCCCAGACGCAGTGCTCCGTTTTGGTCGAAGCCCAGATCGGGCCAGCCCGTGATCACGCGCAGTTTATCGGCAAGCTCGCTGCGACGTGACGGCGCAAGCTCCGGGCGACTCAGAATATTAGAGGATGTCTGTTCAGCTTTTATCGGTAAGGCGTTGGCGAATACGGGAAGTGCGATCAGGCAAAAAGCCTTGAGCATGATACAGACGGCTCTCCATCGAAGTCTATTTCGCACGTCAACCCTCTTTCATGACGGCTGCCAAAAGTGGCTATGGGAACACTGCTTCGATACGGTTGGCGTTTGGAGGGACAACCCCCTTCCGGTCATATTACCAGACTGTTAACAGAATGTGTACAAAAGGTTAATTGATGGCGAGAAAATTATTGACCTATAATCTGAACGTCAACTGAACGAAGCACTGAAGCATTCTGATTGCTTATTATAAAATTGCTTTAGGGGCCGGTCGCCTTCGGAGAAGTTCGGGAATATTTTCAAGAAGGAGAGACAAAACTCACGCACTTGATGGAGAAGAAATCTAATCGCCTTTCGTTCGTGCTAATGCTAAAAGGAAGACGAGTATCTTTCGCTTTGTAACTTCTTGTTAACATCACCCGCCTATCATGTAGGCTCTTTCCAGGGCAGCTTACTTTCGACGCTCCAGCGATTCCTTTCGTCAGGAGGCATGATCATATATATGGCACTTGCCAATGAACTGAGCAGTGATGTCGCTACCGCCGTGCTGGCGCACAAAGAGGATCGAGCGCAGGGTGAAACGAAGGAGTTGCTTGAAATCATCCGTAACTTTTATTCCGCCTTGCAGCCACTAACAGCCGAAGCGCGGCGAAGACGCATTCGCGCGCATTCGTCAAACGGATTGCCATCGCCCGCCAAGCGAGCCGTTTCCGGTAGTTACTAATGATGCATTTACTCTAAGCGGTGTGGATCATCTTGCCTTAAACAGCGCATCCGATTGCTGGTAACTAACATTTAATCTTTCATTAACCGTAAGTTTAAAGGTGGATGTCTATCATCTATTCACACCCGCCCTACCCTCACGTGTGCCTGGCTGAGGGGTTGTGCAAGGTTTTTGTATTCCTTAGCACAACCCCATTTATCAGCGATGGGTTGCCTCATCTCTTCGTACTAATGCTTAATCGGTCGAGAGCTCTTTAGGCTTGGTGAGCCATTCAAGGCGACCATGCTGTTCCTCAGACTTATTCCACTTCTCTATATCGAGCGAAATGCTGGCAAGCGCAGCCGTCGGCATGCGCCTGTTATCGCCGGCGAGCGAGAGCAGTAGCTCTTCCATTCCAGGATTATGACCCACGAGCAGCAGCTCGTTAACGCTATCCGCAACCTGCGAGATCACTGCGAAAAGATGCTCCGGGCTCGCTTTATATATGCGCTCGTCGTAGCGCAACTCAGCCGCGAGATGGGCTGATTCCATCACCAGTGCGATAGTTTGTCTAGCCCTCTCAGCCGGCGAACTGATAATCAGTCCAGGTCGGATTCTTTGTTTACGTATGAACTCGCCGACAAGCCGGGCGGCCTTTACACCGCGCTCGTTTAGCGGACGGTCGAAATCCTGTTGACCGGGAGTTGACCAATCGGATTTCGCATGTCGCAGGAGCAGGAGCGTTTTCATATTGATCAATGTTCCCCAGTGGGAAATTACTCGGACAATTATATCTTTAATGCGGTCGGTTACGCGCCGCCAAAAATTCGATACAATTGCAGGCTAATTCAACAATTCGTCTAAAGGTTGTAGCATAGATGCGTCGCCAGCAACTATGACAAGCAGGCGGGGGCGCGTGGAGAAGTCGCAACGCGCGCGTCACGTCGCTGTAACATCGTTAGGTTAGAGTATTTGCCAATGATTTCATATGGACAACATCGTTTCCCCGGCAAGCTTTTCGTCGTCGAAGGCACGGATGGAAGCGGCAAATCTACGCAACTGGCGCTGCTGCACCAATGGCTCAAAGCCGAAGGCTACCCGGTCTTCTTCTCCGAATGGAACTCTTCGCCGCTCGTCAAAGAAACCACCAAACGCGCCAAAAAGCGGCGTCTTTTTACGCCCGCGACGTTTTCGCTGTTGCACGCCACAGATTTCGCGGATCGCACCGAGCACGATATTATTCCGCCGCTCAAGGCGGGCGCGATTGTGCTCGCTGATCGCTATATCTACACGGCGTTTGCGCGCGACGTGGCGCGCGGATGTGATCGCGCATGGGTGCGTGAGATTTACAGGTTCGCCGTTCGTCCCACCGCCGCCTTTTTCTTTCGCGCGCCGCTCGACATTGCGATAGATCGTATTGTGTCCGGCCGCCCTGAGCTGAAGTATTATGAGGCGGGAATGGATATGGAATGGGCCAATGATGCGGAACAGAGCTTCAAGATTTTCCAGGGCAAGATTCTGGAAGAGTATGACCGGATGGTCGAAGAGTTCGGACTGACAGTGATTGATGCGACACGCTCGATTGAAAAGCAGCAGCGTGAGATGCGCGGGTTGGTCAGTCGTCATTTGAAAACGAAGAAAGAGAGGACGGCCACGGCGCGATGAAAGAGATGACTTTTTACGGTACGGCACTGCCATCGGTCGAGCAAGAAGACTACAGCGGCAAGCTGATCGTCATCGAAGGCACGGATGGAGTGGGCCGCTCGACGCACATCGCGCTCCTTCGCACCTGGCTTGAATCGCGCGGCCATGCCGTGTTGGATACGGGTATGACGCGTTCTTTTTTGGCCGGGCGCGGCATCAAGGAGGCCAAGCAGGGACACACGCTCGGTCGTTTGACGATGCAGCTCTTCTATGCGACGGATTTTGCGGATCGTCTGGAAAACGAAATGCTGCCGGCTCTGCGCGCGGGCTTTGTCGTGCTGACGGATCGCTACATTTATTCGGCCATCGCGCGCGCGGTCGTGCGCGGCGCAGACCCCGCATGGATGCGCTCTATCTACGGTATCGCGCTCGTCCCAGATGTGGTCTTCTATCTGGAGCCAAGCTCTGCCGAAGAACTGGTCTCGCGCGTGCTGGCCTCCGGGCGCGGGTTCGACTACTGGGAATCGGGCAGGGACTTGCACCTCGGCGAAGATTTTTACGACAGCTTTATCGAATATCAAAAACGCCTACTCAAAGAGTTCGACCGGATGAAAGGCGAGTACGGGTTTCGCATCATAGACGCATCACATTCGGTACGCCGTGTGGCGGCTGATCTGCGTCGCGCCGTGGCGCGTGTGGTTGACGCAGACGAGAAAGTTGCGAACTCGCCCGTCGAAGAGATGGCGAAGGTGCGCGCCGTCGGATCGAGAGAAACGGAGATCGCAGTGCGCAAGTCTGAGAGACTGGAAGGAACGGCGAGCCGTTGAAATTTGCAGCCATAGATATCGGCTCCAACTCAATCAAGCTGGTGGTCGTTGACGCCGCGGCGAGCGACTCCTTCGCGGTGCTGGCGCGCGAGAAGGAGACCGTCCGGTTGGGCCACAATACGCTGCGCGAAGGCCACCTTGCCCCTGAAGCTATCTTGCGCGCAGTCGCTTGCATCAAGCGCTTTCGCTCGATGGCCGAAGCGCGTGGGGCCGAGCGCGTCGTCGCCATTGCGACGGCTTCGGTGCGCGAAGCTTATAACGCCATCGAATTCATCAATGAAGTGGAAGCGCAGACAGGGGTGCGCGTTGAAATTCTTTCGGGCATTGAAGAGGCGCGCCTGATCGGTCTCGCCGCCTCTCAGGGTTGCGCGACGCCCGGCGCTCCCCTGATCAATATAGACATCGGCGGCGGCTCGACGGAAATCTCTCTGTTTCGAGACGGAGCGCCCGCTGCACTTTTCTCCGTCAAACTCGGAGCCGTCGGCCTCACAGAGCAATTCATCAACTCGGACCCGCCCAAACAAAAAGAGTTGCGTGCGTTGCGAGAAGAGGTGAGCGCCGCCCTTGAGAGGCCAGGCCGCGAGCTGCGCGGTTTGAGCTGGCAACAGGCGACCGGTACATCGGGCACGATTCTGGCGATTGGGGAAGCGCTGCGTTTGAGGGCCGAGCGCTCCCTGGATAAAGAGTTGCAGGAGGCCAAACCATCAGGCGCGGAGATTGTTCTCAGCCAACTCGAACGTTTCAATCAACGTGCCGCAGAGATGAGCGTCGGAGAGCGCCGCGCGCTGCCCGGCATCAGCGCGCAGCGCGCAGAGATAGTCGTCGCCGGTGGTCAGATTCTCGAAGGCGCGATGCGTGCTTTAGGCATCAACCTCGTGCGCACTTGCGATTGGGCGTTGCGCGAGGGCGTGATTATTGATCGCCTGCGCGAAATGGAATCGGAGGCACGTCCGCCTGTGCCGGACATATCCGACCAGAGGTTGCGCGGGGTGCATGCGGTGGGTCGCCGCTTCGGTTATGAAGAGGCGCATGCCCATCAGGTGGCGCTCTTCGCCGAGACGATTTTCGATAGCCTCGCGATTGATTACAATCTGAGTCGTCACCATCGCACGCTGCTCACGGCTGCCGCGCTCCTGCATGATGTGGGCTACACCATCGCGCACGAAGCACATCACAAGCACTCCCTTTATCTGATCAAGCATTCGGAGTTGACCGGCTTCTCCGAATCCGAACGCAACGTGATCGCCAACGCGGCGCGTTATCATCGCGGGGCAACGCCGAAGGAGCGACACCCCGACTACGCAGCTTTGAACCAGCGCGACCGTGAGACCGTCTGCCGCCTCGGAGCGATCCTGCGAGTAGCCGACGCCTTCGACCGCAGTCACGATTGCCGCGTGCGCGAAGTGCGTTGCATGCGCGAAGGACAGATCATACACATCCAGCTACGAAGCATGCTCGACTGCGATAAAGAGATCGTGACCGCAGAGCAAAAGCGCGACATGTTCGAGCAGGTCTTCGATTGCAAGTTGAACTTCAGCATCAAGCGCGCGGGAATCAAACGCGCCTAATATATCTTTATGACCAAAGCGAAAGAGATTGCCGGACTGGACTGCGGGGCGGACGCCGCGAGCGGAATCAAGCTGGTGCTCAGCACACGTTTCAAAGAGATGTGTGAGTTGCGCGCCGACGCTCTTGAGTGGAGCGATATTGAGGGCGTGCATGATATGCGCGTCGCTTCGCGTCGCCTGCGCAGCGCGTTGCGCGACTTTGCTCCGCTGCTTCAACGCGGGAAGCGCAGGCTCGCTCCCATGCGCAATGATCTGAAAAAGATCGCCGATACGCTCGGCGCTGTGCGTGATCAGGACGTGGCGATCATGGCATTGGAGAAACTGGCGGCAGATGCGCCCGCAGAGATTGCGGCAAACATCTTGCTGCTTGCTGACGAGAGACGCAACGCGCGCGAGACTGCGCGCGCAAGGCTTAGCGAAGCAATCACAGAGGAAGCGCTGGACAAATTGCAGGGGGAATTCGCAGGCGCTCTTGATCACGCGTTGCGGTCGAAACGAGGGGGGCGAAAATCCGGGAAGGACAGAAAGGCTGCGAGGAGCGTGAGCTTTCGTGAAGCCGGACGTGACATCACGCGCTCGCGCTTTGAGGAGCTACGGAATCTAAGTGAAAGCCTTTACCGTCCATTCACAACGGAGCCGCTTCATCAAATGCGGATCGCGGCCAAGCGGCTGCGCTACGCGCTCGAATTATTTGCGCCCTGTTGGGAGGCGTTGGATGCATCTGTGGCCGAAGAAGTGGCGGAAATGCAAACCTCGCTCGGCGAGTTGCACGATTGTGATGTTTGGATTGAAGATCTCGGCGCGCGACTGATGGCTGAAAATCAGACGACGAAAACAGGCGACGCCGTTACCGCTCAGGTAGAGCAACGGCGTACGATTGCGTGGTTGCTAGGTTATTTCGTCAAATGGCGCTCAAGACATTTCCGCGACGCGCTCACCCGCTTGATTAAGTGGGAGGAGAATGATTTTGCGACGCAGCTTAACGCCGCTCTTACCGCCCAACCGACTCCGATCATCCTGAAGCCAATAGCGCTGACCGCTGTTGAAGCGGTCGCGGCCGACAGGGAAGCGCAAATGGCCGCGTCTGCTGATGCCTGAAATTTTTCTATCGTGCTTTCTTGAGCCGAAAGTTTAAAAGGGGCAAAGGCCCTCGCGGAACCTCTCCCCTTCAAATCCGGATGCCGTCTGCTTGAGACAGCATCCGTTCGTTATTTCGGCCGCTACTGCAACCTAAGGCCTTCTGTTGCTATTACCGTTACCGTTGCTGCCCGACCTGTTTCCATTTCCGTTCGTGCTGGAAATCCCGGCGGTGTTGGCATTGCCGTTGTTGCCCGTGACCACAGCCGTGTTAGATGGAACTGAATTAGCATTGGTCCGTGGATTCATGTTGGCGTTGGTTTCGACCACGCCGTTTCTGGTGGCGTTATTGCTGCTAGTGTTGCCGTTCGTCGTGTCCGCTCCATCGCAGCCAGCCAAGAAGCTAGCGGCAAGGAGCAAGACCGGGAGAGCTAAAGTTCGTCGCATTGAACTCCTCCTGTGCCTCGATCAGTGAAATTGCCGGGAGAGATGCCGAAGGTCTTACGCGCCTTGAATAAGCCGGGTAAGACCATCCGACCGGTCTCTCTTCAATGTTTCCGGCCACCTGCAAGCCTAATGATAAGGCTCAATCGAGGATGGCCGGAATTTTTATCTGACTGTACTCTGCTGGAAGCGAAGCTTTAGCGGTAGATGTGCTCGCCGCGATTGCTCTTCCAGTCATTCTCGAAATACTCGGCATCCTCGTCGTTGCGCGCATTGACGCCCATCACGATACCACCCTGTTTGATGCCTTCTTCGTAGTCTTTCACACGCTCTTCAGGAATGCCAGAGCCGACGAGCGCACCGATGATACCGCCTGTTGCGCCGCCTGCGCCAGCACCCGCCAGAGCAGCCGCAATCGGGCCGGCCACGATCAAGCCCAAACCGGGCAATGCGATGGAAGTTCCGATGGCTGCGATGGCCGCCAAGGTCGCACCGACCGTGCCGCCGATGGCCGCACCAGTGCCCGCGCCCTCTAAAGCTTTATTGCCAAGCTCGGTTTCTCTGCCGCCAACAAAATGTTTGTCGCGTGTCGCATCCGACATCATCAGGTTCACGTCGTCCTGGCTGTAGCCACGACCGGTAAGCGATCCATAAGCGCGTTCGGCGCTTTCTCTGTCTCTGAATAGTCCGGTCACCGTGCGTGAGCGTCCTGCTGAAGTACCTGTTGTTTCTGCCATTTTCTTAATCCTCCGATTCTAATTGTAAGTTGGATAACGGCGCGTTATGTTTTGAACATACCGCTCGTTCCGTATGCTTTCGCATCTCTACACAAAACCGCCGCTACGATTCACGGTCTTCAAAACCGTTACGTGTACGATTTTCGTCCCTAAATAAAGCGGCTACAGTGTTATTAGCAAAAGATAGGCCACAACCCTCGCTTGATGGAGAAATATTTACTATTAGAGGAAAGGAAAGCGCAGCGTCTGAAGGCCAGGAAGGTAAGATATCAAGAGTTGCTTAAGCCAATCTCTTCGGCGTCTGAAATGATTAATGAATGAGCCCCGCCGATGGGATTAGCATCTCCGATCAAGCGAGGCTCATCCGTTCATGGGCCGGGCGGCCTCTAACGCTCCATCTTCAGGGCATCCAAATCTATCTGGTAGATGTCGCCGAGACCGTTGCCGGGACTGTTCAGCCTGTTCGATAGCTCGCGGTAGGTGAGAGGTTTTTCCAGCGGCTTGTTTGATATGTCACGCGTGCTGGTCCAAAAAAAGTATTTACCGTCCGGCGAGATAGTAGGCGAAAGCTCATTACCGCTTGAATTGATCTTATCGCCCAGATTGACAGGCTTGGTCCAAGCGCCGTTGCGATTGTAGCTGAGATAAAGATCGAAGCCGCCGCGCGCGTCTGCGCGCCCGCCGCACATGAAGATGAGAAAGCTCTCGTCGGGAGCGATCAAGGGCTCGAACTCATTGAACTGCGTATTGAAAGGCTCGCCCAGATTCTCCGCCTCAATATGGTTTCCGTTGACGAGGCGCGAACGATAAAGATCAGTTCTGCCTTTGCCCCCTTCGCGATCCGAGCCGAAGTACATTGTCCCGTTTGATGCTATCGTCGGATACCATTCGTTACCGGGGCTATTAACAGGAGCGCCCAAATTCTTCGGCTCGCTCCATCCGTGAGCAGTTCTTTCCATCATCCAGATGTCCAGGTCGTCTTTGGGGCTTGCGCCAGCCGTGCGATTCAGGGGGCGACTGGAGATAAAGTAAAAGCGTTTGCCGTCCGGCGTGATAAAGGGGTCTGCGTCAGAATATTGACCGGAGAATGGAGCGACCTCAGGCGGCGTCCATCGTCCGCCCTCGAATTGCGAGACGACGATAGTCCAGAAGGTGAAGTTGGGATTGTTCTTTAAAAAATAGACTGTCTTGCCGTCAGGCGTGAATGCCGGATGCGACTCGTAATCGCCTGTGCAGAGAGTTCCCTCGGCAAAAACCCTCGGCTCGCTTATGGGCTTAGCGGAAGCATACGGATGGCCGGAGCGATCAGATTTTTGAGCGATGGCGGCGGCTTGCCAGTTTAAACAGATTGCGAAAAGAAGCACCAACACGATTCCCACAACTGTTGCGACGACCGAATGCCGGTTCTCGTTCATCCTCAACCTCCTGCCGCTGAAGAATCTTATATCAAAGGCATCGCGAAACGATACTCGACGGGGTTGTTGAGCATCGCTCAACTCAAGCCTGCCGGTTTGGCGAAACCCCGCGCTTGTGTGTAGACGGTGGGCGTCAAGAAAACGTGTGTCGCTCCAGAGAATCATCTGCGGATGATCGGCACGGTGCGCCCGGCTCTATGGCGGCAGGGGGGATTTTAAGGGCGCATCGGTAGCTGAAGGAACTAAAGAGGAGTTACAAGGTTGGCGGTGGGTAGTACGGGGAGCTACCCACCTACTCTTGCGGGAATCCCCCTTCTGGGGCGATCACCAATGAGGTACTTGTTACAAAGATCAAATTAATAAATATTTCCAGAAAATCTGCATCCTGAACGCGTTCCTCTGAAGCGACTTTTTTGCGGCTTCGGTTTATAATTAACTTTTCAACAAATCATTCGCATAAGCCTCTTAAGGAGTATTCATGACCGCTGTAGAGAAGATCAGTAAACGCCCCCGGAGCATCAGTTTTAAGGGACGCATTCTTTTCCTGACCGATGATGTCTCGCTAATTCGCCGCCAGATCGAAGGCGAAGACTTGCCGTTCGATCCGAACACACCCTTGATGAGCAACATCTCGACCGACGAGATCACGCCCGGATGGGTCTGTTTTTATTACGACGAGACCTTAGGCCAGTATGTCTATGTCGGCATGCGCGAGCAGGCCGTGCAAAAGGATGAGATCAAAGGGGGCGGCTTCTCGGTCGTCGTCTCCGGTCTCTCCAAGGGCTGCGGCTCGTCGCGTGAGACAGCGCCGTATGCTGAAAAGTGGGCAGGGGTAGAGCTTGTCATAGCCCGTTCAATCGAGAAGATTTATGGACAGAACTCGCAGAACATAGGCCTTTTGACCTCGACCGACTTTAGCCTCATCGAGCGCATCCGCCGCGGTGAAGAGATTCAGCTCGAAGAGTTCACGCGCGGCCTGGATGAGATCTCCAAAACAATCGTCGAGTACGGCGGCCTCTTTAATTACAACAAGGCGCGGCTCGCGGGCGACGTGCAGCCTCCTCCGCTTGAAACCCGCAAGCGACCGATGACGATTGTGGAGAAGATCATCGCGCGTCATGCTTTCGTGCGCGCCGGCGAGATAGGCGTCGAGGCGGTCAAGCCGAATGACGCGCTCTTCGCCGTCGCAGATGTGCGCTTCTCGCACGAGTATGTGACGCCGATGGCAGAGTCTCTGTTCCGGCAGGCGCTCGGCGCAGAAGCGCGTGTGACAGAACCCGAATCGGTCTTCGCTTTCCGCGATCACCTGACATTCCTCGGCCAGGTCATGCCGCAGAAGCAGCGCGAGATGGGATTGCTAGAGCGCGCGGATGGTCTGGCCGTCACGCAGGAAGAGTTCACTGTGCGCCAGAACATACGCCTCTACGGCGAGAATCCCGCGGGCGGATCGGAAGCCATCTGTCATAACGCTGTGGTCGAAGACCTTGCGCTGCCCGGGCAGATAGTCATCGGCACGGACTCGCATACGTGCATGGCGGGCGTGCTCGGCTGCTTCGCCTTCGGGGTGGGCTCGACCGACATGGCAAACGCCTGGTACACGAAAGACATACGCATACGCGTCCCTGAGACCGTCCGCTATGTCTTGAAAGGCAGGAAGCACGCGGATGTGACGGCCAAGGATGTGATGCTTTATATCCTCGCGACCCCGTACATGAAGTCAAGCAAAGGCATCGGCAAGGTGCTCGAATTCGCGGGCGAGGGACTCAGGGATTGGCCCATGGACGAGCGCGCGACCTTGACCAATATGGCTGTTGAAGCGGGCGGCACGACAGGCATCATTGAGCCGGACGACGTAACACTCGACTATATTGTCCGCATGCGCGGCCTGGATGCGGATGAAGTGCGCAAGGGATTTCTCAAGAGCGATGCGGATGCAGAATATGCTGAGGTCTTCGAGATTAATCTGGACGAGATACGCCCGATGGTCGCAACCCCCGGCGATCCGCGCAACGGCATACACATCACGGAGCTTTCAGGCGAAGTCAAGATTGACATCGCTTACGGCGGCTCTTGCACGGGCGGCAAGATGGCGGACATGGACATGTACGCAGCCGTCTTAAAGCGCGCAGACGAGCAGGGCCGAAGAGTTGCTCCCGGCGTCCAGCTCTTCCTGCAATTCGGCTCGCAGAAGATCAAGGAGTATGCACGCCAAAAGGGTTATATCGAAATCTTCGAGCGTGTCGGGGCGCAGTTAATTGACCCTAGCTGCGGCGCATGCATCAAGGCGGGCCCAGGCGCATCAGTTTCGCCTGATCAGGTGGTGGTCAGCGCGCAGAATCGCAACTTCCCTGGCCGCAGCGGCCCGGGTCAGATGTATCTGGCTTCGCCCTATGTTGTCGCCGCCTCGGCCATCGCCGGGCACATCGTCGCTCCCGAAGATTTTTTGCGCGAGCGCGAAGAAGAACTGGTCGCTTAAGAGCAAGGATGAGGGCAGAGGGATAAGGGATGAAGGAAAGACAGAAACGGTTTTGTCTTCGCCCTCATCCTTTTCTTTGTAGTCGTTGGTTTGTCCCACACTGAGAATCGGCCTTGACTGTAGAATTGAATAACAGCTATGGCAAATACGCGCGCATGGAGCGCGAGCGGCGCTTTCTCTTGCGAGACCTGCCTCCGCCGCTGACCCGCGCGAGCGAGCACGTGCAGATATGGGACAATTACATCACGAATACACGGCTGCGCCTGCGTCGCATTCGTGTGCCACGCACAAAGGAGCAAATCTGGAAGCTCACACAGAAGTACGCTCCCAACCCGCCGGATTACTCTCGCACAGTGATCACCAACCTTTATCTCTCGCCCGCCGAGTACGAGGTGCTGTCAATCTTCCAGGGCAACGAGATTCGCAAGAATCGTTACCCGTTCGAGCAAGAGGGACGCGCCTTCTCGATTGATATATTTCTTGGGTCGCTGTGGGGACTCGTGCTCGCGGAGACAAGCTTTGAGACGGACGAGGAGATGCGGGACTTCGCTTTGCCGTCTTTCGCCGTCACAGACGTGAGCGACGATGAGATGTTTACTGGCGCAAGGCTGGTAGAACTCACGATTGACGACCTGCGCGCTGAGCTTGAACGACGCCGTTTAAAGCAAGGCGGCGGGCGATGAAGGATGAATTAAAAGCTGTGAGCTTTGTTTTCACTTTTATCATTCATTACGCCGTCTAAATTATTTCTCATTCATCGTTATTCATTTATTGCCTCTTCTCATGTCTTCCACACATACAGTCATCTACACCATCGGCCACGGTCGTCATCCGTTCGCGTACTTTCTTGAGCTGCTCAGGCAGCACGAGGTCGCTTTCGTGTGCGATGTGCGGAGCATTGCGCGCTCGCGCTGGCCGCAGTACAACGGGCGCGTGCTCGAAGAGCTTCTGCGTGAGAACGGGATCGGTTACGAGCATCTGCCCGAATGCGGAGGCAAAGTAGTTGCGCCGACGGAGGAGCTGTCGCGCGGCCTCGACCGCATCATCGAGCTTGGCGCTGAAGTGCGCGTCTGCGTAATGTGCTCGGAATCCCGTCCCCTCACTAATCATGTGCAGCCGCGCGCCAACTGTCACCGCGTCGGACTGCTCTCAGCGCCGCTTCGCGCACGCGGCGCTCGAATTCTACACATCCTGCCGGACGGAGGGCTCGCCGAATTCGACGAGTCTGTCTTGCCCTCCATCTGGTAAAGAAAGACTGACTGACAGGTTAGCCCCTGACCTCCGAGACCTGGCCTTCCAGCTTGTAATCGGCAGTGTAGATGCGCGCGAAATAGATGGAGAGCAGAAAGGCTGCGAACATAATGGCGGCGGCGGTCCAAAAGGTGACGAAGAACGAATGGTCGCTCATGTGGTGCATTTTCCGGTCAGTTCCGTAAGTCGCAACCGCGCTGTAGATCAAGGCGGAAGAGACTAGTGGGCCGACGGTGCGCGCCAGGCTCGCGACCGACTGCGTGACGCCGAGCACGCCGCCCTGCTCGCCGCGACCGACGCTCTTCGAGGCCAGTCCCATCAGCGTCGGAGTGGAGAGACCATTGCCGAGTGCGAAAGTTCCGCCCACCAGAAGCAAAGTCGCCAGACCAGTATGCGGGCCGGTAAAGGGAATTGTGAAGAGGCTCGCGGCAAACAGTAACGCGCCTGCGATGACCAGCGGCATCTCGCCAAAACGTTTCACCAGTCGCCCGATCAGTCCACCCTGGACAAGCGCGCCGATCACTCCGACAAAAACGAACAGCCAGCCCGTATCATGCGCATCATAGCCGAAGCGATACATCGTAAAGAGAGCAAACGATGCAGTCATGATCGAAAAGGCGACGATGAATAGAAAATAGATCGAGAACACAAAAGCGAGACGCTGCTGCTTGAGCGCCTGGGCCAATTGTGACCAGCGGCCAACGGCTGCCGAAGTGCGCGCAGGGTGGTCGGGTGTGACCGTTTCAGGAAGCGTGAAGTAAAGCAGGATGGCATTGGCGAAGGCGAGGCCGGCGGCGAAGAGAAAAGGGATGTGTATGCCCCAACGGCTGAGGAAGCCGCCGATGGCCGGGCCGAGGATAAACCCTAAGCCAAAGGCCGCACCGATCATCCCCATGCCCTTCGCACGATTCTCCGGCGTCGTAACATCGGCGATATAGGCCTGTGCCGTCGAAATATTGCCGCCCGTAATCCCGTCTATGATGCGACCTGCAAAGAGCATCCAAAGTGTCGTCGCGAAACCCAGTATCAAAAACCCGACGCCCGTTCCCAGCAGGCTCAAAAACAGCACGGGCCTTCGACCATACTTGTCCGACAACCTTCCCAGGATAGGCGTGAAGATCAACTGCATGATCGAGTAGGAAGCGAAGAGCAGTCCGACGGCGCGCGGGCTGGCATTAAAGTCTGTTCCCTCGACATAAAACGGCAGCACCGGGATCACGATGCCGAACCCGATCAGGTCAATAAAGACCGTAATAAAAATGACCAGTAGCGGAGAACGTCGCATAAAAAACAGTGTGAAGTGGCGTGGTGACAGGTGACTAGACGCGGACAAGTTGTTATCTCATCACTGATCACTCGCCGCTTGTCATTGCTTTCTTATCTTCTTCTGCCGCTCCCGTTCATCAGCAGTCTGTCAATCGAAGCCTGCCCGCCGCCCGCAATGATAAGCGCAATCGCCATTCCGAGCAGCACAAAAGTAAATTCGATCCCTCTATTGTTCATAAAGAATGCTCCCCAGTGGACGCCGAACATGGCGACGAGCATCACGATGGCAATGGCGAGCGCACCTAAGCGTGTTAAGAGTCCCAACAGCACGAGGACGCCGCCTATGAGTTCCGAGAACGCGGCTGCCGCCAGCCACAACCAACCGGGACGCATAAAGCCGAAGGGCGGCGTTCCTTCCATGTAAGCGGAAAGCCCTCTACCTCCCCAGAGGCCGAACACCTTTTGCGCTCCGTGCGCGATAAAGACGATCCCCAGAGCAATCCGCACGGGCACTGTGATCCACGTCGGCGCAGTAGCGATTATTTTCCGAAACATCAACGACACCTCTCATCAACCGATTTTCGAGGGAAAGACCAATCTTAAATTATCCGTCGCCGAATGTCGCCCGAAGGCGCGCGCGGCAGGCGAGACGTGGTTGTAAAAAAGCGGCATGGAAAGGCGCTTGCGCCAAGCCCCAGGCGGACTCGTCATTCTTTTCGTTAGCGCAAGGCCGAGCCGCAATAGATTGCCTGTACTTGGGCGCAGACCTTTTTTCCGGGCGACCTGATCTTAACTGAGTTTTATCGCAAATGCTTCGCAAGCACGATGTAACACGGGAAGCGAAGGCGAGAATAAAAGTGCTGGCGGTGGAATATGCTGGCCATTGCCACTTTTATCACCTCACCTCCGGGCTTCTCTTTTTTGCCATCTGCCTTTTATGATGTGCAGGAACGAACCGGAGAGAAGAGGTTTTTCGCTGAACGAAAGCGATGGCCGAACTCGCTGGCCGAAAAATCGAAGCCTGGAAATTCGATGAGTTATCAGAATATACATCTATCCATCAAAGACCGTGTCGGGCGCATTACTCTCGCGCGCCCGCCGCTGAACGTCTTCAATATCGCCATGATGCGCGAGATCGGCGCAGGCATCGCCGAGTGCGTGCGCGAGCGAGACATGGTGGCGATTGTTTTCGAGGCCGGGCCTGAGATGCGGGCCTTCAGCGCGGGCGTCGCCGTTGAAGAACATGCCGATGAGACCATCTACCAGATGCTCGATACGTTCCACGCGATCTTTCGCGCGCTGGAGCAGGCGGGCAAGCCGACCATCGCGGTGGTTGACGGAGCGGCGCTTGGCGGCGGCTGTGAGCTGGTCGCGGGCTGCGACATCGTGGTTGCCTCCGAGCGCGCACGCTTCGGGCAGCCGGAGATCAAGCTCGGCGTCTTTCCGCCGGTCGCCGCAGTGCTGCTGCCACGCATCATTGGAGACAAGCGAGCGCGCGAGCTGATGCTGACCGGAGAATTGATTGACGCCACGGAGGCACAGCGGCTCGGCCTGGTCAATTACCTTGTGCCTTCCGGGCAACTTGCGCAGAAGACGGAAGAGATTCTCGCGAAGCTCAGAGAATCAAGCGCGCCTGCGCTCGAAGCAACGCGGCGGGCGATTGACGCGGCGCGCGGCCTCACCTTTGAAGAGGCTTTGTGCAAGGTCGAGAACATTTATTTGAACGAATTGATGAAGACGGAGGATGCGCACGAGGGCGTCAACGCCTTCATGGAGAAACGCAAGCCCGTCTGGCGCAACCGCTAAGGGACGAAGGATGAGGGATGAGGAATGAATAAGAAGTTCGCAGGCAAAGTGATAAAGGATAGGTCGAAGGCAAGTGTATGTGCGCGCATGCGTGTTACTACGATTTCTCTTCGCTCTTCCTTCATCCCTCATCCCTCCGCCCTCATCCCTTCGTTCATCCCTGCTCTCGTCCTCGCTCTCGTCCTTCCGGCATTGAGTTCGAGCGTTTTCGCGCAAAGGGTTCGGCCTGGCAGAGGAGATTCGCAGTCGGCGCGCTCGCATGAGACGACGCCGGTCGAGCCCGAAATGGTCGAGCGCGCGATGGCCGCAGTCTGTACCGAGCGTGAGGCGGATCCGCTGGGAAGCATCCCGATTGATGAGATGCAGGCACGCCCCTCGCTTCCCCTGAACCATCCAGATGCCGTGGCCGGAGTACGTCGCGCCGAACGACTCCTGCCCATCGCGCGTGTGCTGGCGATCGAGGCGCTGCGCCAGATCGCCGACGCGTATGGAATTGCCCCCGCGAGAGTTCGCGCCGCGACCGCACGTATCCGCGCCGTTAAAAACATCGAGCCGGACATGGAGTTGCGCGACAATGCTGCGGTCATCCTCAATGATCCGCACACGATCAGCTTCGGGACTATCTTTCTTGCCGGACTTCGATCAGACGAGGGCATGGTCAGCGTGCTTGCGCACGAGTTGATTCATATCGCGGACGGAAAAACGGACTCTCTGCGCCCGCTTTTCCGCCTCGTCGGGCGACGCGCCGCCAGTATCACGGGCTTGAGTATCTACGGTCATCGTCCGGAGGAGCTAACGTCCGACCTTGTGGGTGCGATGGCCTCCCGCGCGCTGGTCACACGCACGCCGAATGGGGAATCATCGCTGGCGCGCCGCCTCGCCCGCTCGGTAGAACACAACTGCGTCGAGGAAGACGATACGGATGAAGACCATCTCTCGCCGCGTAATACCATGCGCGCCATCTTCGCGCTCGATCCCGCTCTCGCGCGCGACATTATGAATCGCGACGCACTTTTTACGCCCCTGGAAAAACCGCTTCCCTTCTAAGGCATCAAAGACAAACCGCACTGCGTTGACAAGCCCGCATCTACGTTCTTATGATCAGCGGTTCACATGAGCCGTGCATCACAGACAGGGATTTTCAAAGATATAAAGGAACGTTTTGCAGCGGGGCGTCTCGCTTACCGGCTGAGCGCGCCGCGCGTTGCGCTGTGTTGCGCTCTCTCATGGCTACTGCTCACGCTCGTCTTCGGCGCGGGTTGCCGCACAATTACCGGAGATAAACAGAGCGTGCGCCCGCGCTCTTTGCGCGATGTGCCCGCGCAGCGTCTGGCTTATCGTTTCGCGCCCGACACACCTGCGCCGCCGGGAGCAGCAGCCGCTGTCGCCGCTGTGGCCTCCTCCTCAGACTCCAATACGAGACTCGCCTCCGTTCAAGCTGATTTTGAGACTAATCGCAAAGATGATGCGCTGCTGCGCACGGTCGTCTCGCCCGGTGCGCAGCCGGAGCGACAGCGGGTGCTCGCGCTCTACGCCACTGCTGAAGAACAGGAAGAGTCGTTTCGCATAGATATGTATTCGACCGAAGGGAAATTTCTGCGCAACCTGACGCCGCCGGAACTCAAAGGCGCATTCGCGGCGACGGTCGCGTGGTCGCCCGATGGAAACTACATCGCCTTTATCGCGCGTAAAAGCGCGCAGGCGCAACCCACGCCGCCCGCGCTCGTGGGCGTGCCGGAGGAGATTCCCGTTGGGCCAACTCCGACCGCATCGGTTGCGCCTCTCTTCGCGCCTGTCCCTTCCTTTAATACCGAACAGATTTACATCTGCAATCGCGACGGTTTCGACCTCAAAGCGCTCACGCAGCGCGAGGGTCTGATCTATTTTTATCTCGCCTGGGCTCCGGACGGACAGACGCTGGTTGCGCTCGCCTGCACGGAGAGCGAGCTTGAGGCGCGCGAACCTTCGTACCTGCGCCCGGAGGGGCGTCCGCGCCTGCTCACCCTCTCTGGGCAGGAGCGTCTGCTCTCCGACCAATTGACGGACGCGCTGCCCGTCTGGTCGCCCGATTCATCAAAGGTCGCCATGGCCTTTGACAAAGATGTCGCTATTTATGACGCTCAGACGGAGAGGCCGACAGCTGCGCGCATCCCTCTGGGCGAGCCGCTGCTTGGGGCTTCAATTCTTTATGATGAAAAAAATTTGAAGAAGGCGACGAGTCGTCCTGTCTCGCTTAATCCAATCGTGCGGCTCGAATGGCCGCAGCCGGAAATCCTCTTTATCGAGACGGGCTTCGAGCGCATCTATGTGAACGAGCCGCCCGTAAGCCGCTTTATGCGCTGGCATACGCTCTTCCTGAGCCCACAGGCCGCGCTGCTCGGCGCTGCCGCTCTGCCTCTCAAATATAATGACGCTTAAACAGAAAGCGCCTGCCGGCTGAACGCCGACAGGCGCTTTCTGTTTCCACAGATATTTCGATACTCAACCAGCAGAAGTTCGGTCGCTTATGCAGGTAAGGGATATGAGCTTAGGAGCCCGAAGCCGCTTGTCCCTGATTCTGCCCGGTATGCTTGGCGAGCAACTGTTTTGCCCGGTCGGCCCGACGCGTGTATTCATCTTTCGTCTCGCGGAAAAACTGTGCAAGCTCCTGATTGCCTTCCTGCTCGGCATCCTCTATGTACTGCGTCACGGTTTCAGCACCCTGTAGCAGATGATAAGCGGTGCTGATCAAATCGTAAGTAATATCTCTTGTTCCCGTATTGCCCTGACTACTGTCGTTTCTATTGCTCGACATAAATTTCCCTCCTCGCGCAACTTAGGTTTTAGTTTTGGGGGAATGTTGGGGGACTTGATCTACATCTTAGGGATGATGTGAAAGCGGGTCAAGACGAGACGACATGCTCAAGCTGAAATCAAGTACATGAGGGCTGAAATTAAAAGTTGTCAGGATGAGAGGTTAAAGTAATGGCCGCCCCGTTCTGGATTAGACCAGCACGACCCGCCGCTCGCACCCAGCATTCGCAGCTATCTTCGCAGATCGCGGGGGCGATGGCTCTCCGCTCCGGCTGGTCATTAGTGAATCGTGCGATTAACGAAGCTCATGCGCTGCCAGATGAGGTTTTCGTCCGGAAAGGCTATCTCCTGATCCCCGCGTAACGCAGCGGCCGCCAGGACGATTGTGTCCATATCACGAAATACGCCCGCGCAGGGCGGGCATATATCGAGATGTGTACGTACCTGCGACTGCCACGCTTGATCGAGCGCGCCGTCATGAAACTCACTCAGCAACTCTAAACTCTTTGCACAGTCCATCGGTTATCCTCTCAGATTCGGGTCGAGCTATCAAAAACGTTTTAGACTCTAGTTATTGGCCGCCTGTTGCCTGATCAATTCCCTTAATTTCAGACGCGCCTTGTGAAGTTGCGACTTCGATGTCCCCTCTGAGATGCCCATCATCTTGCCGATTTCACCGTGCTCGTACCCTTCGACATCATGCAGAACAAAGACGCTGCGATAGCCGGGCGGCAGCTTCTGAATCGCGTTTTCCAGGATCAGGCGATCAACCACAGGCATCTTGTCCTGATTCTCCGTGCCCTGAACGATCTGGATGGGAGTTTCGCCCTCGAAGGTGGTGAACTCGGGGCGGCTCTTGCGGCGGCGAAAGTGCATCAGCACCTGATTGACCGTCATGCGATGCAGCCACGTGGTAAAGGCCGATTCGCCGCGAAAGCTCCCGATCTTATTATAGAGGTGTGTGAAAGTTTCCTGCGTCAGGTCCTCTGCCTCTTCCGGCCTTCCCGTCATACGCAGGGAAAGCGAGTAAACGCGGCGAAAGTGGCGACGGTACAATTCCTCAAACGCATCCATCACGCCCGCCGCTGCCCTTTGCGCCAGCTCAAAATCCGTCGGTCCTGTTTTCTCGATCTCAGCTACGCTCATGTCTCAAACCCCCTTGTGCCATTCGCAGGATAGAAATTCGCCGGAGGTGTCGCCCAAGAGGCGGCCAGCCGAATCCGCGCGCGAACTCTTCTACAGTTGCAAATGGATGAAGAATCATATCCTAACTCATTTCGGCCTCACCTGAAAGACTACATAAAGATACGCAGGGTTACAGGCATTCAGATTTATTTTTGAGGGGTCTGAGGCTGGCATTACGGATATTCTCCGCGCGGCAAGTGTTGGCCGATTTGGTTTTGTAAAAGGCTAAAACGATGAACATGTAAATAAAAACAGGAGCGGGCATTCATCCCCGCTCCTGTTTTTGTTTACCGTATGTTGTGCGCGTCCTCCGGCCCTTCGGCTTCAGGATCGCGGATTCATCGGCACGAGATTGTCAACGGCGGCGTAAATCTGTAAATACATCTGCGTCTCAGTGGGGATCAGGCTGCGCCAGTTGGAATCTCCGCGCTTGATGTAACCTGCGAGCCGCGCCGGATTAGAATTGTATCCGGCGGCGAGCAGCTCTGTCCTCGTCGCCATCTGCGAATCGAGGGCACGAGTAATCTCTCCCTGCCGCGCGAGATCATTCCAGGTGCCCTGCATATAGAGCAGCATGGCTTCCAGGGCGTTAGCGTGATCGCGCATTCCGGCGACGAAATCCGGGTTGAGGTCTGCCTCCGGGTGAAGATTTCTGACCATCTGATAGGTTGAAGGAATCATCTGGATCATCCCGCCCGCACCGGCTGAACTCACCGAATAGCGATACGTATTCCTCGCATTCAGAGAATAGAGCGTCGTCACTTCGTTAAAGAGCGCCGCGCGATTCTCATTCTTAAAGCGTTTGTGATCCGTATGCTCGACGATGCAGAGCCGCTCCGCCGCATCAATAATGAACGGCTCGATGGTCTTTCCCTTCTGCTCCAGCCGAGCAGCCGCAAGGTTTAACATCCCATGTATATAGTCTCTGCCATCGCGCGCCAATTCCGTTGACTCAAGGGCCGGATGCACAGAGGTGTAATAACCCATTTCACTTAATGCACCATCACGCTTGATCGGATACTGAACAACGAGCGGCGCAAGGCTTCGCCCCGCATCGTCAAATATGTTCACGGCTGTATTGACGCCGTTGGCGCGTACGATCCGCAAGCGAACGATCTTTCCCTCAGAGGTCTGGAGGGTGGCCTCCGCGTCCTTCTTCAGAAAAATCTCTTTCGGCAGCGTCATCAAATGAATCCGCGAGGTCGCGGGATCGTCGGCAGCAATCCGCACCTCCTCTAATCCCGGCGAGGGCTGCTTTGAGAGCAGTTGCTTTGCCTCCTGAATATGCGCCTGAATCCGGCTGACTTCATCTTTTCCAGCCCGCTCTGCCGTGGCGATGGTCGAGAATTCGCCACCGAGCGGAAAAATCAGGGAGGGAATCAACAAAGAGGTGCGCGCAAAAACGGGGAGCAGAAGAAGCGCAATCGGCAAGGCACAGAAATATGCTTTTCTCATAGGCGTTCCAGACGGCGATTATCTTTGCTATGGTCAGGATTATAGGACGGGGGAGAACAGCTATTAAGATGCTGCGCAGACCGCTTCGGTTTGCTATCCGTGGGCACCAACTTCACGTCAATATGAGCGTCCAGAATCGTTCATGCGCCAGCCAGAGGCGTCCCTTTATCGTTCATCACGGCAAGCGCACCCATAGAGTTAAATCTTACTCTCGAATTGGCACCTTGCACCGAGCGCGCGTGGGTCGCAGCGCCCGCTACAGTCCGCGCTCGTTCAGTGTGTTATGGCCCACCTCATATGAGAAGAACCGCCCACCATTTCGTTAGCTCGTCCCGGCCAATCAACAAGGCTTCTTCTCCGCTCTTCATAAAAGAGCTTGATGAGAGACGATCTCGGCGCTCTTTTGCCTTTACGTATCTTCTGGCACGGAGTTTGATATGGATGGGAGTGGCTTTAATGCGATTGCATTTAAGTTCGGTCGCCCCAGCTATACCCTAAGCGACCGTGCAAGGGGGCCCAGTTGTGAAGGGGAGAGCACAACCGGGCCTCCATTGCTGACTTAAAAGACCGCCCCCCGCTTCGTCATCCTATTTGAGAAAAAGAATTAAGATATGTCTGAAACTACACCGGCTAAAACAACCGTTCTGGTCGTTGACGATGTCCCGGATAACCTGATTCTGATCAGCCTCTCGCTTCAGGACATGGATTACCGCGTGCTCACCGCCAACGATGGGCAGGAGGCTGTCGCCGTCGCCCTACGCGCTCGTCCCGACATCATTTTGATGGATATAGCCATGCCGCAACTTGACGGTCTGGGGGCGGCCCGGCAGATACGCGCTCATGCCGAACTACGTAGTGTGCCGATCGTGGCGATTACGGCTTTCCAGACGGGCGGGTTTCGTAAAGCGGCATTTGATGCGGGCTTCGACGGTTATCTGACGAAGCCCTTTGATTTCGCCCAGTTGCATAACCTGATCGAGATGCTCCTCCCAAACGAGGAGGTCACGTCTGACCTCGCTCAAGGCGAGACGACGGAAGCGGCAACGGAAGCGACCACCGAACTATCAACACACAAGTAATCATTTCACCACCGCAAGCATAGATGACAAAGAGGCGGCGCAGGAGGGTTGAATGCTTCCCCTAACTGCGCCGCCTCTTTGTTCTACGTTTCTGCGGCGGCGAATATTCGGAATTGGATGAAGGAGCGTCAAACCGACACGGAAGAGAGTGGCCCGCCGCGCCCGCTACTTTTGCTCCGGCGGTAAAGGATTCGTAATATCGAGCACTATCTTCCACCTGCCATCCTTGTTTCGTTTCCACACGCGTACGAAATAACCCTTCTCAGATCCCGCTGACGCGCCGCCTTCCTTTAACTCGTAACTGCCGTAGGTATATCCCAGATCATTCGATTGAGAAACGTCTGCCTTGATCGGCTCCCACGTGAGCGTCATAGTTTTCCCTGAAAAGAAGGCGCGGATGGAATCCTTTCCTGTGAGCGGGAACATGTCATTGCGGTGCAGACGGGCGTCATCACTCATGTAGCCGAGAAATGTCTTGATGACGCCGTCCGTTTTCGACGCCTTTAAGAACTCGCGTTCGAGATTAATCAAAGCCGCGCTCTCGGCCTCAGGGTTCACACGAGCAGATGTTTGGTTGAACTCGGAGGTGCGGGCAGTGTGAAAGCTAACGGGTTGGGAGGAGGCTGAGGATGTCGGCGTCTGCACACCGGCATCTATCGCGACTTTCCAGTTACCGTCCGCCTGTTTTTTCCAGACCGAGAAATAGTAGCCATGGCGCGCTGGCCTGCGCTCCGGACTCCGGTCGGTCAGAGAATAAGGCCCGGTTGTATAGCCCAGATCGCCCGCACGCGAAATATCGGCAAAGACGGGTTCCCAGTTGAGCGTGAAGGAAGGTCGCGTCGCCGGAGCGGGGCTCTTGCGAATAGCCTCGCGAGTGTTCGTCGGATGCGGCTGAAAGTTTATGCCGTCCTCGGCAAAGAATTCATAAAACGAGTCGCGAATGCCCTTCTCAACGCTTCTTCGAGCAAACGCGCGCTCGGCCTCCACCAATGAGGCCAGAGCGGGCGACAAATTCTCTTTTTGAGTAAAGGCTGAGGAGGAGAAGACCAGCAGTAGCGCCAGCACAACCGGCGTCAGGAAAATCAGCAGAAGTCTAATCACGGAAGTTTGTACCTTTCAAAACATTTATCACATCATGCTCTACGGATTGCGCGACGAGCCTGATTTACTGTTTACGGATATAGGTGCCGTCCCACACGGGGTTCCAGGTCTTGCCGTCATCCGTGGATTGCTCCCACAACTGGCGAACGCGCTGTGGCCCCAGACTGGAAAAAGTCAGCTTATGCAGGGTCTTGCTTCCGTCTTTGGCGCGCGTCTCGCCTTTGTACCAAATGGCGTTGTCTTTGTATTCGCCGTAAAAATTCAAAACAGTGCCGGTGTTGTCCACGTATGTCTGCTGCCATCTGGACGTATTGGGATCGTAAAAATTAAAGCTTTTTCCCTGACTCCCCAGTCCGCTTTGCCAATTCTCGAAGATCACGCAGCCGTCCAGGATGCGCTGTACGCTGCTGGTTCCGACCTGTTGCCCGCTGAGCTGCACATCCCATTCGCCAACCCAGAAATCGAACTGCTTATTCTCCGGTGAAAACATACAGGGCTTGGTCAGGCGCTCGCCCATTACCACCAACTGCGGAAACCGCGCATCCTCGCGCAGGCTCGCCAGATCAGTGTCTGTCTTCAGGGAAGCGACCTGATAAAATCCCGCATTGAGGGCTTTATTGAGCCACTCGAACGCCTTCTCCTTATCATTCATCCTTGCGTAGGAACAGGCTAGATTGTACATGGCGAAGGCATTTTTATTATTGACCACCAATGCTTTTTGATAAGCATCCACGGCCTGCGCATACCGGGTCAGGTTGTGCAGCGATACTCCCAGCCGATACCATGCCCGCCCGTTCGTAGCCTCTGTCTTCGTGACAGCTTCATAAAGGCGAGCGGCATCTGCCCATTTCTGGGCTTGATAAAGCGTATCAGCTTCCTGCATCGTCGCTGACCCCGTCTGCGCAAACGCTTGACCGAGGGTGGCGGCTACCATAAATAAAGCAAAAGCAATCCTCATCATATAAGTGTTCATGTTTTCCACGTCCTTTCGCTTTCATTTTGCCGTTGGGGATGAACCTGCAATCCGCATGACGGAATTTTCAATAATACATAATGGCTATAAATATCAGGATAGTCTTTAAATGGCGCTCAAAATTTCTAAAAAACTTCAAAGTTTTCTTAAAGCAGAGCGCATTAGCCGTAATTATGCGGTTGGCACTTCAGTTAAGAGGCGACGGGCGGTTGATTTTTCGCCTGGCGGCTGGAGCGCGCCGGAAAGGATTGACTTGCCAACCGTGCTGGCTTGAAAGCATCATTACTAAATCCTCTTCTCTTAAAGCCATCCGCCTGATCGCCAGAGAGTTCCTCAACTTGCTACCGCTTTCCGCCAAACTTCTTATAGAATTCCGTGCCATGGTTGATCGTACGCGCGTCCTCTTCATCATCATGCTGGCCCTGCTGTTTTTATCCACTGCTTTCAGTGCCACCAGCGCGCAACCCCAGCAGCAGCAGGAAAGAAGTATTCGCGGAAGGGTGCATAGCTCTACGGGCGTTAACGCCGCATGGATTATCGTTCGTCTCCTGAGGAGCAGTAGAGAGCCTGTGACGCTCGCCGTCACTGACAACACGGGTGAATTTTTGTTTAGCGGCCTGAAGGAGATAAGTTATCTGATCGTCGTCGCAGCACCCGGCTACCGGACGGCGACCGAGACGATCAATTTCAATGGCCGGGCCAGTCCCGTCAGTACAGACAAAGTCAGCACGGTGGAGATTACGCTCCTGCCAGACAGCAGCGCTGCGCTGGCTTCTACTTCTCAACCCGCTTTTACGCAGAATGTACCGAAGGGTGCGCGCGACGCGTTCGAGCGTGCCATGAGACTGGGCAAAGCGGGCCGGAAGCAAGTGGCGAATACTATGTTGCAGGAAGCGATCAAGATATACCCCGACTATTTCGACGCACGCTTCGCACTGGGCAACGAGTTGATGAAAGCGGGCCGCACAGCGGAAGCCATCATAGAGCTTGAAGAGGCGAGCCGGATCAATCCCAGGGATGATCGAGTCTATCAAACATTCGGAGCCCTACTGGTAAAGCAAGGCAAATACGAGGTCGCGGCTGCGGTCTTTGCAGAGGCCGCACGCCTCAATCCGGCGGAGCCCTTGCATCCATTAATGCGCGCCGAAGCGTTGATTGATTATACCTCCACGATTGACGCCTCCGGTTCGGAGAGCGCAGGAGGAGTGGTGCGCAACAATGCTTTGAATGAAGCGGAAAGAAACCTCTTCCTGGCTAACCATAAAAGCGACAAACGGCTCGCAGCCGCAGTTCACTTTCAGTTGGCAAGGCTCTACCAGAAGAAAGGAGAACGCCAGCGCGCCGCCGCCGAGCTGGACCAATATCTCTTGGCGAACCCGACCGTTAAGAACGCCGATGAGGTTCGCAATGTGATCAGAAAGCTCCGCATGCCAGCCGGTGAAATCGTACCGGCACAGCCGCCGCCTTCTTCTTCTCCTCAGTAAAGGTAAAACCGTTCACGTAATATTCAATTCGGTTTGAGGTTTCGTTACTGAGAGCAACTGAAAAACCCGGCTCTCTTGAAAAGGTCGCACGCGGCTCATGCTGCGCGCGACCTTTTTTTAGGTAGGCAACACCGCGCGCCGCTCAAGATACTAAGCAAGGAACAAATTACAGGAAGGGTTTATATCTCGCATGCATATTGGAATTTTATCACTAATACTGGGCGGTTTGATTACCACCACGGCTTCCGCCGGGATAGCGCGAGGTCAGGACAAGGGACTGCTGAGTCGCAAGGTCGCGGTGGGCGCGACCTCCTATACTTATCAGGTTTACGTTCCCCAGAGCCTTCGCGGAAAGCAGAAGGTGCCGGTGATACTTTTTCTGCACGGCATCGGCCAGCGGGGCGATGGCGGTTTTTTGCCGACGAGCGGCGTCAAGGGCTCCATGATGCAGGGCTATCTGGAAAAAGTACCGGCCATCATTCTCTTGCCGCAATGCCGTAAGGGTAGCTACTGGACAGACCCTTTGATGGACAGGATGGTGATGCAGTCGCTCGAACAAACAATCGCAGAGTTCGGCGCAGACCCGGAGCGCCTTTACCTCGCAGGAGTTTCGATGGGCGGCTACGGCACATGGCATCTGGCGTCTGAGCATCCGCGCAAATTCGCGGCGATAGTTTCAATCTGCGGCGGCAGTCCCTTGCGCGAGGGCGACCGCTTCGCTTCAGTCGCGCGCCGCGTCGGGCAAACGCCCACATGGGTTTTTCATGGAGAGGCTGACAGGATTGTGCCCGTCAGCGAATCGCGCCAGATGGTTGAAGCGATAAAGGCGATCAAGGGCAATGTCCGTTACAGCGAGTATGAGGGTGTCGGGCACAATGTGTGGCTCAATGCGCTCGGCGAGCGTGAGCTGCTCCCATGGCTGCTTATGCAGCGTCTGCACGGCGCGTCGTGAAACTGCCACTACAGAGAGATGATACGATTAAGGCCACTCAAAGGGGTGGCCTTAATCTTCCGTCAAAAAGCATTCATAATTCCGGAATCCATGGACAGGATAAAACTGCCCTCTACTCGTCCGTCTTCTCCCACTCTTCGCGTGTTATGGGCTTGATCTGATCCAGCTTCTTCTTCGCTAGCTGAGCGTTGATGCCCGCCAGTTCTTTCGCCATCCAGCCGTCGAAGTCTTTCACAACATCGGTCAGCTCGCGTGCCAGCACATCGGTTCGCTCTACTTGCGTCTGCGAAGGACGCCCCTCGAAAAAGACGACGTTGCCGTAAAGGTCGCTCAGGTTCTCGCGAAGTCGTTCTTCGCCGGTGATCATGCCGCCCTCCTTGGTGGCGACGATTTTCCTGCGAAGCTCGCCCACCTGCGCAGAAGCAGTTTCCAGCCGCTGGCGCAGCGGGTCATCCGCCTGTAAGCGCGACGCCCTTTCATCCAAAGCGAGGCGCAGATTGTTGATCTTATCGGTCGAAAACGTCATCTCGCCAAGCAGATTGTAGAGCTTCATTGAAAGATCGTACTGCGCTTTACGATCCTGCGGTGTATGCTTCGCCCTCGGATCAGGCAGCACCCGTAGCTGCGTGGTATAGACCTCCTTGTCCTTGGTCATCTTTACGGTGTACGTCCCCGGAAGGACGCGCGGGCCGACCGTCGCGCCAAATGCTGCGCTCGCAGCCGTCGGGACTTTGGGCGGCTTCAAACGCATAGGCCACGTCGCGCGGTTTAGCCCCCTACGCTTACTGCTCGGAATTGTGCTCAGCAGCTTACCCTCCGGGTCGAGGACCTCTATCTTCAGATCACCGAAGATGTGGCGCTTCTTCTGGTAGTAAGTGATGATCGCCTCATCAGGCGGATTAGGCCCGACGAACGCTGCATCGCCGTTGGCCCAGCCGCCGCCCGCCGGGACGCGCTGCACAGAGGGCTGCGCCTGAATAAAGACAGCATCTTTGGCGAGCGTATCGGGTGTGAGCGCGCGCAGAGGCGTGATGTCATCAATGATCCAGATTCCGCGCCCGTGTGTGCCGATCACCAGATCATGATCGCGCGGATGAATCGCGAGGTCGCGCACGGAAACATTCGGCAGTTCGCTGCCCTTGTACTGCGCCCACTGGCGTCCTCCGTCGAGCGAAATCCAGAGACCCTGCTCAGTGCCCGCAAACAGCAGATCACGATTGACGATGTCTTCTTTGACGACATGCGCGTAGCCGCGCACCGGGCTGCCTTCACTAATCAGCGGCGTCCAGGTCTGTCCGAAGTCCGCGGTCTTATAGAGATAGGGTCGCATGTCGCCGAACGTATGCGCATCGAAGGCGACGTAGGCAGTGCCCTCGTCGAAATGCCCCGCATCTATGTATGCCACCCAGGCGTTCTTTGGCAGTCCCTGAATATTGCCGACGACATTTGTCCAGGACTTTCCGCCATCGCGCGTGAGCTGGACATTGCCGTCGTCCGTGCCGACCCAGACGAGGTTAGGATTCTTCGGCGATTCGGCAATTGAATAGATGGTGGTGTGCATCTCTGCGGCAGAGTTGTCAATGGTGACGCCGCCGGATTGCTCCTGCTTCTGCTTTTCGGGATCGTTGGTCGTCAAATCAGGCGAGATGCGCTCCCAGGTCTGCCCGTGATCGCGCGAGCGAAACAGGAACTGCGCCCCGATGTAGATCATGCCCTTCTGCGTCGTGGAGAGATGAATCGGTGTGTTCCAGTTGAAGCGCAGCTTGCCTTCCTTATACTGAGGCAGAGGCTTGATGTTGCGCGACTCGTGCGTCTTGCGGTTGATGCGCGAGATTTCACCGCCCTGATACTCTGCATAGATGTAATCGGGATCTGCGGGATCGGCAAACATCCAGAAGCCGTCGCCGCCGTACATATTCTCCCAGCGGCTATTGGTGATTCCGCCCGGATATTGCGAGTCGCCGACCCAGGAGCTGTTGTCCTGTAATCCGCCATAGACGCGATAGGGCATATCCATGTCCACGCTCACATGATAAAACTGCGAGATCGGCAGGTTCTCGCCCTTCCACCAGCGATTGCCGCCGTCGTATGAATACCAGATGCCGCCATCGTCGCCTGTAATCAGATGATCCGTGTTGTTTGGATTGATCCACATGTCGTGATGGTCGCCGTGTGTCCCGCCGGAAATATTGCTGAAACTCCGGCCCCCGTCCGTGCTGACGATCAACGGTAAATTGGGTTTATAAATCTTGTTCTCGTTTTTGGGATCAACGATCAGGTGGGCGAAGTAAAATGGACGCCAGACCATGCCCTGGCTGCGGTCGCCCAAAGTCCATGTCCGCCCGCCGTCCTCCGAGCGATAGAGACCGTTCTTCGGCGGCTCTGCTTCGATAAGCGCATAGACGACGTTAGGCTTTGAAGGCGCGACCGTCACGGCCACGCGCCCCCAAGGTTTTGACGGCAAGCCCTTCGCGTTCGCGTCCCCCAGCTCAGTCCATGACGCGCCGCCGTCCGTTGATTTGAAGAGGCCGCTGCCGCTCGGAGCATTGGGCCCATCGCCACCGGAGCGAAACGTCCAGCCCTTGCGGCGAAAGTCCCACATCCCGGCATAGATCGTCTTCGGATTCTGCTTCTCCATAGAGATCATAGAACAGCCCGTCGAAGCATTAGCGCCTTTGAGAATCTTGGCCCATGTCTTTCCGCCGTCTGTTGTCTTGTAGAGGCCGCGCTCGTCCGAGTCGCTCCACAGTTTGCCGGGGACGCAGACGTAAACAGTGTCCGAGGCCGAAGGGTCAACTAGAATCTTGGTGATGCGCTCGGATTCCTTGAGGCCCATGTGAGTCCAGTTATCGCCGCCGTCCGTAGATTTATAGACGCCGTCACCGATGGAGACGCTGTTGCGCGTCCATGACTCGCCCGTGCCCACCCAGATCGTCTTCGGATTTTTTGGATCAATCGTGACTGCGCCGATGGATTGCATAGCCTGTTTATCGAAGACGGGCTTAAAGGTCGTGCCGCCATTGACGGACTTCCACACGCCGCCGCTCGCCGCGCCGACATACACGGTAAGCCGCTGTCCTTCCTGCACCACGTCGAGGGCCGCGATGCGACCACTCATCGCCGCCGAACCGATGTTGCGCGCCCCAAGGCCGGAGATCGTCTCGGAATCCACCTTCACGGCGGTCGCGGGCGTCTGCGCTCCGGCTGCTGTGGGCGTCGTCTGCGCCGCCACGCTGCATACCATCACAAGACTTAGAACCGCTGCCGAGAACCAACGCATCGTATTTGTCTTCATCGCTCTCCTAATCCCTCTCTCTTTGCTCAAAATCTTTTGTTCTGTAGCTCTCTTACGGCTTGGTCGGCGGCTTCGCGCCCTGCTGCTGCGGTTTCTTCATCTGGGTCTTTGAAGCGTCCGCGTCTCCCGGCTTGTTCTCTTGGGGTCTCGATGCGGTCGCCACTGTCGGCACTGCGAAGCGGCTGTCTTCAAGCGGGACGTTGGCTTCGATCTTCTCGTAGTTGACCTGCTGTTTATTCTGGCTGCCTTTGACGTTGGTCTCAACCGAGTGCGGTAGATACCAGCCGTTCACTTCCTTGTAATCGCCCAGCGTCGTCTCGTATTCACGTTCTGCGCCGCGAACCATCCGCCGGGTATCAATCTTGATGGGAACGTAATAGTCCGTGTCCATATAATAGTAACGAACATCGCCGCCCGCGAGCGTCACCTTGAGCTTATATGTATCGGTGCCGTCAACCGGCTCCATCCCGACGAACTCGATCTTGTTTCCCTTCTGCTGGTAATTGATAAGCGGCCCATCGAAATCAGAATCCTCGATGATCTGCTTCAGCTCCTCCTCGCCAAGTGGTTCGGGGTCTTTCTTGCCCTGCCATGGCTCTATCTTCCACCCGCGCTGGCCGTTGTAAGCATTAACGCCGGTCAGCCCCTGGAAAGAGAACTCCTGTCGCACCATCTTCTGTCGCTTATTCTCTTCGAGGATGGCCGCCTCGAAGCCTCCGCCTCCGGTAAATTTACCCATGCGGCGCAAACTTTGGACGGCTTGAATCCGCTCCATACCGCCGACGGTCTTAATATATTTACTGATGATCTCCTCGGCGGTCTGTGCCGAGACGGGCATGCTGAAAAGCACGAGCCCCAGAATTCCCAGCAGGAATCTACGCATGATCTTCTCCTTGAAAGGTAAAACGGAAGTGAGACTACTTCGGATAAATACGGTCAACGCGAAGTGAAGGTTTCAATCATTCGCGCGCCCCCGGCGGCCAGTAAGCAGCGAACAGGTCGTACAGTCAGAGCATTCCAGCCGGATTTGTTCCCTGTCAATTCGGAGACCCAACAAGCCAACAAATAAAGATCTCATGCGCGCAAAGCGGCTGAGTTCTATCGCGTGTATCTGAGTGCTGCGGTGTGCATTTTAATTATGGTCTCCGGAATGCGCAAGTCATCTTCTGTGCGCTTGAATTCTGCTACTGACGACTGGGTGGGCCAATGGTGGCCCACTCAATCCGGCTCAAATCGATGTCAATAAAATCAGTTTATAAATCTACGTTAGCAATTTGGTGGAAGGGACGTGCTCCGCAGGGGCAGGCAGTTGAGGTGGAAGGCCCGCGCCTTTGGAAATCTGCAGCATTTGGAATCTGGCATTGATCAGGCGGGCGATGCTTAATCCGATGCTGTCGTCCAACTCACACAATTGTTGAGCAATTACTTTTTGCGAAACTCGATCAAATGTGCGCTGCAATTCGACGGCCGCCGCTGCCGCTCCCTCGACGATGATCATTTCAAAATCATTTCCGCCGCGCTCAATCCGCTTCGCAAAACCGTGCAGGGTTGTGCGCCCCTCGTTGTGAATTGTTCCCGTCACTACGATCATCAGATGTCTGGCTTCCGTTTCGATCTTTGTGTTTATCGCACGACGCGCAAACGCCGGAGTTAAATCTCCATCCCTCATCACGATGAGAAACGACTCGCCGCACACACGAGCCATCATGCGCGCCTCGCCGTTGCCCGCCGACGGCTCAATCGCGATCTCGCTTTCCGGAATACCGAGCCCTCGAAGAACCGCATGGAGACGCGTGATCAACCATGCTCCATCTTCCAGCAGAATGGCGGAGAGTTGAGTCGGGGTAAAGACCTCTTCTATCCTCTCATCTGCTATGTTCGCGCCGCACTCACTGCACCTTGCACGGCTGATGGTCATGACGGCCAGGGCGTCGGCGGAAGACAGACTGAATAAAGTGTGGCCCGATTTGCGACAACTCACCAAAACCTCCTGCTTCAGCAAGCCGACTTCTGCCAGTTTATTCACCGTCAGCTTGGAAGGTTCGGTAGTTACGTCGGCGAGCGGATTCACGCGGAAGCCCTCGGTGTATGCTTCTCTTGCGTGACGCAAGAAAAATCTGGTGTAATCGTCGTCCAAAAGCTGCGCGGCGCGCACACGTTCCTTTGCATTCTCTCGACAAACAATTGTTGACAGGGAGTCTGCATCCTGTTTGGTGACAAAGCGCATAAACCCCGGATTGATTGAAGACGAGTCGTGCCCCCAAGCCGTCAACCGGTTCGCGCCACCCGGGATCCGCTCATTGAGTTGGCCGCCCGCATCTGCCAGGCAGAGACTTATCATTTCACAAAAAGATCCGAGTTTACGCAGCGGCTCTGCCGTCTGCGGCTCGTAAACGATCCCTGCGCGCATTCCTGAAGACCCGTTTTCCAGGTCTCCGAACAGAAGGAAAAAGATATGATCTTCAAAGCAGAAGAGATCACCTTGAACATATGGTATCTGCTGCTCTGAGTTGATCAGGGTGGCGACAAGGCGCTCCATCTCTCCGACCTGATTTGAGTCAGACAACGCCCGTTCATAGCAACTCAAACGCGTCGAGCGAATGAGCGCCGTATAGCCCATCTCCTGTAACTTTTCCAGCAAGCGAAGGCGTCTCTCATCGCTCAGCTCATGCTCCAACACTCTCCTCGCCAGGAATAACATATGTTCATTCTCCCGTTCTCGCCGTCATCTCGTTTCAAGAGCCGTCGTAGCGCTACACAAGATTCGTTCATTAGTCAGGCGAGCTGATAGTGACCAGCACGGTCTCCTGCCCTGAATAGGTCGCGGGGTAACGTCGCCTGCGCGCAATCCTGGGTGCGAACGCCTCATAGGCTTCCATGCCGGGATGATGCTCCTCGACCAAAGCCTGTGACACGTGCCCCTTCTCAACGCGCACGGATACCTTTATCGTCCGCACGTTTTTACCGGCGATCTCAGTCCTGTCTTTGACCGCGTTGTTCCTGTTGGCTGCCGTCTCTGAGAGCGCGATGGAAATGTCTCTTTTGATAAGCCAGCGTGTGAGCGTGGCGACTGTCAATAAGCTGACTAATAGCGAGATAATCGCACTGGCAATCAATACTCGCCGGTTGCGACGATTGTTCGCCTGCTCCAGGGACGAAGCGGGCAAGGCTAACATTTCCTTCGCCCTCGGTAACGACTCTTCGCCGGAGTCAACGGAGGTCACAGCAGTCGCTCGCGGCAGAATGGCCGAAGACGCTCTCTCACTGCCCCCAGCCGCTTCAACATTTATCGTTTTTTCTTCCGGGCAGCCTAATAACTCTAAGACGACTTTCTGTGATGACTCGTTGATGGAACGGCGCGGCGGCTGTATGAGCGGGTTGAAATTAAACGAAGCGTTGGGTTGCGCGAGCGCGATCAGAATGGCCTGTAAACCACCCATGCTATTGAGCTGAGCATCAACCAGATTTCCATCCTCGAAATAAAGCGAACAGGGGCCAATCGAATATTCGATCAACAAGCGGCCGGTCTTGCGCCGCCAGCGCAGGATACCGACCAGATCCGCCAACGGATAATCATTCAAGTGTCCTGTTAGGGCGACAAAACTGGCGCTTTGCATTCAGTTCCTCTTGGAGCACTCTACAACCTTAAAGCCGTGTCCCGCTCGATAGTAGAAAACCACAAATGATGCTGCTCTTCTCTTCAATCTTCAGGTAGTACCCGCAGGTCACGCTCGCTCACAATTTTCCATTCCGCATCTGTGCGCTGCCAACGCAGTTGCTGAAGCACCTGGCCGCGACGCTCCCGTCCATTTGATTTAAGGATATACTTCTTACGAAAGCGCATGGTGGCCGCACTGCTATCACCACTGAGGGTGATTTCAGGGGGGTCCGCGCTCACTTCGATTGAATCGGCACGTTGAAGCAAGCGCGTTTTGTCCGCGCGCACAAACTCATGAGAAACATTCCGTGCGCGATAGAAAGCCTTTACCTCCGAACCGTAAAAATCCATCAGCGTCTCCACGTCGCGCGCGTTGGTGGCGGCGATCCACCCTTCGAAAGCTGTGCGCAGAGATTCTATATCCCCTTGCACATGCTGCTCGTCAGATGAGCTGGTGGTCGGCGCTCCCTTGGATTCGACTATTTCAGCAATAGTCTCGTCGAAAAAGTAGGTGATACTCCGGTAAGTTACCTCCGTCGGCTGTTGCGTTATTTTGCCCGCCTCGTAGACGACAGTGGAGGTAGCCATTTTGACCCAGTTGCCAACAGCGTCGTATTCGTATGCGTAAACCTCTTTTCTCAGAATGTTATTGTTATTGCGGTCACGCACAATCGTCTCACTGATGTCACCGCGATCATCGTACACGTAATCCTCCTTACCTATCTGAGAACTGCCAGAAACTAAATAATATGTATTATCAACTCTTTTACCTTGATGATCGTAGGTCGTTGATTCTAACAACTCGCGCGGCCCTTCGACCGGTCTGCCGGATTCAAGGAAAAGTTTTGCGGCTTCGGTCCGCACTCTGTTGACTGGCCCGCTGAGCCCGTCATGATCTTTGTCATTTCCGAGTGGGGGTGCTAAGGCGGCTGATTGGACTGAATCGGGGTAGTGTTGTATCCAACCGTATGAAATGACGAAACCGACAGCGAATCCAATAGTGGCTAAGATAAAGATACCGAGCGATCCGGATGCAAAGATTTTTCGGAACATCAACCAACTCTCCGTAAACCGACAGCATGGATCATGCTTTCTACAGTTTTGTTCAGACTGCTCAAACGGATAAAAGACGAATTACGTATTACGAAAAACATATTTTGGGGCTCGATGCGTGGGGAGATGGTTACGTGCTTCTTCACAACACAACACTGGTCGCTGCCACGGCTTTAGCCTAGATATCGTGCTGACGGTCAGCCAATATACAACATTTTGTAGAAAATTCGGCAACCAAATTTTTATCTTAGAGGATCATTTCCAAGGATGTCCCGAGCGATTTTTGAGGGGACCGGTTTGGACGTAGGGACAAAGTTGCCGGGTCGTGGGGAGACGGGCGCGCCATTAACATACTGGGAATTGATTGCGAAATGAGGTATCAATCGCTCGCCGTCTAACTCAGGAATTACCTAAGCCGCAGGGCCACGCAGATTTGCTCTTCCGGTATAATTCAGCGTAACCAGGATCAAGCTAAGGCCTTGCTGCTCCGGCTTTCCTGAGCAGGCTGACGACATCCGAATGGTCATTTATCTCAGCCCACATCAAAGCATCACGCCCCTGCTTGTCTTTAAGATCAACACGCGCACCCTTGTTCAATAATATACGAACCATCTCGCTGTGCCCCCGCGCCGCGGCTCTGATGAGGGCCGTGCGGCCACTATTGTCTCCTATATTCACGTCCGAGTTGTTTTCGAGTAAGACTCTGGTTGTCCCCTTGTGATCATTCTGCGCGGCTTCCATCAAGGCCGTCGAGCCGTCGCTGTCCCTGGCGTTCACATCAGCACCCTTGCTCAAGAGCTTGCGGCTGATCTCATCGCTTCCACCGGAAGCCGCAGCTATCAGCGCCGTTTTGCCTCGACTGTCTCTAGCGTCCGCGCTCATTCCGGCTGCCAGAAAAAGATCCACTGCGCCCGTGTCTCCCTTTTCAACGACTCTGGTAAAACCGTCCCCGGTAAAGGGAATACTCTTCTGGGCCAACCTTGAACGGGCGGCTAACTCCGCAGGCCCGACAGCATTTTGACTATTGCTGTTAGCTTGCTGGTTGGCATTCTCATTTAAAGTGAGACCGGGAGTCGGGCTGGGGCTGTTTCCTGTTACTGGCCGGGCTGTTTGCGCGCGTCTCTGTTTGTCCGCTCCATTGTAGAAAAGATAGAAGGCTGCCGATAACGCGACCAAACCAGCCGCAAGGCTCAATGCTACGACCCACTTTCTGCGCCGCGCGCTTCCATCCTGCCTTTGAGCGATAAAGATCTCCTCAGGCACAGGAACAATTATCTGCCGCGCGGGCTCTCTTTGAGAAACCTTTGGGGGCGCAGTGATCGCGCCCGCACGATTGGCAGAGAGATTGATTTTCGTAGTTTCATCAATATCTTCTACCGGAACAGTCGCCGCTGCCTTCGGCGTCATGTTGTGCAGATCGAACCGCATCTCGGAAGCCGTGCGTGGCCTTTGATCAATGTTGAGGGCCATCGCTCGCGTGATGGCGGCGGACAGATTGGCCGTCACACGCTCGTCAACCTGGTGCGCGGGGCGCAGCGGATCAGTCTGACCGTTTACAACAGCCGTCGCGCGAGTCAGTGCGTCCGGCGGCTTAACGCCTGTCAACAAATGATAAAGCGTTGCCCCAAGCGCATAAAGATCGCTGCGCACGTCCGTGCCGGTGCCCTGAATCTGCTCCAGCGGAGAATAGTTAGGGGAGTAGGCAAGGATACTTTTACTATCGAGGTTGCGAGCCATCTGCCCTGCGCTACCTTTGGCGAGGCCGAAATCCAGAAGGATGATTTGATTCGTCGAGGCGAGCTTCAAATTAGAAGGCTTGATATCTCTATGCAGCACTGCGGGGTCGAGCGCGTGCAGGTACGAGAGCGCATCCAGCAATTGATCGGCCCATGCCAGCACTTCAGCGGCAGCGAAAGAAGATTGGCGTTCGAGCATCTGAGCGAGATCATCGCCGGGAATAAATTCCATCACCACAAAGAGCCCGCCTCCTTCGCTGAAATGATCCAGCACCTTTGGCAGCGCAGGGTGACGCAGGTTGGCAAGCAGGTGCGCTTCGCGCTCAAAAGCGTGTCGTAGATCGTCGCCTTCGACGAGGGTTTCCTTGAGCGCCACCCGGCGACTCAGGCGAGAGTCAAAGGCTTCATAGACAGCGCCCATGCCGCCCCGGCCCAGAGGCCGAACAACCTGATAGCGATCCTGTAGAATGGTATTAGTGCTCAGCATAAACTTATAATGGTGTATCGGGATCGAAAGTCAATCGGTGAAATTGCCAGAGCGAGGGGGGGGTGGTTGGAAGCCAGCGACAAAGAGCAAGGGCAAATGCCGGAAGGGCGTGCGCCTAAATTATCGCGAAGGACAATAGTGATTGCCATCGCGTTTGTTATTCTCACGGTCTTCTCAATAGCAGGTATCTATAGATGGAAGAACAGGCGAAACTCAGCCCTCCTCCAGGAGTTGCTGAACCCGCCGAATGCTTCTTCAACCAGCGCCGCTAATCCCTTTCAGACAGCTATTCGTAAAGTCGAAGAAGATCGCGGCCCGGAGACCGGAAACAAGGCGAAGGTGGATGTCCCCGCCGAACTGAAACTCTACAAAGACAAAAAGCGCTTTCTTGCCATTCAAGTCGCCGCCTGGCTTGAACAGAAATACCAGATACCACACGATTTCGCAGAGCTTTCGTTGATGATAAACCGTGGCGAATTCATCACTGTTCCAGTTCTCGGCTCCAGTTATATCCTCTACGGAGTAGGCATCAGAGCGAACGACGAGCTGACGCATTATGATCAAAAGACGGGCAAAAGCATACCGCTTTTCAGCAGTGAGATCGAATTGGAAAACGAGCTTGCGCGGCTCAGGGGTTTTCCCAAAGAGATGGAAACGAAAGCGCGGGATTTGAAGAATGAGCTGGCGCGCGCCCCGAAATCTGATCGCGCCGCGAGAAAGCAGATACTCGCTCAGATTGCTGAAACGCGAAAGTCCATCGAAGTAATGAAAAAGAGAAGAGACCTGATTGATTCTTTCTACAAAAGCAAAGATCAACGGCAATTGATGATCAACGAGTATGCGTCGCTCGCGGAACTGGCTCGTAACTTCAATGGTAAATCCTTCGATCTGAATGACGCGAAATCTCGTAAGGAGTTTAAGATTAATTTGTTGAGCAGCCTGCGCGCCCCTGCTCTCGCGCGACTGGAAGAGATCGCGCTGGCCTACCAGCAAAAGTTTGATCGTCCGCTGCCCATCACATCAATCGCGAGAACCAAGGAATACCAGCGCCAGTTAGGAGAAGCCGGAAATCCGAATGCGACACGTATAGATGTTCCGCCCCACACGGTCGGACTGGCCTTCGATGTTTACACCTATTATATGAATGCCGAGGAACAACAGTTTCTCATGGATGAGATAGCGCGTTTAAAGAGAGAGGGCCGGGTCGAAGCGCTCAGAGAAAATCGCAATCATATTCACGTCTTTGCTTTTGCCGACGGGCATCCTCCCGGCGAAACGCTCATCCGGGAAGCCTTTGCCAAGGCGGCTCCGGGAGCAAACATAGGTGAAGAGCAGTGAAACGAATCGCAGGAACCGGGAGACAGTCCATATCGAACATGGATGGATTCAGGAAAACTGCCCATGGGGTGGATGGCGCACGGCTGTGGGATTGATTCACCGACATTTTTCCACTAAATACAGAGCAATCGTAATAAACTTTCTCCGCAGACGGGAGGGGAACGAATCGTTCAACTCCTGTGGTCATAGCGTTGGCTTGTGGAATCCATATCTGTTTAAGGGTACTCTGCCTTGATGAAAGAATACACTGACCCGGAACATATCGGCGGACACCTGGTGATTATCGGTGGCGCGGAAGATAAGTATAACGAGCGTCGCCTGTTGCGTAAGTTCGTCGCGCTGGCGGGCGAATCGAAAGCCCGCATCCTGATCGTGCCCGTCGCTTCCGATTATCCTGAATTTTCCGCTGACGTTTATACGCAGACTTTCCGCAACCTCGGTCTACAGAGCGTCAAGGTGCTTCGTGCCACCTCGCGTCAGGCAGTGATTGACGCGGATGCGAAGAATCTTCTCGAAGACGCGACCGGCGTTTTTCTCTCCGGCGGCGATCAGATGCGTCTGGTCTCGATGCTCGGCGGCACGGAGTTCGCCCGCCTGCTGGAAGAGCGCGTGCGTTGCAGTCCGCTGGTTCTCGCCGGATCGAGCGCCGGGGCGTCCGGCATGAGCGCGGCCATGATCGTGCGCGGCGACCCCACCTCGCACCCGAACAAGAATTCTATTCGCATCTCGCCGGGGCTGGGAATTTTGCAGAACATCATCATTGACCAACACTTCAGCGAACGCGGACGCCTGAGCCGGTTGATTACCGCCGTCTCTTACAATCCGCGTCAACTGGGGCTGGGGATTGATGAGAACACAGCCGTCATCATCTCGAACGACGGCACGCTCGAAGTCTGCGGCGACGGCACGGTGACCATCGTTGACGGCTCTCGCATCAGCTACAACGACATCGCAGAGGTGGAAGACTCGCAACCCTTCGCGGTGGCGGGCGTGCAGTTGCACATTCTCCGCGACGGCCTGCGCTATGACATCACGCGCCGCGTGCCCGTCGCGGTCGCCGAAGAGTTTTTGCTGCCGGATATTGAATAATAGTAGTCAGCAATCAGTAGTCAGTTATCAGCTAAAACAAAAGCTTTTACTGATAACTGACTACTTCTCAAATCATAGGATTCCAGACATGCGTATTCTTGACATTAAAGCGTTGCGCGGGCCGAACTATTGGAGCGGCTATAGGAAAAAGTTGATCGTGATGCGGCTCAACCTTGAGGATTTTGAGGAAAGGCCGAGTGACAAGATCACGGATTTCACCTTGCGCCTGCAAGGGGTAATGCCCAGTCTCGTCAAGCATGGTTGCAGCTATCAGGAGCCGGGCGGCTTTCTGCGCCGCGTCGAAGAGGGAACGTGGGCGGGACACGTCGTCGAGCATCTCGCGCTGGAGCTACAAACGCTCGCCGGAATGGACACTGGCTACGGGCGCACGCGCGAGACAACAGAAAAGGGCGTCTATAACGTCGTCTTCAGCTATATCGAAGAGGACGCTGGTCGTTACGCCGCTCGCGCCTCTGTCAAACTTTTTGAAGACCTCGCCGCAGGTAAGCCGCTCGATGAACTCAAGCAAGTTCTGGCCGACGATGTGCAGCGTCTGCGCGAGATACGCGAGGACGTACGCTTTGGCCCCTCCACCGGAGCCATCGTGCAGGAGGCCGAGAACCGCGACATTCCGCATATCCGCCTCAATACGCAATCGCTCGTCCAGCTTGGCTACGGCGTCAACCAGCAGCGCATTCAGGCCACCGTCACGGGGCGCACCAACATGATCGCCGTTGATCTGGCATCGGACAAAGATGCGACAAAAAAACTTTTGGGCAGCATGGGCGTGCCTGTGCCGCGTGGGGTTCAGATCGTTGACGAGGACGAGATTGAAAGGACAATCGAGAAGCTGGGGTTTCCGTTGGCCATCAAGCCATTGGACGCTAACCACGGCAAAGGGATCACTGTCGGACTGAACACCCTGGAAGAGGCGCGCGCGGCATTCCCAATCGCAAAAAAATACTCGCGCTATGTGATCGTCGAGCAATCATTGGAGGGGCAGGACTTCCGCGCGCTCGTCGTCAACAATCGCCTCATCGCCGTCGCCGAGAGAATTCCCGCGCACGTCATAGGGGACGGCGAGCATACGATTCAAGAGTTGATTGACCTCACAAATCTTGACCCGCGGCGCGGCTACGGTCATGAGAACGTCCTGACGCAGATTGATGTGGACGCTCAGACCGAAAGCCTGCTCGCCGCGCGCAAGCTTTCGCTCGACACCGTGCTTGGCAAAGACGAGACGTTTCGCTTAAAGACGACCGCCAATATCTCCACGGGCGGAACCGCGATTGATCGCACGGACGAGGTTCACCCGTTCAACGTCTCGCTCTTTGAGCGTATCGCGCGCATCATCGGTCTGGATGTAGCCGGAATTGATGTGGTCGCGCCCGATCTTTCCACACCGCTCACTGAAAACGGCGGGGGCATCATAGAGGTCAACGCTGCGCCGGGATTTCGTATGCACCTCGCGCCCTCCGATGGTCTGGCGCGTAACGTCGCCGAGCACGTCATTGACATGCTCTTTCCTCCTGGGACGCCCTCGCGCGTGCCCGTCATTGCCGTCACGGGCACGAACGGTAAGACGACCACGACGCGGCTCATCGCGCACATCCTGAAGAACTCGGGCCGTAACGTCGGCTTTACGACGACCGAAGGCATCTACATCGGCAACAGTCTTATTCAACCCGGCGACAACACCGGCCCCGTCTCCGCACAACTCGTCCTTAAGGACCCGACCGTCGAGATCGCCGTTCTCGAAACTGCTCGCGGCGGGATCATACGCGCCGGGCTCGGATTCGACCGCTGCGATATCGGCGTCGTGATGAACGTCACGGTTGACCATCTGGGCTTGAAGGACATCGAGACGATTGAGGACATGGCGCGCGTCAAGGCGGTCGTCCCGCGCTCCGTCGGGCGAAACGGTCACGCCGTCTTAAACGCCGACGATGAGCTTGTCTTCGCAATGAGCGACGATACGCCTGGGCACGTCGCGCTCTTCAGCATGGAGGAAGAGAACCCGCACATCGTCGAGCACACGCAGGATGGCGGCATCGCCTGCGTTTTCGAGAATGGTTACGTCACGCTGCTCAAAGGCCGTTGGAAGGTAAGGGTCGAGAAGGTCATCAACATTCCTTTGACCTATGGCGGGCGCGCCGCGTTTATGATTCAGAACGTGCTGGCCGCAACGCTGGCCGCATACCTGCAAAATATCAGTATCGAAGATATTCGCGTCGGTCTGACGACCTTCGTGCCTTCGGTCGCGCAGACGCCGGGACGCCTTAATCTGATAGAGATGGGCGACTTCACTGTCCTGATAGACTTCGCGCACAATCCCGCCGGGATGGAGGCGTTGCAACGCTTCATCAGTAAGTTCCCGAACAAGATCAAAACCGGCGTGATCGGCGGCACGGGCGACCGCCGCGATGACGACATACGTCTTTACGGGCGCATCGCCGCGCAGATGTTTACCCATGTCATCGTCCGGGAAGACGACGATCTGCGCGGGCGCGTTCCCGGAGAAACAAAACAACTTGTCGTAGAGGGCCTGCGCAGTGTTAAGCCGGACATCCCCGTCAAAGAATTTCGGGACGGGCCTGAAGCGATCAACCATGCGCTCCAACATACGCGCAAAGGCGAGCTGCTGGTAATTCTCGCCGACAACGTCAGTCGCTCAATAGAGCTTGTCAGTAAGTTTCGCGAACAACGCACGCCGGTCAAAGTCGTCCATGACGATATTCCGAACCAGCACTAGAGGAAAGAAAAAAGGCAAAAGTGAAGATGAGAAGAAAGCTGTTTCTCATCCGTACTTTTGCCTTTCTCAGTCGCGATAGATGTAGATTTGTGATTCTTTCCCTGAGGTGATCCACGCGCGGTACATGCCCTCGCTGTTAAAGGGCAGCGACACGTTTCCCATGTGGTCAACGGCGATAAGGCCGCCTTCGCCTTCCATCTCGCGCAGCGTCACATCAATGACCTGCTCGCAAGCCTCTGCGAGAGTCAATCCTTTGTACTTCATCAGGCATGCCACATCGTAGGCGGCAACCGTGCGCATAAAGAACTCGCCGTGGCCCGTGCAGGAGACGGCGCACGTGCGGTCATCCGCGTAAGTGCCCGCGCCGATGAGCGCCGTGTCGCCGATGCGCCCGAAGCGTTTATTGGTCATGCCGCCGGTCGAAGTCGCCGCCGCGAGATGCCCGCGCGCGTCGCGCGCGACCGCGCCGACCGTGCCAAACTTCTTTACGGGAGAATGATCGAGGCGCACCTCCTGTTCACGCTGCGCCTGCAAGAGCTGTTCATATCTCCATTCGCTGAAGAAGTATTCGGGCTGCGCAAACTCTGACCCGGCCTCGCGCGCGAACTCTTCCGCGCCGCTCCCGCACAGCAACACGTGCGGCGTCTCTTCCATCACGCGACGCGCGAGCTTGATGGGATTTTTGACGCCGCCCACAGCCGCCACTGCCCCGGCGCGTAAATCCTCGCCGGACATAATGGCCGCGTCCATCTCGTGCTTCTCGTTGTGCGTAAACACAGAGCCGCGTCCGGCGTTGAAGAGCGGATTATCTTCGAGCACACAGACCACCGCCTCGACCGCATCGAGCGCAGCACCATCATCGGACAAAACCTGCCAACCGAGCGCCAGAGCTTGCTGCAAACCATCCCTAAAGGCAGCTTCACGTTCTTCGCTCATCTCCGCGCGACGGATTGTGCCCGCGCCGCCGTGAATCGCCAGCGATAACCTTGCTTCGTCATTTATGTCAGAGTTCATGATTGAGAGAATGAAAAATTTCGCCGCGCACGTCAACCCCTAAGAGATAAACAGCAGGATTATCCGAATCAATTTAGGAAAAGTGACACATTCTGCTGAAATAGTCTGAGTCATTTGGCACAATAGTATTTAGGCGTCAGAACTGATGTAAAATAAGGCGTCATTTAGGACGTCTAATAAGCGTTAGGTTGCTTAATATACCTCGTCGAAGTAGAACTTGCAGATTTAGAATTCCTGAATGGAGTTTCATTAGATGAGCTTAAAGAAACCTTTAATCTTTGAAACCACTTTCGCCACTTTTACTGCAACAGAGATTCTCGGCGAAGGAGGCGCTGGGCGTGTCTACAAGGCAAGTGACGAAGCAGGCGCGGTATTTGCAGTGAAGTTGCTAGACCCTGCGAAAGCAAATAAGGATAAGCTCAAACGATTCAAGAACGAGCTTCTCTTTGGCCAAAGAAATAAACACAGCAATATCATTACTGTTGTAGATCATGGGATATTCAAGGACACAAAGAAGAGTGCGCCTTTTTATGTGATGCCTTACTACCACGCATCGTTGCGCTCGCTTCTGCCCGAACGCTTAGATAAAAACAATACTTTGACTTACTTTGCACAGCTATTGAATGGCGTAGAGGCAGCACATCTCCAGAAAATCGTCCATCGCGACCTTAAACCTGAAAATGTATTATATGATCAGAACGCGGATGCGCTTCTGGTTGCTGATTTTGGCGTGGCTCATTTTGAGGAAGAAGAACTCTACACACTTATCGAAACAGCACCAAACACGCGGCTAGCCAACTTTCAATATGCTGCCCCAGAACAAAGGGCCCGAGGGCTTCAGGTAGACGGTCGTGCGGATATTTACGCGCTGGGATTGATATTGAATGAAATGTTTACTAACGAAGTGCCTCAAGGTACAGACTACAAGACAATTGGAGGCGTTGCACCAGAATATAGTTATCTTGATGAGCTAGTTTCGGCAATGTTGAGACAGTCTCCCTCAGCACGACCCGAATCTATTGAAGTAATCAAACGAGAACTTATTGGCCGCAGACAAGAGTTTGTGACTCGTCAGCGTATTAGTGAGTTAAAGGGAACCGTTGTTCCCATAACTGACCTAGATGATCCATTAATTGCTGACCCGCCCCGTCTAGTTGATTTTGATTGGGACCGAGGAAGACTGACCTTGGTTTTTCAACGTCCAGTGAATCCCCAGTGGGTTCAGGCACTCCGGAACATGGGCAGTTACAGCTCTGTTATGGATAAAGGACCGGAGCGGTTTTCAATCTCTGGAGACAAAGCAATTATTGAGGCAAGAGAAGATGAGGTTCAGCGAATCATTGACCATTTTAAACAATGGCTTCCTAATGCCAATCGCGTATACGAAGATATTATACGAAGGGGAAAAGCGGAGGCAGAGGATCGTGAACGCAGGCAATTACAAGCTGATATTGAGGAGAAAGAGCGCCGTCAGCGCGTTCTTAAAAGCATAACGATATAGTTAAACGAGGAGCAGTGAGCCCATTAGAGACGCAACCTAACAACTCATTCAACCGGACTCGCAATAGCGCGGCTCTTAAACTCAATCTTGATTGCTCGCCGGTCAATTCCAGCGTAAGGTGCTTGCGCTTTATGAACGGGATACGGAAAATGTCACCGGAGGTGGCGTATGAAGTATCGAGTCTTGATTGAACAGGACGAAGATGGGGTATTTGTTGCAGAGGTTCCATCTCTGCCCGGTTGTATTTCGCAAGGTCAAAGCAGAGAACAAGCTATTGAGAATATCAAAGAGGCAATTGCCCTGTATCTTGAAAGCTTAGAGGCTCACAACGATGCTGTCCCGCCGCCGATCACAGAAGAAATCGTGGAACACGGCTATTTCTAAAAGCCTGGCTTAAATACAAAACTACTCGAATCAATTTAAGAAATCTTTTAAGAGCGGCGCGTAGAGTTCCGCATCGCGCTCGCCCGCTTCGATGGTTGCATCTATCAGTTCCGGGCGTGTGTAATCCCAGCGATGCACGGGCAGGGCTGTGGGCGGAGCGATGTAGAGGCGTGACGCTTGCCTGCCGGTTATATGAGACGGGTACGGGCGGGTGAGCAGTACGAGGTTTCGTTCGACGCCGGGCGCTTTATCAACAAGGAAGGCGGGGACGTTATCAATGATGCCGCCGTCCAGCAGGCGATGACCGTTGAAGCGGCCGAGGGACGTAAACGGAGGCGTCGCTGAAGAGGCAATAATCAGATCGGTCAACTCCTCAGGCGTTTCACAGTCGCGCGCGTCGAAAGCCAGAGCTTTGAATCCGACCCGTTGGCCGAATGAAGGATGAATCATCCCGGGGCGAAATCTCTTCTCAACATTATATGCACAGAGCCCCAGCATCACGGCTGCGTAAGCGGGCATGTGTCTGGGGAAAGCAGTCGTCAGGACGAGTACGGGGAAGGGTTGTGAACGCACGCGTTCAAGGCCGCCTTCGATAAAGGCATGTTGCAACGTGTCGCGATAGATCGGCTCGTGCGGGGTCGGGCGCGTGCCTCTGAAAAGCTTGCGCCATTCAAAGTTGCTGGTGATGCCCGCGCGCCGCTTCTTCCAGAACTCTCCGGCTTCCGCTTCCCGGCCACTCAACAGAAGTGTAGCGACGCATGCGCCCGCGCTGCATGTCGCCATCGCGGCAACTCTCGGCAGAAGAAGGTCTCGCCAGCCGTTCATCAGACCTAACTGGTAAAAGGCCCTGTTTCCCCCACCGGCGAAGGTGATTGCCAGATCTCTAATCATTATGTTTGATGTAGGCGAGAATCAACACGGGTGCGCGTCGCGTGCTTTGATAATGGCAAATCTTTATCCTGCGCGTCGGACTGAGAGACATCTATTTTGTGCTCCAGAAAAATGGCGTCTTCGGTTTGAGACTTCTTTCGACAGCCAGGGCAACGAATCCCATCGTATAGCGGGCATTGATTTCCAGTAGCGGATGCAGGCCGCGCGCGTGCTCAAGCGCATCAATCCCGACCGGCCCCGTGTAACCTTCTTTGAATAATCGCTCCGCTACGATACCGGCGACTCTTTCCAGCTCTGCCGTGCGATTGGGAGAGGGCGGGCGACCGAGCATATAACCTTTGCCTGTGCCCGCGCCATTGGTTTGTAAATCGCTGATGCCATAAACCGTGTATGCTCCGCCCGCCGCAATCTCCAACACGACGCCGTATTCGCGAATTACTTCGAGCCACGGTTGGAAGATCAACGTCTCGCCTTTGCTTAAGCGGCGCTTTGCCCATACGGCTTGCGGCCCCTCTAATGACGGGCCTCTGCCAAGCACACGGTCACGCGCGGCGAAGCCGAACGGGCTCTTGATAACCCATTTATCACCGCCGCCGGGGCAAGCGCGCGCCGTCTGTTCCTGCAGCTCATCAAAGGTCTCGGCGGTTGCGGCTCCCGGTTGAGCCCACCCCAGCTCGACTTCGAGCGCGTGGCTCCATAATTTTGAATTAACACGCGCTACAGTACTGAACGGTATCTGGCCGGACACATCAGCCCCAACCTGTTCGCCAAGAGCGACAGCGCCTGGAGTCCAGCCCCATGGCGTGAAAATGCGCGAGGGCTGTGATGCACTATGCGTCGGGGAGATTAGTTCCACTCCGCGCCTTCGCGCCTCGCGTTGGAGTTGCTCAGACCAAGGCTCTCTGAGAAGCAGCGCATCGCCCGCGTGTGCGAGCCACAATAAATGGGGTGCGAGTCTGTGGTTGAGAACGTCCGAGGACGGAAGGCGGCGATATGCGGTGCCGCCCGCGCAGGAAAGCTCGGTCTCAAAATCGGCATTCATGTGCCATAGTCTAGACGCCATGTGCGAAATGAAAAGCTTTTGTCGTCGCCGCTCTCTGTAAGCCGGACACACGCGCTCGGGTTCGATTACATTAACTCCGCCAGTTCAGACCACCTATCGAGGTCGCTTGCGAGTTGGAGGGCCAGCCTCTCGCGTTCCTCGTAAAGCTGATGCACCAGATAGGCGTCGCTTGAATTGGCTGCCAGTTCCGTCTCTATCTCACTTTTGCGCCCCTCGCCCTCCTCAATGCGTGTCTCCAACTCCTTTAACTCTTTCTGCTCTTTAAAGGTTAATTTTCGCCTTGCGGTTGAAGGCTTCGCTCGTTCCTGTTTTGCGCTCCTGACATTTGTCTCCGGCTTCGTGAGGACAACTTCTCTCTCCTCTTTCTGGCGAGTTTCCAGAAAGGCGGAATAATTTCCGGGATACTGTCGAAGGCGGCCATCTTCCTCAAAGCGAAAAATATGCTCGACCGTGCGGTCAAGAAAATAACGATCATGGCTAACGACCACGAGGCAACCATTAAAGCCGTCCAGATAATCTTCCAGCGTGACCATGGTTTGAATGTCAAGATCGTTGGTCGGCTCGTCCAGCAGCAGGACATTCGGCGCACCCATCAGCACGCGCAACAAGTAGAGCCGCCTTCGTTCGCCGCCCGATAGCTTTGCGATGGGCGCGTACTGCATCGCGCCCGTAAAGAGAAATTTTTCAAGCATCTGGCTCGCGGTAATAAAGTTGCCGTCCGCTGTTTGGATTCTTTCGGCGACCTCTCGAATATAATCTATGACACGCGCCTCTTCATCAAGCGCGCGGTTCTCCTGATCGTAATATCCGAAGCGTATCGTCTGGCCCACTTCCAGAGCGCCGCTGTCAGGGCTCACTCGGCCCGTAATGATCTCCAGCAGAGTCGTCTTGCCCGCTCCGTTCGGGCCGATGATGCCGATGCGATCACCTGGTTTGAGCGTGTAGCTAAAGCTTTCGATCAACACACGCCCGCCGTAAGATTTGGTGATGTCGCGCATCTCCAAAATCTTTTTACCCATCCGGCTGGAGATAACGGATATATCAAGTTCGGCTCTGGCCGCTTCTTTGGGTTGAGCCATCAAACTTTCGGCGCGGTCAATGCGAGCTTTGGACTTACGTGTGCGTGCTTTTGCGCCGCGACGCAGCCACTCTAACTCACGCCGGATCAGCATCTCTCGCTTTTGCCCTTCTGAGGCGCGCGCGCGTTCCTGTTCATCCTTCTTTTCCAGATAGTATGCGTAGTTCCCTTCAAACGGCTGCACGCGGCTTCGATCAATCTCAAGGATTCGACTCGTCACACGATCCAGAAAATAACGGTCGTGGGTGACGAGCAGGAGCGCGCCCCTGTAGCGCGCCAGATAGGATTCAAGCCACGTGATGGTTTCCGCATCCAGATGATTAGTCGGCTCGTCCAGAATGAGTAACTGAGGGCTCTGGACAAGAGCGCGGGCGAGCGCGACGCGCTTGCGCTGCCCGCCTGAGAGAGAGCCCATTTGAGCCTTGGTGTCCCGAATTCCCAGCCTCGTCAAGACCATTCGCGCGTTGGTCTCCAATTCCCATGCGCCGGACGCCTCAAGCCTGTGGGCCAACTCCGACACGCGATCCAAAAGTCGCTGCTCGTTCGTTTCGCCGCGCCCAAGCTCCTGGCACGCGCGCTCGTAATCAAGCAACAGACTCATGCTCGCATCACTCGCCGCAAAAATTGCGTCCAGCACGGTCTGCTCCGGCTCGAAGGGCGGGTTCTGAGGCAGGTAGCCGACAGATACGTCCTCGGCGAATACTATGCGCCCCGTATCCGGCTTCTCTTCTCCCGCGATCAGGCGGAGAAGTGTCGTTTTACCCGAACCATTGACGCCGACGACTCCGACGCGATCACTTGAATTGAGGCCGATGCTTACATTCTCGAATAGCGGACGGAGCCCGTAGTTTTTGCTGATTGCTTCGATTGCTAGAATATGCATTTTTGAATAGATAACGTTATGCTGCCATCATAGACCGGAAGTCATTCTGAGACGAACCTGCGTTAGAGCATAATTATAAACGGCTGAAAAAGATAAAGCTCTTGAAGGCCGGATGATGATGGTCTGAAGACTACGAACGCGCATGCGCCGGTGAATAATGTTAAGCGTCAAAGGAAGGCCAAACTTGAGCCCGGAAATTTATAAACCATCAAAGGAAGAGATTCTCGCCGCTCAGGGTAAAACCGTGCCGGACGTGATCGCGCCGCGGTTGCGCGTGCTCTTTTGTGGCATCAACCCCGGATTGTATTCGGGAGCCACAGGTTATCACTTCGCCCGACCCGGCAATCGTTTCTGGCCCGCTTTATATGCCGGCGGATTTACGGACAGATTGCTCTCTCCTTTCGAGGAATATGAGCTGCTCACAAAAAAGTATGGCGTCACCAATGTGGTCGAGCGCGCGACCGCCACTGCAGCGGAACTCTCCGCTCAAGAAATCATCGAAGGCGGTCGAAGGCTGGAAGCAAAGGTGCGCCGTATGCGCCCCAGATTTCTGGCGGTGCTTGGCGTCGGCGCTTACCGGACTGCGTTTGGCAGACCAAAGGCCGGCCTCTGTCTTCAGCCGGAGACCATCGGGGAAACATCCATCTGGGTACTGCCGAATCCGAGCGGCCTGAACGCGCACTACCAACCTAAGGATTTAGCACGGCTGTTTAGCGAATTTCGTCTCGCGGTGGAGAAAGCAACCGTGCGGCCTCGCGCCTGATGAGTTTATAAACATGCGCGAGGTGGCGCTCCGTTGTCAGCACGTTCCCGACCGCCAGCCGTACGGCAACGCGTCCGTTTAAAGTAGTGTGCGTGAGATAAGCTTCACCCGTCCTGTTGATTGCTTCGACCAGCCGCGTGTTGAGATCATTTAACTCTTCATCACCCACACGCCCATCTGCATCCACACGCAACACCAGACGAAAGCAGACGACAGCCATTGTGACCGGAGCCAGCACCTCGAACTGCGAGTCATCTTTAATCCAGGAGGCGAAGAGATTTGCGAGGCGAATGTGCTCGCGTATGCGCGCGGCAAGTCCCCTGCGGCCGAAGCTGCGTATCACCATCCATGCCTTGAGAGCGCGAAAGCGACGACCAAGCTGGATACCGTAGTCCATGTAGTTGCGCTCGGATTGTTCGGCATCGCCGCGCAAATACTCCGGCACAAGCGAAAAAGTGGCGCGCAGTAGCTCCGGCCTACGCACGTAAAGCGCGCTGAAGTCGAGCGGCACGAACAACCACTTGTGCGGATTCACGACGATGGAGTCAGCCGCTTCTGTTCCTCTCATCAGGTGACGACCTTCCGGCAGCAATGCCATTGCCCCGCCATATGCCGCGTCAACGTGCAGCCATAACCCATGCTCGCGGCACAGCGCAACGATCTCTTCGACGGGGTCTACGCTCGTTGTCGAGGTTGTACCGACAGTGGCGACAACCGCCATCGGAAGCAGGCGGCCACGTAAGTCTTCCTCGATTGCGCTTCTGAGCGCCGGTACGCTCATCCGATACATTGCATCGCTCGCGACACGCCGCACATTCTGTTCTCCGATGCCGAGCGTGATGGCCGCTTTCTCGATTGAGCTATGCGCCTGATCCGAGGCATAGATGCGCAATGCGGGCACATCTGCTCGCCCGCACAAGCCGCGCGCGCGTGCATCCAGCCCAAGGCTCTCACGCGCCGCCGCGAGCGCATGCAGCACGGCGACCGATGCGGTATCGTAAACCACACCTGTAAAGTCGCCGGGCAATTGGAGCATCTGTCGCAGCCAATCGAGCACGAGCGTTTCCAGCTCTGTCGCGGCGGGCGAGGTGCGCCATGTCATTGCGCTGACGTTAAGCGACGCCATCAGCATCTCTCCCAGGATGCCGGGTGCCGTCGTCGTCGAACCGAAATAGCCCAGGAACGACGGATGCCCCCAATGCACCAGCCCCGGCATGATGATCTCCTGAAAGTCTCTAAGAATGTCTTCGAGAGGAACAGCGTCGTCGGGCGGCGATGCTATCAGGCGAGAGGTGATCTCGCCGGGCACAATGTCCGGCGAGATTTTTTTATCTTCAATGCCCTCACGATAGTTTGCTATCCAGTCGGCGACGCGGTGCAAAGCGGCGCGGAACTCTTCCGGCGGCATATCGCCGAGTTCGGGCCAGCCTTGAGCTTCTTCACCGTCCGGCATTCTCTCTCCTATCTTTTACTTGCGGGCGGGCGCATAAACTTTGGCGCGAACGCCTACGCTTTTTAACGTGCGCGGCTTCGCTGGACGCGCGCTCCTCCAGCGACCCACGCTCGACCCGTGCCTTTCGAGAGCAGCCGGTCGCCGAACGGATAGCCGCCATGAGCCGCTCGCCAGTAAAGCGCCCCGTAGGTGCTCACAGAGCGCTCTAAGACCCAGAGCGGCGCATAAAGAATCACAGGGAAGGGAAAGAACCTATATGCCTTATCGCGCCACAGGCCGCGTAGCGCTATCAGCATTGCCGAGACCGATACGAAGAGGGTGAACAGGAGCGCAGCCCGCGCGCCCCACGCCAGTCCAAGCGCGATGACAAGGGGCAGCAGTGACATAAAGAGCACGGTTTTTGCGCGCATCGCGAAATCTTCGTAGGCCTGACGCGGGCGCTGCTCCATCCATTTCCTGAAGGTTGGAGGCCGCTTGAGGATAAAGAGGTCTAGCGCGTAACAGACATCCGCCCCCTGAACTACGAAGTGGCGCACGATTTCTTCATTATCGAACAGTACGTCGCCGTCGTAATGGCCGACGCGCAGGCAGGTCGAGCGGCGAAAGGCACAGGTTCCCGGATAATCTCCCGTTCGCAGTAGGGCGCGATTGATCAGCATCCGCGCCGTCTCCGTTCGCCCCCACCACGGCAGGGGCGACAAATAGTTCTGCGGTCTCACCATCTCGTGCTCGTCAAGCAGGTCGCACGCCCGCGCGATGTCTGCGGACGTGTAACGAATGTCGTCGTCGGCAAGCAATATCTTTTCGCAGCCCGCTAGGTCAACGCCCGTGTGGATGCCGTTAACCTTGCCGTTGAGGTAAGCATACTTTGGATCAACCTTAACGTGGCGGCACAGGTCGCGCCAGGCAGTATTGTGCTCATTGAAGACATCCGGCGAAGAACCATCAACCACAAGTACCTCGCAACCCGCCTCAGCAAGCGCGCCGAAGTATTGAGCGAAGTCCTCCATTTCTTCGCGGCGCGCAGAGGTGCGACGGATCGGCAGCAGATAAGTGCAGCGCAAATTCTCAGCTTTACCGGCAGTCATGTTGTATCCTCTTCGGCTCTCTCTAAGCATATGCCGCTTCGCGTTCGGCTGCGCGCACAGCGCGTTCGACACTTGCGCCCGCGCGGTCACTGATAAACTTTTGCTGATCGTAGCCGAGCACGATCTCCCAACTCTCAGCCGGATACCTCGCCGCCAGCGGCAATGCCACATCGTGAAGCATCCACTGACCGTGCCGTTCGTCTTCCCTGATATGCAGCTCCCAGTAGCCGCGCGCAGTCTCTGACATACCGAGCCGCTCGGCTGCCGCGCGATAATTATCGAATGCCGCAGGCACGGAGATTTCCGTATGGAGCAGCCCACCGACGTAGCGCAGGTAAAAGCGTTTACGCTCCGACAACAGGAAGCTGTGGTTGATGGCGGCCAACACTTCCCACGGGACGAGATCGAAATAGCCTTCGGGCTCCGTGCGCATATTGAGTTCGGTCAGCATCGCTGTGAAATAGGTCGAATGTTTTCGATTGAGGCGGCCGCCGCCATATTCCTCAACGAGCAGCCGCGTCATCATGGAGTGTATCTCGTTAGAGACTCCGCCGAGCGTGCGCGACATTTGACTCGCCTCGACCAGTCCGTCGAGCGAGCTGATGGCAAGCAGGCGGCGATAACCCGCCTCGTCAACCTCGTCGCGGAAATAAAGGCCGCTCGCCGAGGGCGCGGGCGACACGTCACTGGCGGCGCGCTTGAGCAGCGCCTCGCGTACCTCAGTCTCTGTAAGCGCCTCGACATCTAATAGCGCAAGCTCCCAGGGAGCCCACGCCCCCTCTATCAGATCGCGAACCTTACGCAGGTAAGAGGAACGCTCGTTATCGTAGTTGCTCAGGTCGTCATACCAGAAGAATTTCAGACGATTAATGCGATAGAGCACACGCTGCAAGAAGAGATGCGCCGGGTCGGCAGTGTATGCCAGACCATTAGTCTCGACATCATCAGCAATGATTGTGTAGGCGACGGCAAGGGCTTCTTCCAGCCCGCGCTCGAAAAGACGGACGGCTGCCGGGCGGCTTCTGACGTGCTCGTCCAAACAATCGGCCTTTAACAGTTCGGCAAAACTCTCTTCTGCTTCCGCGTACTCTGCTTCGCGCGTCCGCGCCTCCAGTGTGGTATGCGCCGCGTCCGCGCGGGCAGTGTATCCGGCATACTCAGTACTACTATGCATACATCACCTCCTTGTTCTGATTGTTATGATCCGGGCTCGTGTCATGGAAAAGAATGCTGAGACAAGAAAGGCTGCCTTCGGCTTTGCGGAATTCCGAGATGTCTATTGCCGCAACATCGGGGCAGTGCCTGCCGACCAGTTCGAGCGTGCGTGGAGCACCGGCCTCTACGCAAACGGTCTGGCCAACGCGCATGGTGCTGGCCGCCCAGGGTTCATCCTGCGGAACGTCCAATACCCAGTGGCGCGCAAACGGGGCGGTGTCTATCCAGCGCGAGTTGAGCAGCACGGTCTCTTCGTTTAGTGCGCTGCAAGCTGTCGTCAGATGCAGGCTACCCTTGACGGAAACCGGCGTCACTTTATAGCCGTAGGAGCGAGCGATGCGCGCCAACGATTCAAATCCTTCGGGATTAGTTCGCCTGGAACAACCGACGAAAATCTCCCTGCCCAGGATGACTACGTCGCCGCCATCTAAGGTCGCGGGCTGATTGATGCGCACGACCTCGCGGTATGAGGAAAGAATATCTTCTACCGCCCTGACTTCCCCGCGACGCGAGGGCGCGCCGGGGCTTGCGATAACAGCCACCTCTTCGAGGACGACGGCGGCGTCCGCCACGAAACAGCAATCGGGATTCTCGTCACGGGCTTCGAGGTTGAGGATCGCGCTTCCGCAACGGCGAAGTAGATCGCAGTAGCTCGCATGCTGGTGAATCGCCTTTTCGTAGTCTATGGGCTCGCGTTGCCTGAAGGTGAGCTCGCAACGGGTGATGTTTCGCGAGACGGCCCGCGTGATTGCCTTTAACATTATCTCTTCCCCTGGTTCGTTTCCACCTGCCTGGTATTGATGACGCGGTGGTTTGAGCTGTACTTAAGCGCGGGACAGCATGGCCCGAAAGCTCCAACAGTCTATCGTTTCCCATCCGCCCGGTCTTTAATCAAACGCAATTTTGCAACCACTATTTGACGAAAGTAATACGAGATGGTTGCAATTCAGACGAGCGCTGAAAAGAGTTGCGAGACTGGCTAAAGCCAGGCAATTACCCGGGTTTTACTCTCAGGAGGAGTGGCCAGACGACAAAACCGAGGCAGGCTTGGGTAAAATTCAAAGCTACTCCTCCGTCTCTTCTATAGTGGGCCTGGGAGTCTCATTTTTTCTGAGTGACTTGAGTTTGGCCGAGACCTGACTGCTTAACCTCTGTGTTTTTTCTTTGGGAGAAATCTCTGCATCGAAAATCTCCTCGAACCATGACGCCCGCTCACCATCCGGCTGCGCGTCATTCTTTTTCTCATCAACTTGATTGACGGAGGCGCGCGTCAACTTCTGCTCTATCTCGACCGCGAATTGAGCTTTCAGGTTTTGCATCTCGTCAGCGATGTTTAGTGCTGCGAGGATAGCGATCTTCGAAACGTCGTGCGTTGTGATCTGCGAAGCGATCCGCTTCATTCGCTCATCTACGAGGCCCGCAATCTCTCTGATATGCTCAGCGTCGCCCGTTGAGCGCAGATTGTAGATCTGATCGAAGATCGTAACCTCGACGGAGTTGGCCGACGACATTTCAAGACTCCTGCTGCTCATTAAAGAGTAAGACGGTCAATCCGGAACGGGAATGCCGACTTTTAAAGACCTGTCAGTTCATTAACGTATCACCTTCACATCCCGCTCGCTGAAGATTTTCCATCCCGTGTCTGTCCGCTGCCATCGCAGTTCCTGTATGACTTCGCCCTGACGCCTGCGCCCGCTTGTTTCAGTGGCGTATTGCTTGCGAAATCGCATGATCGCCGCGCGTCCGCCATCGCGGAATATGATTTCGGGCTCCTCCGCACGCACTTCTATTAGCTCAACTTTTTTAAAAGCATGTGTTCTCTCTGTTCGGATAAAGGAGCGCGTAACATTACGCGTCAGGTAAAAAGCTTTGACTTCCGGCATGTAGAAGGTGACAAGTTTACTGATGTCCCGCGCATTCGTTGCAGCCACCCAATCCTCTAACGCTGCACGCAATGCGGCGGCCTCATCGCTCTGGACTTTCGCGGCAGGCGATTCGACCGGATTTGAGGAAACGGCCGCCCTGTCGGCAGGTTTAGCTTCTCGCTCGCCGGCAAGGTTCCATTGGGCCACTTCGGAAATCCTGTCGTAGATGCTCAGCACAACCACAGGTTCATTTAGTTGAGCAGCGTTGATGCGCCTGGTGACGCGCAGTTGTTGCCCCCCATCTATCGGATCAAACGTGACAGCGAAGCTATCGTCCTGGCTTCCGCTGGTGTTGACCGTCAACCTCTCACCGAACAGCGTCGCCCGCGTGTGCACTATACGGCTACCGGATAATCGCGCTCTCTGGGCAACTCCGTCAGCCTCGAAGGTAATACGGGGCGCGCGCGATGAGGCGATGGAAATAGTGCGCCCCGCACGTTCGATAGCAAGCAGATCAGGCGGGGTGAGACGTACCGCCAGGTCAATAAAGAAGCGTTGCTGTTCCTTGAATGGAAGATTGCTCGTAGCGCCCTCCACCACGGAATAAAGTTTGTCGCTGCTCTCTACGTTTATCCGGTAAACGCCCGTCAAACTGGATTCCGCCTGTGAAACCTTACGACCGCGAGAGCTATCGGGTGACGTGTTCCTCGACTGCCGACGCTGCGTGGTCTGTGCATCTGCTGTAATAGACAAGATGGCAAACAAAAGAAGTGTTACAGATATGAGAGATTTGCTTTCAGTTACTCGCATGACCGCGCTTGCACCTCTCTGATGAACCCTTAAAATCGTAGCTGAGAAAGGTTACACGTGGATATTCATTCGATGCAAGTTGCTGGGCTCATCGTACCCGCTTGACAAAGAATAAGAAATAGAACTACTTTAGTTACATTTGAAATGTAACTAAAGTAGTTCTATTTAGCGACGGACGGAACATGGCGGCTAATACGCGTTTTGCGGTGGCGATTCATGCGATGGGAATGCTGGCGTTCGGCGATGAGCTGAACGTCACCTCAGACGACATCGCAAAGAGCATCCGTACCAACCCGGTAGTGGTGCGGCGATTGCTGGCACAACTCACTCGACGGGGGTTGGTGACGGTAAAACAGGGTGCGGGCGGTGGGGCGCGCTTAACGCGCCCGCCGTCGCAAATAACGCTCTCCGACATTTACTTGGCGCTTGGTGAGGGGCCGCTCTTTCAAGTCCCACTGTTGGGCGAGACGCACGAATGCGCGGTCGGGCGAAGCGTCGGCCCCATCCTGACAGGCATCCTGCTTGGAGCCGAGCGGGGCTTACTGGCCGAGCTGAAAGCTGTCAAGCTCTCAGACGTGATCGGCAAAGTGATGCGACGGATGAAGAGACAGGGCTGCGCGCGGCAGGCGCCCGTGGCGAGGCGAGCGCGAAAGAAAAATGATGGCTGAACAAAATCAGAAAAAAATACGCTGGTCTACGGCATGGAGCGACGCTCGCGAGCTGGTGTGGACGCACCGCCGCCGCCTTGGATTGGGCGCGGTCTTGATGATTATCAATCAGGCAATGGGGCTTGTGTTACCGGCCTCGACCAAATTCCTGATAGATCAGGTGATCGGGAAGCAGCGCACGGACTTGCTGTGGCAGATCGCGCTGGCGGCTGGCGCGGCGACGCTTGTGCAAGTCGTCACCTCCTTTAGTTTGTCGCAGGTTTTGGGCGTGGCGGCGCAACGCGCCATCACCGAGATGCGCAAAAAAGTGCAGGCGCAAATCGCGCGACTGCCCGTCAGCTATTTCGATTCAACGCAGACCGGCAAACTCATCTCCCGGATCATGAACGATGCCGAAGGCATACGTAATTTAGTCGGCACGGGGCTGGTGCAGTTAGTCGGAAGCTTTATCACCGCTATCGTCGCGCTCTGCGTCCTGTTCTGGCTCAACTGGCATTTGACTTCGATCACGATTCTGGTGCTCGCGCTCTTCGGCGGCGCGCTGACCTTCGCCTTCAAGCGCCTGCGGCCCCTGTTTCGTGAGCGCGGCGAAATAACCGCTACACTCACAGGGCGTCTGGCCGAATCGCTCGGCGGCATCCGCATCGTCAAAGCTTACACCGCCGAGAAACGAGAGGAGCTGACCTTTGCTCGCGGCGCGCACAAGCTTTTTCGCAACATCGCCAAATCCATGACCGGAGTGTCCGCCACGACCGCCTTCTCTTCTTTAGTCATCGGCGTGGTCGGCGTGGTGATTATCGTCGTCGGTGGGCGTTCGGTTGTGGCAGGCACGATGAGCCTGGGCGATCTGTTCATGTATGTAGTCTTCACGGGATTGATGGCGACTCCGCTCATCCAGTTCGCTGCCATCGGGACGCAGATAACGGAAGCCTTCGCTGGCCTCGAACGCATCCGCGAGGTGATGAACATGGCGACCGAAGATGAAGAAGACGAGCGCCGCGCTCCGCTCCCCGTTGTGCGGGGTGAGATCGAGTTCGAGAACGTCTATTTCGAGTATGACGAGGGCGTGCCGGTTCTCAGGAACGTCTCTTTCAAAGCACCGGCGGGCTCGACGACCGCGCTCGTCGGCTCAAGCGGCTCCGGTAAGAGCACGCTTATCAGCCTCGTGATGAACTTCAATCAGCCGTTATCGGGTACGGTCAAAGTTGACGGCCAGGATTTACAAACGCTGCGGCTGAGAGATTTTCGTTCCTATCTCGGCGTCGTCATGCAGGACAACTTCCTGTTCGACGGGACGATCAGTGAGAACATCGCCTTTTCCAACCCGCACGCCACGCGCGAAGAGATTCAGGCGGTCAGTCGCATCGCGCACTGCGCAGAGTTCATCGAAGGCTTCGAGCAGAAATACGACACGGTGGTCGGCGAGCGCGGAGTGAAATTGTCAGGCGGGCAACGCCAGCGCATCGCCATCGCGCGTGCCATCCTCGCCGATCCGAAACTGCTGATCTTAGATGAAGCCACCTCCAGCCTGGACAGTGAGAGCGAATCTTTGATTCAGGACGGCCTGCGCTCATTGAGGCGCGGGCGCACGACCTTCGTCATCGCGCATAGACTCTCTACGATTCGCAGCGCCGACCGGATTCTGGTGTTAGAAGGCGGAGAGATAGTTGAAAGGGGCACGCACGAGGAACTGATCGCGGCTGAAGGCCGGTACAAACAACTCTACGACAAGCAGTACAAATTCGAGCGCGACCAGTTCATCAACCCCGGCGAAGATTTCACGCCCGCGCCGGCGCATCCGTTGACTGCGCCGAACCGCGTCTCCGCTTTATAACAGGAAAAAGTGAGCCCCGTCGCGCGGTCTCACACAGGGCTTTAGTCAGAGATATAGCCGTCGTCTAAAACGATTGCGTTACCTTTCAATTGGAGGGAAAACAACTGTGGTAGAGACTCTACAAAATTACGACAACCATACACGCTGGCATCCGCCGTTCCATTTCTTTCTGGCGCCGCTCTTCCTACTCAATTTTCTCTTCGCCGCCGTGCAGTTATATCGGTTCCGCGATCTCGATCACGCATGGATGTTGGTGCTCGCGGTCGGGCTGATCGTCCTCAGTGCATTGTCGCGCATCAACGCGCTGCGGGTGCAGGATCGGCTGATCAGGCTCGAAGAGCGAATGCGCTACCGGCAGTTGCTTCCTCAGCCCCTTGCCCAGAGTGCCGGGGATTTGCCGCCGGGACAAATTGTGGCTCTACGTTTTGCTTCGGATGGAGAACTGCCCGCGCTCGTTCAGCAAGTCCTGGACGGTAAGCTGACTAAAGGTGACGAAATCAAGCGCGCAGTCAGAGACTGGCGAGCCGATACCCTGCGCGTTTGAATCATATTGTCAGGTGGTCATGAGCCAAACCCATGACCACCTGCTCGTCTATCGAATAAATTCCAGAAACCAGTTTTCAGGGTTTCAAAACCACCTTGATGCAGCCGTCTTCGTGGTCGCGGAAAGTTTTGTAAGCTTCCGGTGCATCGTCTAGTTTTACCCGGTGTGTGATGATGAAACTGGGATCAATTTCGCCCGCCTCGATTTTCTTCAGGAGCGGTTTGTTGTAATGCTGCACGTGCGTCTGTCCGGTCTTGATCGTTAATCCTTTATTCATCATCGCGCCGAGCGGCAGCTTGTCCATGACGCCGACGTACGCGCCGGGAATTGAGACCGTGCCGCCCTTGCGGCAACACATAATCGCCTCGCGAACGACGTGCGGGCGATCCGTGCCGAGATAAACGGCCGCCTTCGCCGCGTCGAGTGCGGAATCGAGACTGCCGGCGGCGTGCGCTTCCGCGCCGACCGCATCCACACAGCGATCAGGCCCGCGCCCTTTCGTCATCTCCATCAAACTGTCATAAACTTTCTCTTCCATAAAATTGATGGTCTCGGCTTTACCCTGCTTTGCAGCCATTGCCAGACGCTCCGGCACCGTGTCAATCGCGATCACACGTTCTGCTCCGAGCATCCATGCGCTCTGTATGGTCATCTGCCCGACGGGGCCGCAGCCCCAGACCGCGACGGTGTCGCCCTTCTCAATTCCGCAGTTCTCCGCTGCCATGTAGCCGGTCGGGAAAATGTCGGAGAGAAAAAGCACCTGCTCGTCGGTGAGCGAATCATTCTCTATCTTGAGCGGCCCGACATCGGCGAAAGGGACGCGCAGGTACTCCGCCTGCCCGCCCGCGTAACCGCCAAGCATGTGAGAAAAACCGAACAGCCCCGCCGGAGATTGCCCCATCGCTTCGCGCGCGATCTCCGCGTTCGGGTTAGACGTGTCGCAGAGCGAAAACATCTCCTTCTTGCAGAAGAAACATTCGCCGCAAGAGATGGTGAACGGCACAACCACACGGTCGCCCACTTTCAAGTTCTTAACATCTTTCCCGATTTCGGCGACCACGCCCATCGGCTCGTGACCGAGAATGTCGCCCTTCTCCATCGTCGGCATGTAGCCGTCTAAGAGGTGAAGGTCGGAGCCGCAGATCGCCGTTGAAGTAATCTTGATAATGGCGTCGCGCGGATTGAGTATTTTAGGATCAGGGACGGTCTCGACCCTTACATCACCTGTGCCGAACCAGCAGAGTGCTTTCATTTAATTTTCTCCCTCTTGATTTAAAATATTAACTGCCCTTTTAACGGCTACCGCGCGCCGCGTTACCCATTGGCTGACCCAGGAAAGCGAGCAGATCGCTCGTCAAGCGCTCCTTGTGCGTAATGAACAGGCCGTGCGGCGCGCCGTCATACTCGATCAGCTTGGCTTGAGCAATACCACGCGCTGCTGCGCGCCCCGTAGCATCAATCGGCACGGTCTTATCTTCGGTTCCGTGGATAATCAACGTCGGTACTTTGAAGCTCGCAAGGTCAGGCCGGAAATCCGTTGTCGCAAATGCTTTGGCACAATCGAGCGTCGCCTTGAGGCTCGCCTGCATTGACACGTTCTGCGACCATGCGAGCACCTCATCGCTCACCGGCTGCGACACCAGGCCGACGCCGTAAAAATCCTTGAAGAAGCCCGCGAAGAAATGCGCGCGGTCTTGCTTCATTCCCTCGGTCATCTGTGCGAACGTCGCCTCATCAACGCCGCCCGGATTGTCATCGGTTTTGAGCATGTAGGGCACAACCGATGAGACGAGCACGGCTTGAGCGACATTCTTTCCTCCATGCCGTGACATGTAGCGCGCGACCTCGCCGCCGCCCATCGAAAAGCCGACGATAGCTGCGTCAGTCGCGCCCGTCTCCTCGACGACGGCGGCGAGATCGTCGGCTAAAGTATCGTAGTTATAACCGTCCCACGGCTGGTCTGAACGACCGAAGCCGCGTCGGTCGTACGCAATCGCGCGAAAGCCTGCGTCGGCAATCGCCATCGCCTGATCATCCCAGCTATCCGCAGAAAGCGGCCAGCCGTGCATGAGGATTACGGGCCGCCCTGATCCCCAGTCTTTTACATATAGTTTCGTGTTGTCGGGTGTCGTGATGTATGCCATTGCTTATCCCCTTGCCTTGAGCTATTTATTGCTGGAGCTATTATTGCTTCTATTTCGTAAAGACTTTGTGTCGCCTCGGCTACTTTTCCGTCCCCGCCGCGGCGCTTGCCCCACAAGCTCGAAGAGCATCTTTCGGATTTATCCTTGTATGCTCGCCGCCTGCGTTGTGAGGTTTTGACAAGGCGTATAGATGATTGTATATAAGCCCGACGCTTCTACTTTATACGGCAACGACGAGCGCGGCTACATAGACCATCGGGCCCTGCAACCGAGACAGCCGCGACGAACTAATACAGGAGATTAATAAATGTTACCGACACGCGCATATGCCACACAGAGCCCGACATCGAATCTCGAACCGTTCAGCATCGAGCGGCGAGACGTGGGCGAACATGACGTGCTCATCGAAATCCTCTACTGCGGGGTCTGCCATTCGGACATCCATCAGGCCAGAAACGAGTGGGACAACTCCGCCTATCCGATGGTGCCGGGGCACGAGATCGTCGGGCGCGTGGCGCGAGCCGGACACGGGGTCACGAAGTTCAAGGAGGGTGATCTGGCGGGCGTCGGCTGCTTCGTCAACTCTTGCCGCGAGTGCCGCAATTGCCGCGACGACGAGGAGCAGTTCTGTGAGCGCCACATGGCAGCCACCTACAACTCGACAGAGATGGACGAGCAGACGCCGACCTACGGGGGCTACTCCTCGCAGATCGTGGTTGATGAGAACTACACGCTGAAGGTTCCCGAAAAACTTCCGCTCGCGGGCGTCGCCCCCTTGCTCTGCGCGGGGATTACCACCTACTCGCCGCTCAAGCAGTTCAACGTCCGCGAGGGACAGAAGGTGGGCGTCGTCGGCCTTGGCGGCTTAGGTCACATGGCCGTCAAACTCGCCCGCTCGATGGGCGCGGAGGTAACGGTCTTCAGCACCTCTCCGTCGAAAGAAAAGGACGCGCGACGCCTGGGCGCTCACAACTTCGTTGTTACCAAAGACCCGGCGAAGCTGGAACCGCTCGCCGGAACACTCGACCTTATTCTCGACGCCGTGTCCGCCACGCACGACCCGAACATGTATCTCAATGCGCTGCGACGTGACGGCGTGATGGTGCTCGTCGGCGCGCCGGAAAAGCCTCTGGAAGTATCCGCCTTCGCGCTCATCATGGGACGTAGGAAACTCGCGGGCTCACTCATCGGCGGCATACGCGAAACGCAGGAGATGCTCGATTACTGCGCCGAGCACGACATCACCTCAGACGTTGAGGTGATTCCCATCCAACAAATTAACGAGGCTTACGACAGAACCGTTAAGGGAGACGTGCATTACCGCTTCGTCATTGACATGAAATCGCTGTGAGGCATGCACCAAATTTAGCTATTAATTAATGGTCTGAGCTTTGCGGAATCGGTGTACAAGTCCTACCAACCCAAAGTCCCTTCCGCTCCCTTGAATGGTCCGACGATGTCACTTGTGATCCAACCGCCGTAGAAACCTCCCCGTTGCGGGGTGACAAGCTCGCCGTCCAGGTAGCATGCATCCATCAAGGCGGGATAGAACGCGACGTAATCTTTGATTGCAGCGAAGTCAGCCGCGGGATTGGCGTAAGACCACGCGGCATCCATGGCGCTTCTATCGCCTGCTTCAACCGAGAAAAACGATGCCGCACCCTTCCACTCGCAGAACGAAGCGCGTGCGCTTGGCCGCAGGTATTTCATCTGTATATCACCGGGCGGAAGATAGTAAACAGGTGGATGGCTCGTCTCCAGCACCCGATAGGCGTGGGCGGTATCGGCGATTGTAATGCCGCCAAAAACGACGGTCAGATGTTTCGATGTGCTTTCAAGACGAGGCGGGCGCGGGTAGTCCCACACAGATTCCTGTCCGGCTTGCGGCTCGATTCGTTTAATGCTCATTCCTTACCTCACATCCGTTTCATCCAAAGCTTCGATTGCGATTCCTTCGAGTTCCATCCAGACAACTCCGTGTGCGTCAACAATCATTACGCCGTCCACGTTTTTGCCCGCAACCCAGCCGCACACTTCCAGATTAGTCGTGCTGGTATGATCAGTCGCCGCATGTTTCGCCGCCCAGGATGTAACAACAAAGCGTACCGGCGCGCCGATTCTAAAGCCGCACACGCGACGGGTCTTCGTGAGCGCCCACAAACGCCTTTCGACGGAGACTCTCCAAGACACGCCGTCCCGCCATGCGACATTGACATGCACGAGTTGTTGGATGATCTCCAAAGGCAAATGAAGATCGTCTGCTGCGACCTCAATCTGTATGTTCAGCATCCTCTTGAGACACACTATCAAATTGAAGATACTGTAAGTCGTTGCCGGTCGAGGGGAATGCATGAATCACAACGCAATCGTCTCTCTCACAGCGCCCTCTGCTCAAGATGGCGCGCGGGCGCTTTTGTAGCCAGTCTTCGGCCTTGTTTTAACTAACCAGTTCGAGCAGATGACCCATCCTGAGCTTCTTCGTGCTCAGGTAAAAAACGGCTTCGCGCGGCGGCTCGATGTCGAGCGGCACACGCTCGACGACGTTCAGCCCGCCCGCCACAAGGGCGCGTAATTTCTCAGGGTTGTTCGTCACAGCGCGCACCTTCGACAATCCAAGGTCACGCAGGATTTCCACGCACTGACGATACTCGCGCACATCAACGGCCAATCCCAGACGCTCGTTGGCTTCGATTGTGTCCGCGCCCTCTTCCTGTAAGGAATAGGCGCGAATCTTGTTGATGATGCCGATGCCGCGCCCTTCCTGTAGTTGATAAACAACAGCGCCCCGCCCCTCCTGAGAAATCAGGTCGAGCGTGCGCTGGAGCTGCTGGCCGCAATCGCATTTTGTCGAGCCGAAGATATCTCCCGTCATGCACTGCGAGTGGATACGGACGAGAGCTGGCTCTGCGGCGCGCATATCGCCCTGGTACAGGCAGACGAACTCTTCCGCGCTCACGAGCGACCGGTAACCGGCTAGACGAAACTCACCCCTAACGGTCGGCAGGCGCGTCTCCGCGACCTTAAAGACAGACTGCTCCTCCCGTCGCTTGCTCATGTCCCAACCAAAATTTTCGTAAAGCTCTTTCGACAACATCTCTTCCGATAACATCAGTTTTACTCCTCCCGTCGGGGAATTAGCCTACGCGTTCATATGACCTATCACGAATACCCGGCGTGCCCCTTCTCAGCTCATCTTGTCTCATCCTCTTGCCTGTCCGGTGAAACTCCAAGACCGTATAAGTCAGCCCCCCGCCGAGAAGGAGCGTGACGAACAGACCAACAGCGAAGATCGCCAAGTCGGACATTCACTTCACCTCCCCACTCTGGTTCGGAAATAATTGCCAACCGCAATGATTGAGGGAACCCAGAGGCCAACGAAAAGCCCCGCCTCTTTATTGGCCGGGCCAGGGAAACCAAACCACAGCGAAATGGAAAAAATAAGAGAGATAAACGCCGCCCCGAGTATTAAAGCGTCCGCCCTTGTAAACATATAAGCCTCCATCTGCGACTTTCATATTTGTAACGCGCCATCTAAAAAGGATGTGAACGTTTTGGACGATTTATACTCCTGTTCCTTAAAATGTCAAGTCACAAAATCGTTTGTTTTGCTGTTCAACTTGATGTTATTATTCCATATTGATCCTTTTATGGATGTTTTGAACGAATTATTTACTTCTTGCCGGGTTTATGGTAGATTCCCATCGAGGGTAATTTCTTTTAGTTATGAACATGTCGGGCAGAAAATTGACGAGCAAAGAGGCAGCTCGCCTTCTGGGTGTGAGCGAAGCTTCGGTTAAGCGTTGGGCCGATGCGGGCATCCTGCCAACGGAGAAGACGGTCGGCGGTCATCGTCGCTTCCGTTCTCAAGATGTCGCGCTCTTTCGACGTGAGACGCTCAAGGCCGCCAGCCAACATCCAGCTATTAAGTCTCCGACAAGTTTTGAGGAGGCTGAAGACACAGCTCCATTCGACGCCGACGATGAAACGCTTGCCCGCGAGATGTTCGAGGCGCTCCTGATCGGACGTGCTGAAGAAGCGTCCGCGCTCCTGGTTAACGCCTACCTCCGTGGAGGGCGTAGCGTCGCAACCCTATGCGACTCGGTTCTGGCGAAAGCTATGCATAGAATCGGAGACCTCTGGCACCAGGGCGAGTTGACGGTGGCGAAAGAGCACATCGCCACGCGGGCGGCGCTTACCGCTCTACAAACATTACACGGCGTGTCGTCCATAAACGGCGCGCACGGGCTGCTGGCCGTTTGCTGTAGCACCGAAGAGGACTTTCACGAACTGCCGATTCGTGTGGCGGAGCTGATTTTTAAGTGTAACGGGTGGGAAGTAATAAACATGGGCACACATACACCGTTTTATGCGCTAACCGAGACCGTCACCGATTACCACCCGCAAATTATCTGTGTCGCCTCGACTGTACTCCCCGACCTCGATCGCGCCGCTCGTGAGTACAAGGAGTTACGCCGGACAGCCGAGCGAGCGGGCGTATCCGTAGTGCTCGGCGGCGCAGGTTTCGCTGACGAAGAGGTGCGGCGCAGATTTCCCGCCGAGCTTCACGCCGAGACGTTCCAACAATTGGAGGAGTTTGTCGTCGCCTCTGGCACTTCGGCAGTCGAACCATTAGTGAGATAAAGATGCCCGGCCCGACAATAATCTATCAGGGATCGCTCAAGGAGACCGTGGGAGCTATGAAGACAAAAATTATCGCAACAGGGCTTGGAGTCCTACTGTTTTCCATCCTGATTAAGGCTGAAAGGGGGGATAAAAGGCCGCTCGATGTAGTCCCAACGGTTGATCTCACGAAGTATTCGGGGGTGTGGTACGAGATCGCGCGGCTTCCGAATCCCTTCGAGGGTAAGTGCGCAGGTGACATCTCGGCTACTTACTCCGTGCTCAACAAGAACAGGTTGAAGGTCGTGAATCGTTGCCGAAAAAAGAGCGGCCAGTTCACAGAAGCAGTGGGCGAAGCGCGGCTCGCCAGCCGTAGTGGGCCCAACTCACGATTAAAAGTGAGATTCGCCCCCTCATTTCTTTCCTTTATACCTTTCGTCTGGGGCGACTACCAGATCATTGAGCTTGCGCCCGACTACAGTTATGCCCTGGTCGGCGAACCGGGTCGAAGATACTTGTGGATATTGTCTCGCGCACCGCGCATGGATGAGGCGGTCTATCAGCGGCTGGTGGAGAGAGCCGTGGGTCAGGGCTTTGATGTCAGGCAGATGATTAAAACGGAACAGAGAGCGAGTAAGTAGAGGGGCGTTCTCTTACTCCCGCTCTCATTGAGTTTGTTTACGCTGGCGGCTTAACTTTTTACCGGCGTGAGATGTTTTATATATCTCACAATGACGCCGTTTGCTCTACAGGTAATCACGGTCTTCTCTGACCGCTCTCTTCGCTGGCGGGCCGTGTTAGGATAATAAATTCCAATTGCTATTACTGGCCCTTGAGGAGCGGGAAACAGCTATAATGCATGTGGTTCATAAGTTCATCATAGCGAGGAGGGAATACATACATGAATGTCAAAGATAAATTTACGCCGGAAGAATGGAAGAGTTTGCTAAAAGTTCCGATGTTGGCTGCTTATGCAGTCGCCGGAGCTGCCCCGAGCAAACAGGATGAGTTTGTGCAGGAGATGTCTGCGGTGGCTGACGCTATCGTAGAAGGTGAGCAGGCGGCGACGAAGGATTCATTGGTCGGCGCAGTCGTCGCTGACATCATTGCCAACGCCGAGGACGAGCAGCGCGGTCAGACGGAGAAACTCTCGGTCAGTGAAATCAAAGTAAAGGCGCTGGAAACCTGCCGGACAGTAGCAGTGCTGCTGCAATCTAAAGCTGACCCAAAAGAGGCTTATGAATACAAAAGGTGGATCCTGAGAGCAGCCCAAAGGGTCGCGGCGGCGGCTAAAGAGGGAGGTCTCTTTGGGTTTGGCGGGACACAAATCAGCGGGAGCGAGGTAGAAACTATAAACGAGATTGGGGAGGCGATAGGCATCTAGGCTTGCTGTGGGTTCAGGATGCAAGAGGTAAATTAACGCTTTACAACTTTACCAACGATCAGCGTATTGTAACTTCTGTTATCCCTTCTCTCGTGCATCAACGGTGATCCGCTTCCCGCTTTTCCGTATTTGAGAAGCATTGCAGTAGCATTTACGATTTTTCCACCATCCTTTGACTAACTCCGATAAGAAAGGCGATACAAATGAAAAAAATAGAGACAGGCTATATATTCGATCCCCACGCCGGGGCAACTTATAACTTTGAACACATGCCCGTCGCATCCGCCGAAGAGAGGGCACGTGTAGCAGAAACGCCACACATCGTTGAGGCCATTAACTGGACGAAATCCGAAGGCGGTGAAGTGCATTACAATCGCTACTTTGCCCAGAGCTTTGATGAGGCTCTTGGTCTCGCCGTCAGGCTCAGGATCGGCTTCGAAGAGGGCGTGGAAGAAGTGGTCTCCATCCGCCCGGCGACCAAAAACGAAGCGGCGGGAGGAAGCGTTGCTTCCACGCACTTCCTCGAACTGATGCCGCTTGCGATATCCAGTATTGATGAGAAGGAAGGCACCAAGAAAGGCGTGCAGAGGTAAGCGACAACCAGGACCGGACGTGAGTATTGCTATGCTCGGCAGAGGCCGAGCACACCGGCGGCACGCCAAACTTTAAGATCGCGAATTTCAAAACTTGAAAGTTTATTAGATTCTCGGCCAGCACTTTTAATCGGAGTGAAGACTGGCACGATTCAATCCGGCAAAGCGTCAAGTCGAATTCATGTTAGTAGTTTGAAGTCGCGCCGGGTTAGTGCCCGCCCAATCCTTCAATCAACCATAAATCGGATGAGTCGCGCGTATAGGTGTAAGCGTAAGACTCTCCGTCCGGCGTGAGGAGGACACGCAGAATCTCTGTATCTTCTGTCGGGGTTGGCGGCATCAACTTCTTCCACATTTCTCGATGACCCGTCTTGATATTTACTTTGGATATTTCAACCGGCACCTGGCCGCGCTTTCGCACGTACAGCTCATCCCGTTCATTGGCCCAGCGGATCGGCATATCACCGGGCGCACTGCCCGCCAGCTCCGTATATTGTTTTCCATCCTCTGAATATAGACGGATTCTTTGATCGGGTCCGATGGCCGCTATTAAACATTCTTCGGATAAACACGGCGAGATGGCGTGAGGTGTGGAGAGATAAATTCCTTCCTCATCAGGAGTGATGGAATAGGGCTCCCCTTCTTCGATATCCTGCACATACAGTTTCGTCCCGTGACCGGGCTCATTACCTGTAAAGAGGATCCGTTTATTATCAGGAAACCAGCTTGCCCACTGTTGATAGTTGATCTCCGTGTGCTCCGCTTTATTCAAGAACTTTGGCTTTACCGGCTTGCCCGTCTCGGTCGGCAAAAGCACAAGCTGCGCCGACGGCGGAGGCAGTTTTGCCAGCGCCCATTCACCATTTGGAGAGAACGCCAGGGCCGACCCGTCACCCAGGCATTTAACTGATGAGCCATCCTGATCATTCATCTCGCGCAGGTAAACACCGTACTTCGTACCGCCGGCTTCACCCGCTTCCGTGAAGAGAAGTTTCTTTCCATCGGATGAGAGGTCTCTGGCAAGCGACCAGTCAAAACGAGAAAGATTACATTCATGATTCGCGCCGGGAGCGCGTCCAACAATACCCAGACGGAGATCGTCGTACGTGACCAGGACATCTCCATCTTCGGAAACATCGTGCAGCGTAAGACTCGTACGGCTCTTCTTGATTAAACGTTGGCGGCCTTCGAGCGTGACGCCGTAGATGGCACGAGCGTTGCCCGCCTTGGCTGCCGTGAACCAGATCTCATCGCCCGTCGCAGACCACGCCAGCCCCTGTATGCTCATCCATTCGCTGGAAAGCGTCTTCTTTTCACCGTCGTTCTCTATAACTACGACGTCTCCACTATCATCCGCGGGGATAGGATGATCTAAGAAAGCTATTTTGCCCTGGCGAGAGACGCGCGGATGGCTGATCCACCCGCCGGTCTTGTAGATCACCCTCCCTATTGGAAACTCAAGGGTGCTCATCCCTTCGACTTCTCTCACCACTGCCAGCTCATATCCATCTGGCGACCAGTCGGCCCATTGAATGTGATTACTGATTGGACTGATGCTTCCACCGTCGAGGCTAACTCTGACAAGGTCTCCATCATAGACATAGCCCTGGACAAACCGGCGTGTCAGCGAAAACGCTATCTCCTTTAAATGAGAGATGCCAAAAAGGTGCGCATCCACCAGTCCGAGCGAGCGTGGGACTCTGCTTCCTCGCTTCATGGAAAAAATTTCGGCTGGACGACCGTTCCAGGCTGCGCTGTAGATAATTTCACGGCTGTGAGGATCAAACCTGGCGGAAGTGACGACCCCATGCTGGAAGGTCAGACGGTCGGGTTCCTTCTCCTCCGCGTCTCCGGCCTTAAAGAGATAGCCTCGCTTGGGAACCGTCTCGATATACTCAGTATCATCTTCCTGAGTTAAAGCTTTCCTGATGGTATAGATATTTTGGCTGAGAACGGCATCGCCGACGTATATATCCGGCCAGACGGCGTTGAGCAATTCCTCCCGTTCGACTATCTCTCCATTCCTTTGCACAAGAACTAGCAAGACGTCGAACTCTTTCGGATTGAGGGGTATATGCTTGCCGTTGCGAAATAGACGGCGAGTCTTTAGGTCTAAACTGAAGGCGCCGAATTTATAGGAGGCTTGCTGGGACATACCCATTGTAAATTTTTAGATATTTTTGAGACCCTTTTGAATGTTTTCTGAGGACTTTACTTAAGACGTCAAGTAAAGTTCAACTTTGATACAGCTAGAATTGCTGAAAGAGAACTAACAGGCCTTGACTCGGCATTAATAAGTCCATTGTAAGCAAGAAGGTGCTTTTGAGCAACTTAAATTTTAAAACCGAATCCCCTTCCAAGGCGTGGTGTTATATATGCGATTCGGAGATGAATATGATCAGCGCCGAAGAGGCTGCCTTGCTATGCGGCGTGCGCACACGCACCATCTACCGCTGGGGGGAAACAGGGATGATTCACCTGCTGACACAAATGGGATTGGTCAATGTATGTCTTAATTCTCTAGTTATTTAATCATCGAAAACAGCGATCAGACCTATTACCCGGCATTAATTTTAACGAGATTAGTATGAAAAGCTTGCTATTGGTCGTTTGATCTGCTAGAAGCCCTGTTCTAACTAGGCCCGCGCTCTTTTTCAACTCGGCTTTATTTCCGTTAATGGCTAAGTTTGAACCCAAACGACTAACTTCTTAATCTGCGCCCCTGATGAAATATTTCGCCTCAAAACTCCATATAAATTGAGCGAGAAGCATTCAGGAACATTGGCCTACGACTTAATTCCTCGAAGCTTTCAATTATCCCCTAACCTGTGGTTTGGACTACAGCATTGGCCCCAAATAGTTCAAGGAGAGAGTTCCCCGTGCCTCGCATCTTTTATTCAAAGCGCCGCTTCCCCCTTCTGATCTCTTTGTCGCTCATCGCCATCGCGTTGGGGAGCTGGATGGCGACGCGTCCTGCGTCTGCCACCGGCGTGAGCTTTACTTCGCCGACAACTGCTTCGATGGGAGCGAGCCCCATTTCCATCGTCGTGCAGGATTTCAACAGGGACGGAATCCAGGATGTCGCCGTCGCGAACAGGAGCACGGTCAACGGCATCGGGGCCATCTCTGTTCGTCTGGGCAACGGGTCGGGTGGTTTAGGAGCTGAGACGACTTTTAACAGCGCCGACGGAGCGTACGCGCTGGCATCGGGCGATTTTAATAATGACGGCAACCCGGACATAGTTCTCGCCGAAGGCACGAGCAATTTTATTTCGCTCTTTTCAGGCGATGGCCTTGGAGGATTTACCAGAGGCCAACTCACCGCCACTTCGCCTGACTTCATCACGACGGGCGATTTCAACCGCGACGGCAACCTTGATATCGTCTACTCGCCGACCAGCGGTAATTTCGTCGAAGTCCTTTTAGGAGATGGTTCGGGCGGCTTCTCGTTTCCCGGCCCACTTGCTGTAGCCTTCACCCCTGCCTCTATTGTCGTGGCTGATTTCAATCGCGACGGAAATCCAGACCTGGCGACAGCAAGTACAGGTGCCAGCTATTCCATCCTGTTAGGTGATGGAGCGGGCGGCTTTGGTGCGGCGACAAACATCCCTTCAGGGGCCGCTCACCTTTCTCTCGCTGTCGGCGACTTTAATCGCGACGGCAATTCAGACTTTGTGACGGCGAATTATCAAGCAGACAGCGTGTCGTTTTTTGCAGGTGATGGAACGGGTGGCTTCAGCTCCGGGGTTGGCTTCCCCGTAGGAACTACGCCTCAATTCGTTATCGTGGGCGATTTCAATAATGATGGCAAGTCGGACGTGGCCTCGGCTAATGGCGGCCCCGACAATGTCTCGATTCTACTGGGAACAGGCCTCGGCGGGGGCTCAGCCTTCTCAGCAGCGATGGACTTCAGTGCCGGGACGAATAGTGATCCTCGCGCCATCGCTGCGGGCGACTTCGATAGAAACGGCAAAGTTGATCTGGCAACAGCGAACTATGGTACGAACAACGTCTCTGTCCTGCTCAACGACACTGCTCTCTGCACGCCGGGCTTCAACGATGCCGTCAACTACTCAGTCGGCGCAAATCCTTATGCGACGACTGTCGGCGACTTCAACGGCGACGGTAGTCCCGATCTGGCCACCGCAAATGACGGCGATGACAACGTGAGCGTGCAGCTCGGCGATGGCGATGGGACGTTCCAGACGGCTGTTAATTACAACGTTGGCGCCAATCCGGGCTTCATCGTCACGGGGGATTTCAACCGCGACGGAAAACTTGATCTCGCCGTGTCGAATTATCAAGACGCCAATATCAGCGTGCTCATTGGCAATGGCAATGGCACATTCCAAACTGCCGTTAACTACTCGGTCGGCAACGGCCCTTACTCAATCTCCGTCGGCGATTTCGATCACGATGGCAAGCCGGATTTGGCCGTAGCAAATAATCAAAACAACAATGTAGGTGTGCTCATTGGCAATGGCAATGGCACATTCCAAACTGCTGTTAACTACTCGGTCGGCACTAGCCCCTTCTCAATTGCCAGCGCTGACCTCAACGGCGACGGCAAGCTTGACTTAGTCACGCCGAACTATAACAGCCACAACGTCAGCGTACTGATCGGCAATGGCGATGGCACATTTCAAACTGCTGTTAACTATAACGCCGACACCAATCCTAGTTCTGTCGCCATTGGAGATTTCGATCGTGATGGTGATGCCGACCTGGCGGTATTGAACTTCATCAGTAATAACGTGAGCATGCTGCTCGGCAACGGCAACGGCACGTTTCAAACCGCCGTTAACACCAGCACCGGCGGTCAATTCTCGCTATCAGTCGTCGCCGGAGACTTTAATGGCGATGGCAAGCTTGATTTAGCTATGGCCGACACAGGAAACCCCAATGCCGGCAACTTAAGCGTGCTTCTGGGTCAGGGCAACGGCAGTTTTCAATCTCCGGCCAACTACAGTGCCAACGTCGGCTCTCAATCGGTCACGGTCGGGGACTTGAACCGCGACGGCAAACTCGACCTCATCACAACGAACAACACCAGCGGCAATGTCAGCGTGCTGCTCAACAAATGCCCCGCGCCTGATCTGGCTATCACGAAAACACACACGGGCGACTTTACGGTTGGGCAAACGGCAACCTACAGCATCAAGGTGGAAAACGTCGGCAACCTGACGAGCAGCGGCACTATCTACGTCATGGATCCGCCCCCTCCCGGGCTCACTTATAATTCGTCATCAGGCACAAACTGGTCTTGCAGCCAGAACGTCCAGGTCTACTGCGCCTACACGGGCACGCTCGCGCCGAGCGCTTCTACGACGCTCACCATCAACTTCGATGTTGACAGCAACGCCGTCCCCACAGTCACCAACACGGCCTTGATGACGAACACGAGTGACATTAATTCCGACAATGACACGGCCACTGACGAAGCCAACGTCACAGGAGCGACTACCTACACCGTCGTCAACACCAACGACAGCGGGGCCGGCTCACTGCGTCAGGCGATTCTTGACGCCAACGCCAACGCAGGCTTGGACATTATCGCCTTCAATATCCCCGGCTCTGGCGTCCGGACTATCAGCCCGACTTCGCCACTAACGGATATTGTTGATCCCGTCATCATCAACGGCTACACGCAGCCCGGCTCAAGCCCGAACACGCTCGCTACAGGCAATGATGCCGTTATCCTGATCGAGATCAACGGCGCAAACGCGGGTTCAGGATCAGGCATCTCCGGTCTGACGATCACGGCTGGTGGCACGACCGTGCGCGGCCTCGCCATTAATCGCTTCGGCGGGCAGAACATCAAGATAGATGGAGCGGGCGACAACAATGTTATTAAGGGATGCTTTATTGGCACCGACCCGACGGGCACGACTGGTATGGGTAACTCTGTTAATGGCATCTTCGTTAACGGCAGCGCGGGCGCGTCGCACAACCAGATCGGCGGCCCCGCGGAAGCCGATCGCAACCTAATCTCCGGCAACAACAACTACGCTATCTTACTTGAGAGCAGTACCAACAACACGGTGCAGAACAATTATATCGGCACTGACAAGAACGGCACCGGGCCGCTCCCCAACTTGACCAGCGGCATCCGCTTTTACGCTAACGCTCATGATAACCAGATCGGCGGCCTCTCGTCCGCCGAGGGGAACTTGATCGCCTTCAACGGCAGTTCCGGTATACAGGCCACCGATGCAGGTAACCCGAGTCTACGTAACCGCTTCCTCGGCAACTCGATTCACTCCAACTACACAATCGGGATTGAGCTCAACGGCAACGGCTTCGACACGAACGACGCGGGCGACGCCGATGGAGGCGCAAACAGCACTCAGAATTATCCGGTCCTCACCTCCGTCTCGACTTCGAGCGGCTCGACTAACGTCGCCGGCACGCTCAACTCAACTTCTAATACATCTTTTCGCGTCGAGTTCTTTTCCAACCCGGGCTCTAACCCTTCGACACGACGTCAGGGAAAGACCTTCCTCGGCTTCGTCAACGTCACGACGGATCCCTCGGGCAACGCCTCTGTCAACACGAGCTTTAACCCGCCCGTCTCTACCACCCTCGGCATTACCGCGACGGCGACGAGAGATCCCGGCGACGCTGACCCGAACGCCACCTCCGAGTTCTCAAACTACGTACAGGAATTGGTCGCTCCACAGACCTTCACGGTCAACTCCGCAGCCGACACGCCAGACGCCAACCAGGGGGACTACATCTGCGACGTAGACCTCGGCACTCCCGGCTCTCAATGTACGCTGCGCGCTGCAATCCAGGAGGCGAACGTCAATCCGAGCGCCGACACCATCACCTTCTCTATAGGTACAGGCGCGCAGACTATCAGCTTCACCGACGGCGTGCCGACGATCGCTTTCCCCGTCACGATTGACGGCTACACGCAGCCGGGTGCGTCAGTGAACACACTCCCAACGGGCAACAACGCCGTGCTCCTGATTGAACTCGACGGCACTAATGCTAATAGTAATGCGATAGAAATCTTTGCCAGTAACTGCACCGTCAAAGGGCTCATCATCAATCGCTTCCTAGCAAAAGGGATTTTGTTGCAGAACGGCGACGGTAACATCATCCAGGGCAACTTCATCGGCACGAACGCTGCGGGCACCGCCAAACTCGCCAACAACGGCGGTATAAGCATCAATAATTCATCGAATAACATTATCGGCGGAACGGCGCCTGCTGCTCGCAACCTCATCTCGGGCAACAACGGGCCTGGCATTGATTGCTTCGCCTGTAGCGGTCTCGTCGCTCAGGGCAATTACATCGGTACGAATGCTGCCGGCACAGCCGCCGTCGCTAATACCGGGGCCGGCTTATACTTGGAAGGATCGCAAAACGTTGTTGTCGGCGGAACGTCGCCGGGCGCGCGCAACGTCATCTCCGGCAATGGCGACGCCGGCTTCGACATTGAGTACATGTCCTCGGGCGCGCAAGCGGCCGTCACCATTCAGGGAAATTACATCGGCACCGCGGCAGATGGCATCTCAAATCTGGGCAATGGCTATGAGGGCATCCTCCTGTACGAAAGCAGTGACTGCATCGTCGGCGGGACGACTCCTGGCGCAGGCAATATTATCGCCTTTAGCGCTGGTGCCGGCGTGACTGTTGATAGCGAGCCTGCCCTCAACAACTCCATCCGGGGAAACAGCATTCATTCAAACGCTGAGCTGGGCATAGAGCTTCATCAATCGGGCGGTGTCACGCAGAACGATACAGGCGACACCGACAGCGGCGAGAACAATTTCCAGAACTTCCCCGTTCTGACATCGGCCACATCGAACGGCACGAGCACTACCGTCAACGGCACGCTCAACTCTATCCAGAGCCTCAACTACGCCGTCGAGTTCTTTTCGAGTCCGACCTGCGACCCGTCGGGCAATGGCGAGGGGCAGACCTTCCTCGGCTCGACCAACGCTGCAACTGACGCTAATGGCGACGCGACGTTCAACGCGACCCTGCCTATTGGAGTGACTGCAGGACATTTCGTGACGGCGACGGCAACCGATTCTTCGGGCAACACCTCGGAGTTCTCGCAGTGCATGCAGGTAACTGCTGCCCCGGCACCTACTTCGTTAATCATCAGCGAGTTTCGTCTGCACGGAGGCTTGGGCACTGGCGACGAGTTTGTCGAGCTTTTCAACAACAGCGATACAGCCATCACCGTCAGTACGACGGACGGCTCCACCGGCTGGTCTATTGTAGATAATAGCGGCTATGCGATCTTGAGCATCCCCAACGGCACGGTCATTCCGGCGCGCGGCCACTATCTAGGCGTCTTTTATTACAGCACCGGGAGCAGCGTCAGCACTTATGCTACGCCGGACGCAAACTGGGGCTACTCCGACGGCCATCAAATCGGCGATGGCGGCGGCGTTGCCATCTTCAGCACGGGTAACGTCGCAAACTTCACCAACGCTTACCGCCTCGATGCCGTCGGCTTCGGCGGCGCGAATGCTCTTTATCGTGAAGGTGCGGGGCTCGCGCCTGCCAATGGCATTACCGTTGATGGCGAGTACAGTTTCGTCCGCAAGATGACGGGCTACGATTCGCAGGATACCGATAACAATGCTAGCGACTTTGTCTTCGTCTCCACGACGGGCGCGGCGTTTAGCGGCGAACAATCAATCCTCGGAGCGCCGGGGCCTGAGAATTCTGGCAGCCCGCGCCGGGGAATTATTCCGGGCAACACAGGGCTTAGCGTCGCGCTACTGGACACGAGCGCTGCGGCCACGGCGTCGCCCAACTTTGTGCGCGACTTTAATCCGGTGCGCAACGGCTCACAGGGTACGATGGAGATTCGCCGAACGATTACCAATAACACCGGCGTGACCCTGACACGGCTTCGCTTCCGCGTCACAGACATCACAACCCTCGGCTCGATCACGACCAACGGAGCGGACGTTCGCGTCTTGACCTCCGCCGATGCCACTGTGAGCACAGGCTCAGGCACGGTCGCCGTCAAGGGCACGACGCTTGAGCAGCCGCCGAATCAGTTCAGTAACGGCGGCGGTTTGAACTCATCGCTGAACGTCGCACTGCCAGGCAATGCCCTTGCTAACGGCGCGAGCATCAACGTCAGTTTCCTGCTGGGCGTCAGCCAGACGGGCACGTACAGATTCGAGGTTGATGCCGGACTCAGTAATCCACAGGAGCTTATCAGCGCAGGCACTCCTGCGCCATCCATCTACGGGCGCGTCAGTAATACCAGCAACGGGCCCGCCACAGCCTTTAGCAATGTGACTGTGACTTTGAGCGGCGACGCTTCTGTCACCACCACGACAGACGCCAACGGCAACTATTCATTTAACAACCTGACGGCCAGTGGCAACTACACTGTCACGCCATCTAAGATCGGATACCTCTTTACTCCGCCCAGCCAGAACATCAGCGGCCTGAGCGGTAATCAGGCGGCGGACTTTGCCGGAGCGTTGCCGATCCCGCAATCCGGCAACATCCTGATCTCGGAGTTTCGTTTCCGTGGCGCGACGGGCCAGGGCGATGAGTATGTCGAAATCTATAACAACACGGACGCGCCCTTCATCGTCAGCACAGAAGATGGCTCAACAGGATGGTCAGTCGTTGACAGCAATGGTTATGCGCTCATCACGATTCCCAACGGCACTGTGATTCCGGCGCGCGGCCATTACCTTGGCAAGTTCTTTTACAACGGGTCAAACCTTAACTCTTATGCACCGGCGGACGTGACATGGGGATACCACGACGGCTATCAAATTGGAGACGATGGCGGCGTCGCCATCTTCAAGACTTCGAACGCGGCGAACTTCACGGTTGCCAATCGGCTCGATGCCGCCGGTTTTAATAATCAGACCGCGCCCGTGCCTGTGCTCTACCGCGAAGGCACGGGTCTCGATCCCATTGGGCCCAGCGATGGCGAGTACGCTTTCGTTCGCCGGATGACGAGCGGGCTGCCGCAGGACACGGACAATAACGCCGCCGATTTTATCTTCGTCGCGACCACGGGCGGAGCATTCAACGATATTCTGTCGCTACTCGGAGCGCCGGGGCCTGAAGGAATGCTGAGCCCCCTCTTCAACGCTACGCTTTCGGAATCGTTGATTGACGCGACGACGGCTGAGTCTGCAACGCCCAACCGCGTGCGCGATACGACGCCCAGCGGGCCTGCTCCTTTTGGCACGCTGACGGTTCGTCGCAAGTACACGAACAATACCGGCTCGACCATCACACGGTTGCGACTGCGCGCAGTTGATCTCTCGACCCTCAACAATCGAACCAACACCGAGGCAGACCTGCGCCTCACGTCCTCTACGGACGCAACGGTGACCACAGGCGCAGAAGGCACGGTCGCCGTCAAGGGCACGACGCTCGAACAGCCGCCTACTCAAGCGGGCGGCGGCGGGATCAACTCAAGCCTCAGCGTGGCATTGCCGGGCGGATCTCTGGCCGTCGGCCAGAGCGTCAATGTTCAGTTTGTGATGAACGTCCAACAGGACGGAACGTACCGCTACAAATTTGTGCCGGAAGTGAATGTGCCGCAGACGCCGCGCATCACAGGCCGCGTCGCAGATGCCAGCAACAACGGCGTCTCCGGTGTAACGATAACATTGGGCGGCGCGACATCATCCTCCACGACGACGGATGTTAACGGAGATTACGCATTCAATAACCTGACGGCCAGTGGCAACTACACTGTGGCCCCGTCCCTTTCCGGCTACACGTTTACTCCCGCGAGCCAGACAATCAGCAATCTGAGAGGAACACAGACCGCAAACTTTACGGCCACAGCTTCAACCTATACGATTTCAGGTCAGGTCAACGACGCGAACAATAACCCGCAAAGCGGTGTCACACTCACTTTGAGCGGTTCGCAATCGGCAACCTTCCCCACCAGCGCTACGGGTAACTATTCATTTACCAATCTCACAGCGGGCGGCAACTACACCGTTACGCCGTCGAAGACAGGCTATAATTTCACGCCCGCAAACCAGACCTTTAATAATCTGTCGGCCAACCAGACGGCCAACTTTATCTTGTCCCCTGCCACGACGCTGACCGTCACAAACACGAACGACAGCGGCGCGGGCTCGCTCAGACAGGCGATTACGGATGCAAATGCTTTTTCCGGTTTCCAGACAATCACCTTTAACATCTCCGGTACGGGAGTCCAGACCATTACGCTCGCCTCGCAGTTACCTGGTATTACAGACACTGCGAGCATTGATGCTACGACCCAGCCCGGATACGCGGGTACGCCATTGATCGAGCTGAACGGTAATAACGCGGTGGGCAATGCGCTTGTTATTACCGCTGGCAATAGTCTTGTGCGCGGTCTGGTCATCAACCGCTTCACAGGCAATGCCCTGCTCGTGCAATCGGCTGGTAATTTTATTCAGGGCAACTACATCGGCACGAACGCCGCTGGTATTGCCGCCTCGGCCAACGGCGGGAGCGGTATCGTCATCACCCGCGGGACCAATACCATTGGAGCAACGACGGCCGGTGGTACGGGCAACCTGATCTCCGGCAATAGTAACTTCGGCATCTTTATCAATCAGGTCAACGTTAACAGCCCGGCGGGCGGCAACGTAATTTCCGGCAACTATATCGGGACGAACGCAGCGGGTACTGCTGCCATCCCCAACCGCAACAACGCTATTGATATTGCCGGCGCGTCGAATACGATCATCGGCGGCGCCACCGCCGGGGCGCGTAATGTGATCTCCGGTAACGGCCTTCCGAATCAAACGCTCGGTCGCGGCATTCGAATCCGCATCAATGGCGTCCGAGATAGTCTGCCGAGCGGAACAATTATTAAAGGGAACTATATCGGCACGAACGCCGCAGGTACGGCGGCGATTCCCAATACATGGCATGGCTTTTCCATCACCGATGCACCGGGAACGGTGATCGGAGGCGCGGGCGCGGGAGAGGGAAATCTTATCTCCGGTAACACAGGGCTCGGTATTTTCATAGACTTTGCGGACAACTGCGTCATTCAGGGCAACCGGATCGGCACCAATGCTGCGGCTACATCCGGCATCCCCAACGTCGCGGGTGGCGTTCAGTATTCTGCCCGTAACGCTGCGTTTGGTGGAACAGCGCCCGGCGCTGGCAACGTTATCGCATTCAACACGGGCGACGGCATACGCATCTTCGGCTCGGCCAACTCGGGCAATGCCATTCTCTCGAACTCCATTCACTCCAACGCGAACCTTGGCATTAACCTCCAGAGCGGCGCGAATAACGGCCAGAGCGCGCCCGTGATAACTTCGGCGCGAACCGATGAGTCAACGTCTATGATTCAGGGTACTCTGCGGAGCACGCCCAATTCGACCTTTAACATTCAGCTCTTCAGCAACGCGGCCTGCGATCCTTCCGGCTTCGGCGAGGGACAAAACTATCTGGGCTCCACCACGGCAACGACGGATTCAACCGGCAACGCCACTTTCAGCACATCGGGCCTGTATTCGATCGCGGGCCAGTTCATCACGGCGACCGCCACAGATGCGAGCAACAACAGCTCCAGGTTCTCTCGCTGCTCTCTGGGGAATGCGTCCACCCTCATCTCCGGACGCGTGGCGAATGCTGCCGGCGCAGGTATTAGCAACGTCACCGTCACATTGAGCGGTGCACGGACGGATTCAATCACGACTGATGCCAACGGCGACTATTCCTTCGGCGTCGCCTCCGGCACCTACACCGTCACGGCCTCGAAGATCAATACTACTTTTGCGCCGCCGAGCCATACCTTCACGACCTCCGGGCCCACGCAGACGGCCAACTTCACGGCGACGACCACATCAGGCCCCGGCGGCAAGATCGTCTTTGCCAGAGATCTCGGTCAAAACAATACCTTGACTACCTCCGCGCTCGCCTCGCGTCGCGAAATCCTGGTGATGAATGCGGATGGCAGCAATCAAACCTTCCTCACCAACACTACGATTGATAACTTCGATCCCGTGTGGTCGCCCGACGGCACGAAGATCGCCTTCTGTAGCGTTCCGGGTCAAAACAGCGGCAACTTCAACAATGAAATCTGGGTGATGAATGCGGACGGCACGAATCAAGTGCGCCTGACGAATAATTCGGCCAACTCGACGGATGACGATGACCCCGCCTGGTCACCCGACGGTACGAAGATCGTCTTTGAAAGTAACCGGGATGGCGGCGGATTTCAGCTCTACGTGATGAATGCAGACGGCACTGGGCAAACCAGGCTCACCAATAACACGGCGCGCGATTTCACACCGTCCTTCTCGCCCGACGGCACGAAGATAGTCTTTGTCAGCGACCGCGACGGTAACAATGAAATCTACTCGATGAACGCCAACGGCACGGGGCAAACGAAACTCACCAATAATTCAAGCGGCGACGACCAGCCCGTCTTCTCGCCCGACGGCACGAAGATCGCTTTCTCGTCCGACCGCGACGGCAACACGGAAGTCTATGTCATGGACGCCAACGGCAGTAACCAGGTGCGCCTGACTAACAACCCTAACACTGATGGCGCTCCCTCGTGGTCGCCCGACGGTACGCAGATAGCCTTTCACACGGATCGCGCCCCGCAGCAGGATAGCGAGATTTATGTGATGAAGGCGGACGGCACGAGCCAGACGAACATCACAAACTTCCCGAATAACGACGACTACACGCCGAACTGGCAATCGCAGGCCGCGCTGCCCGCTCGGACCTATTCCATCGGAGGCCAGGTTACGGATGCAGGAAACAATAGCAGTCAGAATGTGACGCTGACCTTGAGCGGCCCGCAGCCGTCATCTACTCCACAGACGACCAATACCAACGCTAACGGCAACTATTCATTTACCAATCTCACAGCGGGCGGCAACTACACCGTCACGCCTTCGAAGCAGGGCTACAGCTTCACGCCCGCGAATCAGACCTTTAACAATTTGTCGGCTAATCAAACGGCCAACTTTACGGGCGTGCTTATTTCGACGCTCACCGTCACCAACACGAATGACAGCGGCGCGGGCTCGCTCCGTCAGGCGATTCTCGACTCGAACTCGCTGTCGGGAACGCAGACCATCGCCTTCAACATTCCGGGCACGGGTGTGCGCACCATCACGCTCGCATCCGTTCTGCCCAACATCACCGGGCCCGTCATCATTGACGGCACAACACAGCCCGGCTTTACGGGGACGCCCTTGATTGAGCTGAACGGTAACGGATTACAGGCCAGCGGCCTAAATCTCTTTGGCGGCAATAGCACCGTGCGCGGCCTCGTCATCAACCGCTTTAATTTCGTCGGCATCTTCATTCAATCGAATGGCAATACGATTCAGGGCAACTATCTCGGCACGAACGCAGCCGGGACATCCTCGCTCGGCAATGGTTCTCACGGTGTCCATATTAATGGTGGGTTGAACAATATTATCGGCGGCGCGATCGCCGCCGAGCGCAACGTCATCAGCGGCAACCTACAGAACGGCGTCTATCTTTCCAATAACGCCTCGAACAACATCGTCATGGGCAACTACATCGGGACGAACGCCGCGGGCACTGGCGCGGTTGCCAACGGAAACATCGGCGTCCATCTCACCAACGCTACGAACAACACTGTGGGCGGGACAATCGCCGAAGCTCGCAACATCATTTCCGGCAATACGCGCAATGCCATCGGCTTTGATGCAGTGGGTTCGACCGGCAATCTCCTGCAAGGCAACTACATCGGTACGAACGCCGCGGGTACAGCAGCCATCCCCAACGGTTTGCCTGTAGCTATCTCGAACGGTGCCTCGAACAACACCATCGGCGGAACGTCGGCGGGCGCGGGCAACGTCATCTCCGGCAACCTGGGTGCGGGCGTCGCTATCTTCCTCGGCGCGCACGACAACAGGGTCGAGGGTAATCGCATCGGTACGAACGCCGCCGGCACCGTTGCGCTCGGCAATCAGGCCCAGGGCGTTCTCATCACAGACACCGGGTCAAACAACAACACCATCGGTGGCACGGCCACTGGCGCGGGCAACACCATCGCCTTCAACGGAGGGCATGGCGTCGTGCTCAATGGGCCAACGACGGGCAACGCCGTCCTGACGAACTCTATACACTCCAACGCAGGGCGCGGCATACAGCTCAACGCCAATGCGAATGGCGTCATTGCTAATAACAACCAGGCTGCGCCCAGACTGTTTTTCGTCGGCGTATCGAACGGGACGGCAAATTATGGCGGGACGTTGACCAGCACTCCGAATACGAATTTCACAATACAGCTTTTCTCTAATAGCAGTTGCGATCCGTCCGGCTTTGGCGAAGGACAGAACCTTGTCGGCCCAATCAGTGCGACGACAGACGCGCAGGGGCGCGCCACATTCTCCGCGAACTACCCCGCGACCATTGGGCAGTTTATTACGGCGACGGCCACCAGCGCGGGAAACAATACCTCAACCTTCTCGCAGTGCGTACAGGCGGCTGCTTATCAAGTCGGCACATTCCAGTTCGTCAACAACGGTGTTTACGGAGTGAGCGAGGGTGTCGGTAATGCTCTCATCACGGTCAGCCGCACGGGCGACAACTCGACCACAGCGACCGTGAATTACGCGACCGTTAGCGGCGGGACGGCCGTCGCCGGTACTGATTACACGGCGGCCTCGGGTGCGATCACTTTCGCTCCCGGCGAGAACTTTAAGACCTTCGTCATTCCCCTGACGAACGATACGACCGTTGAGAACGTCGAGACCGTCAACATGACGATCAGCAATCCGTCGAACGGCTCTGTGCTCGGCTCGCCCACGACGGCCACGCTCTCGATTGTGGACAACGATCCTGCGCCGCAGGCGGGCAACAACGGCAAGATCGCTTTCCACAGCAATCAGACGGGCAACAACGACATTTACGTGATGAACGCCGACGGCACAAATCCTGTCAACATCACTAATAATCCCGGCGATGATGGTCAGCCCAACTGGTCGCCAGACGGCACCAGGATCGCCTTCAACGCTTTCCGCACGGGCAACAGCAATTACGAGATCTATGTTATCAACGCCGACGGGACGGGCCTCGTGCAGTTGACCAATAACACAGGCGGCGCGAGTTTCACGCCCGACTGGTCGCCAGACGGCACCAGGATCGTCTTCGATTCGGACCGCACCGGCAACAACGAAATATATGTGATGAACGCCGACGGCACGAATCAGACAAACCTCTCCAACAATCCAGCAACTGACGGTAACGCCGTCTGGTCGCCCGACGGCACTCGCATCCTTTTCACTACGGACAGGGCAAACAGCACGCTGGGCTCTAACGGCTACGATCTTTACTTGATGAACGCCGACGGCACAAATCTTGTACGCCTGACGAATAACACGTTCTATGACGACTGGGCCGTGTGGTCGCCCGACGGCTCTAAGATCGCTTTCCAGACTACGCGCGACGGCAACAGCGAAATCTATGTGATGAACGCCGACGGCACGAATCAGATCAACCTCACCAATAATATCGCCACCGATAATGTGCCCGCGTGGTCCTCGGACGGCACGCGCATCGCTTTCCAGACTACTCGCGACGGCAACGGCGAAATCTATGTGATGAACGCCGACGGCAGTAATCTTCAGCGACTGACGAACACACAGGCGAATGATATCTACCCGGACTGGCAGCCTGTCGCTCAACCGGCTCCGCCCGCTCCGACTTATACCATCTCAGGCAAGGTTGCAGATGCCGGTAATAATGGCATTCAGAATGTGACGCTGACATTGAGCGGCCCGCAGCCGTCATCTACTCCGCAGACCACGACGACTGACGCGAGCGGCAACTATTCGTTCAGCAATCAGACGGCAGGCGGCAACTACACTGTCACGCCCTCGCTCTCCGGTTATAACTTCAATCCGTCAAATCATGTCTTCAATAATCTGAGCGGCAATCAGACCGCTAACTTCACGGCCACACCTTCCACTTACGCGATTTCCGGGCAGGTCAGCGACGCGAACAATAACCCGCAGAGCAATGTGACGATCTCCTTAAGCGGCTCTCAATCGGCGACCACAACGACCAATGCGACGGGTGATTATTCCTTCGCCAATCTCGCGGCTGGCGGCAACTACGTCGTGACCCCGTCGCAGACCGGCTATAGCTTTACGCCTGCGAACCAGACATTCAATAACCTGTCGGCCAACCAGACGGCCAACTTTACGAGCACGGCGCTGGTTTACACTATCAGCGGTGCGGTGACCGATGGCACGAATCCGCTGAGCGGTGTGTCGGTCGCATTAAGCGGCTCGCAGACCGGGACGGCGACCACCAATTCGAGCGGCACTTACTCGTTCTCAAATCTGGCGTTTGGCGGCAACTACACCATCACGCCCTCGCTCTCCGGTTATGGCTTTACGCCTCAGACCTTCAACAGTCTGACCGCCAACCAGACGGCCAATTTTGTCGGCACTTCGCTCAACACTGTCGCCACTCCCGCGGGGACAAACGTTACCGTCCAGGTCGGCTCGACCATAATCACCTTCTCGCAGGTGACGGCGGCTGGAACTACCACCGTCGCTCCGATCAACCCCTCATCGGCCGGGACTTTGCCCGCCGGATTCGGTATTAACGGCGCGAGCACAGCTTTCGACATCACGACGACGGCTATCTACACGGGCCCCGTCACAATCACCTTCAGCATGCCTTTGGTGACTGATCCTGTAGCGTTCGCTGATTTAAGAGTGCTGCATGGCGAAGGCGGCGCGCTCGTTGATCGTACGATTCTTTCGCCCGATGCGCCTGCACCCAACTTTGCGAGCAAGACCGTCTCGGCACGAGTGACGACGTTGAGCCCGTTTGTAACGGCCACGAACAACGCGCGCTCGATTAGCGGCCAGGTGACGGTGAGCGGCAACCCGCTTGTCAATGCGACGGTTCAGTTGACGGGCTCGGCATCAGGGATCACAACGACGGACGGCTTAGGTAATTATTCATTCAACGGACTGTCACAGGGCGGCAACTACGCGGTGACGCCGTCGAAGACCAACTACACGTTTGCCCCCGCGAGCCTCGTCTTTAATAATCTGACTACCAATCAGACAGGGAACTTCGCGGGCACTCTGGTCAACTTCCAGATCAGCGGTCATGTGGCGGACACGAGCGGAGCGCCGCTCAGCGACGTGGCCATCACCCTTTCCGGCGCACGCACGCTAACCGTCTTTACAGACGCTTCTGGCAACTACCTGTTGACGAACGTGCCGGCCAGCAGTGACTACACAGTGACCCCGACCAAAACGGGCGTCATTTTCGCGCCCGCGAGCCTCGTCTTCAACAACCTGGCTGCCAACCAGACGGGCAACTTCACGGGCACTGTGGAGATGACGCCGACACCGCCGCCGCCGCCGCCCAGCGAGGACTTCGACACCGATGGCCCACCCAACCCGGAAGTCTTTAATACGGGTACGCTGACACAGAACTCGACCGCCGTGGATCCGCAGGTGACCGTCGTGCAGGAGAACGGCCAGCTTGAGATTACGCCGCGGAGCAACGTTGAAGGCGAGTCATTTAACGGAGTCGTGACGATTAAGCCCCTTGACCTGACCGTCACGCCGACCGTCAGCGTCGAGGCAGTACAGACGACCACGGGCGATGGCTCTCTGACAGTCTTCGCCATCGGCTCCGATAGCGAAAACAACTACAGCTTCATCGTCACACCCGGACAGACGCTGCCGACGGCAGATGCATCGAAGGGGCGTGCGGCAGCGAGGGTCAGTGGCACAGCGGCGGATTCACTGACGCTCTTTTTCCAGGTCATCATCGGTGGCGAGAAGTTCTCGACCGGAATTCTTTATGATCCGGTTGAGCACCGCTTCTGGCGCTTCCGGCTGGATACCCCGGCGCAGACCATCAACTTCGAGACGAGTTCGGATAAACAGGCATGGAAGCTGCGATACAAGGCATCAATCCTTAAATCGCCGACGGCGCTCGTGAGCGAACTCTCGGCCGGTACGACCAGGGCGACAATCAATCCGGGCAAGGCTGTCTTCGATAACTACGAAGTCGGCGGGGCAAACACTTTCCGTTTCAGCACCTCGAATTATATGGTGACGGAGACGGGCGGCAGTATTCAAATCACAGTTCTGCGCACGGGTTCAACCGAGAGTTCGGCGGTCGTTAATTACGCGACGAGCGGCGGTAATGCCACACCCGCCTCGGACTTCACGGCGGCGAGCGGCACGATCAGGTTTGCTGTCGGAGAAAGCAGCAAGAGCTTCACGATCAACGTCAGCGACGATAGCGCGGTTGAACCAGACGAGATAGTCATCCTCTCTTTAAGCAATCCAGTTGGCGGTCTGCTCGGCGCTCCCAGTGCGGCGACCCTAGCGATTGTGGATGACGATACGAGAAAGAATCCGATTGATGCCGCGCAGTTTTACTTCAACCAGGTGTACCTGGACTTCTTCAAGCGCGAGCCCGAAGCTGCTGAGCTACAGGCATATCTGAGCAGGATCGCGGTCTGCGGCGGCAACGCTCAATGCATCGAGACGGAGCAAGGAAATATCGTCAGAGAGCTGCTGCTCTCCGAAGAGTTTCAAGAGACGGGATATCTTCTTTCTCGCTTTTATCAGGAAGCCCTGAATCGTGCGCCGAGCCTCCAGGAGTTTCTCTCCGACATGGATCAACTCCATCAAGGGGCCGCGACCAAAGCCCTCTGGCAACAGAGGTCTGCGGCAAACACAGAGGACTTTGTCGAGCAGTTCATCGCACGTCCGGCCTTCAAGCAGATATATGATTCGCTTGACAGCATGGGCTATGTGGACAAACTGCTCGCCAACGCCGGAATCACACTGAGCCCGGAAGACCGCTCATCGCTCGTCATCGGCCTGCTGACAAACAAAGAGACGCGTGCGTCCGTCTTCTTAAAGATCGCTCTTAACGAGGAGTTCAAGAACAAAGCCTTCGACCGCACATCCGTTATCATGCTCTACCTCGGCTTGCTGCGGCGCGCTCCATCGGCTTCGGAAATCAGCGACGGACTGAACATCCTGAAGAGCGCGAGCGGCATTCGCGCGCTCGTCTCGAAGATCATTCGCACCTCTGAATATCGCCTTCGATTCGGCGCGGCGAGCACAGTGCAATTCAGCCGCGAAACCTATCAGGTGGCTGAGAATGAACGCGAGGTGACGGTGACGGTGACGCGTGTCGGAGCGACAGACAAAGCTGAGACGGTGCAATACCTGACGCGCGATACCGCGGAGCTACAGAATTGCGACATCCTGAACGGCATCGCCTCTTCCCGTTGCGACTACATCACTGGGGTTGGCACGCTCCGCTTCGGCCCGGGCGAAACGTCGCAGACATTTTCGATCCCCGTCGTTGACGACGTTTATGTCGAGGGCTCTGAGTTTTTCACTATAACCTTGAACGCCACACAGAGCAGCACAAGCCTGGGCACGCCCAATACTGCTAACGTGACGATCACGGACAATCCGGGCGAAGTGGCGGGCGTCGTCAATCCGATTGATCGAACCGATTTCTTCGTCACACAACAGTACATGGACTTTCTGGGACGCTTGCCTGAGCCGCACGGCTTCAACGCCTGGTCAGCTCAGATCAACAACTGCGCGGCAGGTCAGGCCAGTTGTGACCGTCTCTCGGTATCGCAGGGCATTTATCTCTCTCCCGAATTTAGAGATCGTGGATACTTCATCTACAAACTCTATTCGGCGGCGTTCGGTAGAAAGCCCACCTACAGCGAGTTCGTGCCTGACCGCGCGCGTGTCAGCGGCTTCCAATCGGACGTGGAGCTGGAGCAATCGAAGGTGGACTTCATCGCTGATCTTATGGCGAGGGCAGAGTTCACCGCTGTTTACAACGGGCTCTCTAATGATGCCTATGTGCAGCAGTTGTTTAAGACGACAGGAGTCTCGCAGGTAACAGTCAATGGAGTGGTGTTGAGCCTGGCGGCGATGCAGCAGTCTATGACTTCCGGCAAGACAAGAGCGCAGGTCTTGAGAGAGGTCACGGAGAGTCCGGAGGTCAGCAGCCGATACCTGACGGAGGCGACCATCGTGATGCACTACTTCGGGTATCTCAGACGTGACCCGGATGCCGCGTATCAGGAGTGGATCAAGATATACAACCAGACAGGGGATTCGCGGAACGTGACGAACGGGTTTGTGAATTCTTCTGAATATAGGATGAGATTTGGAAAGTAACAGCGTCGCCACGGAACAGGCATTCAAGCGAACCGGCTCCGGGCGCTGGAATCCACGCGCTATCGTTTGACGAATCAGGATAGTCTCACGCGGCGCGCTTGCTGAAGCTTACAATCAAACCTCGCTGCTGTTGTTGTTAAATTAATCAGAGGGTATTTCAAATGTCTTCCCATACGAGGATCGGCTCTCGTTGGATAATTATTTTTGCGCTTTCTCTAACGCCATTTCTGGCGCGCAGTGGGGCGACCTCCGCCCAGGATACTGTGACGGGCGCATTCGAGGGCACTGTCACCAACAGCCAGACGGACGCGACTATCGGCGGAGCCTCTGTCGAGATCATCAACCAGCAGACGGCGCTCGTGATTGCGAAGCGGACGGACTCCAGAGGCCGTTTTTATCAAGGGTTGCTGACGCCCGGCATCTACAGGATACGCGTCTCCGCGCCGGGCTTTCAGACACGTGAGGTCATCCAGCGCCTCTTTATTACGCGCACGGGTGAGGTCGTCCCCGTCCCCGTCTCGCTCGACCCTGCGCCCGCCGTTCCCGCGCTGCCGATCCCATCGACACAACCGGGGACAGGCCCGGCAACCGGGAGTGCTACTACCACTGCGCCCACACAGCCTTCGCTCTCCGTGCGTGATACGGACGTGCGCGCCGGGATCAATACGACGGATGCGCGGCGGGGCGGTGCTTTTACGGAAGAGGAGGTCTCGACGTTGCCGCTCGGGGCAACCACTTTAACGCGCACCTTCGATGAACTGACTCTGCTCTTGCCGGGCGTAGCGCTTGCTCCGCAGACGCTCGGAGGCGGCGTAGGCCCTGGCGTCGGCGCTGGCGTCGGCACTTCCGGACAGTTTGCCGTCAACGGCCTGCGTTCGCGCGCCAACAACTTTACCGTTGACGGTTCCGACAACAACGATGAAGACATAGGCGTGCGTCGCCAGGGTTTCTTCTCGCTGATACCGCAATCCATCGAGTCCATCAGAGAATACCAGGCTATCACGCTTTTAGCGCCCGCTCAGTTTGGACGCAATATCGGCGCGCAGGTCAACGCGGTCTCGAAATCAGGCGGCAACGAGACGCATGCAACTCTTTACGGCTTCTTCAATTCGAGCCAACTCAATGCACGCAACTTCTTTGATTCCGCGCGCGGCAACGCGATCTCTCAACTACGCTCCAGCAATCAACTCGTCATCTCCGCGCCCGCCCTCTCTTTTAATAATGCGACGTTGAATTTCGATGCGGTAGGTGGTCGCCCCGTGACTATTCAGAACCAGAGCGGAGGCGAGGACTCTTTCACGTTTGCTCAGGGAGGTTTCGTCATCGGCGGGCCGCTTGTGCCGGACAAATTGTTTTACTTCATCTCTGCGGAGGGACAGGTCTTAAATGCCACGCGCGAGGCCAGCTTTATCGTGCCGACCGTGGCGCAACGCGGCGCGTTCGGCAGCGGCGCAAGCGGCATCTTTCGCGACCCCTACGATCTTGACCCGGAATTCTCCTTCCCGACCACAGCGGGCGGCGATGCCATCTTCAGTCTCTTTCCCTTTCCAAACGACCCACAAGGCTCTTACGGGGCCAACACCTTTACGCAAGTCCTGCCTTCAAGCGCGCAGGGCAAAATTCTTTCCGGCAAATTCGATAGCAACTTCGCGTTTAAGGGAAGGCAGCAATCTCTTACGGGGCGTTATAATTTTACGGACGATTGGCGGCAAATTCCGGTCACAGGCGGCGCTCTCTTCTCAACCCTCAGACCGCGCGTGCGCACACAAAACTTCTCTTTCTTTGTCAACAGCGAGATCAGCGGGCCAGACTCTCTGGTTCCGATCTTTAACCAGTTGCGGCTCTCTTATGGCCGCACGCGCCTCAAGTTTGAAGAGGATCGTGACAGGACATTCCTGCTTCCGAGCAATCGTTTTCCCTCGACTCCTTTTCTCTTGAATGCGCCCCTGCGCGAGAATTTCACGCTGCCCAATATCATCAATAATCAACTGGTCGCCAATCAGGGCCCTGTTATTCTACGCAACATCCAGACGGTAGAAGATCAGTTAGGCCCCGTCGGCCAGGTCATCGTTGCGGGCTTTAGCCCCATCGGAGTGGATGTCTTCAACTTTCCACAGCGCCGCGTCAACAACACTTACCAGTTCGCCGACCATGTGACGGTACGCTTCGGCAACCATAATATGGTCTTCGGAACCGACAACCGCCGCACAGAGCTTAATAGCGATCTCCCGCGCAACGAGCGTCCGCTCATCACCTTTCAGGGAGCGCCTGAATTAGACCTCCGTCCAGATAACAGCCTGGCCTTCACCGGAAACTTCGTGCGCCCGGAAGACCTCGCCGCTGCTTCTGCCGCGAGCGGTTTCTTTCAAACATTGACGGGCGGGACGGATGCAGCCATCAACTTGCGCTTCTATCAATTCAACTTCTTCGGTCAGGACGAGTGGCACATCAGGCCCAATCTGTCTATCTCCTATGGCCTGCGCTACGAGTACAATACGCCCGCCCGCGAGGTCAATCGCCGTGTTGAAGAGAGCTTCGAGAGTCCCGCGCTCGGCCTGATACCGGGTCTTTCGCGTTTCATCGCGGGCCGCCGGCAAATCTTCGATCCTGACCGCAACAACTTTGCGCCGCGCTTCGCCATCGCCTATTCGCCCGATCTGTTCGGGCGCAATCATGCAACGGTAATCCGTGGCGGTTACGGTCTCTTCTTCGATCAAATCCTGGGCGCTGTCGTGAGCCAGTCGCGCAGCGTCTTCCCGCGCTTCGTGACGGTGAATCTAGCGGGCGGATTAGGCAATCTCTTCTTCCCGAATCTTCCGCTCACGCTTCTGAATCCTTCAGACCCGCGTCTCCCAAACGGCGATCCTGTGGACATAGGGCTCGTCAGCGGTGGCACTCTCAATCGCCTTGATCCCGCTTTATCGCTCGCAGACCAGATCGCGCTCATCAATCTACTGGCTAGCGCCGGGGGACAGCTTCCGGGCGCGAGCGGGATTGAGGTGACGCTTCCGGCGCGCAGACTTCCGATGCCCAACGCTCATCATTATAGTCTGTCTTTCGAGCAGCAGTTGGGCGCAGACATGGTCGTCTCGGCTGCTTATGTGGGCACGCTGGGACGTAATCTGCTGCGATTCACGACGCCGAATCTGGGCACGAATGCGGTAATTTTGCCCGATCGTTTCTCGGTCGATATCAGCGGTCCTTCCCGATTCGAGCCAAACTTTTTCGGCATTGCCGTTGCGCCCGGCACGCGCCTGACACCAGCGGGCGATGGTTTTACGGGCGGGCGACCACTGAGCGCGCTGGGCGGCATCAGCATCTTTGAAACTTCGGCCAACTCGCGCTACGACGCTCTGCAATTGCAGGTGACAGGCCGCTTCCAACGCTCACTGCAATACCAGGTATCCTACACGCTCTCGAAAGTGACGGACGATGTATCGGACGTGTTCGAGTTGGCGGGAGCAGCGGCTTTACCGCAGAACAGTCTGACGCGCGCGGGCGAGCATGGGCCCGCCAATTTCGACGCGCGTCATCGCTTCACTTACAACTTCGTTTACGACTTTCCCGCTTTTCGCCGCCGCAGCCGCGCCCTGCGTTTCATCTTTGACGGGCTGCAAATCGCCGGCATGGGTCGTTTCCAGACCGGACAGCCCTTTACAGTCAATAGCATCTTTGACGTCAACCTTGATGGTAATCTGACGGATCGTTTGAATAGTTTGAATGGGATTAACCTTACGGGTGATCGTCGTCAACCGCTGCGGCTGGGGACAAATAATCTAACGTCCCTGCTGGCGCGGGTCGGCGAGGATGGAGGTGTCGGACGCAACACTTTTCGCGCCGGAAGTATTCTGGAATTGGATATGACGCTGAGCAAGACTTTCAAGTTCAGTGAAACCCGGCAGCTCACATTGCGCATGGATGTCTTCAATTTTATCAATCGAGCTAACTTCGGTGTCCCGGTTCGTTTCCTGGAAGCTCCGGGCTTCGGGCAGGCCCTGGACACGATCACGCCCGGACGGCGCATACAGTTCGCTTTGAAATACTCCTTTTAATTATTCGCTCAAGGGCGAGAACAAAAGGCTCGAAGAGAGATGTTAGCGTCTCACTTCGAGCCTTTCCTTCTTTTCGTAGCCGTCTGGTTTTTCTCTTCTGCCACTGCCCGGTCTATCTTTTGATGGCGATCAAAGGTACTGGCGTATCCCGACGATAAAAGGCGCGCGGGCGCTGGAGGCTGCGCTTCTCCATATCTGACATCTGCTCCTCGCCCTCGACGAAAGCGACTTCCGCGCCGACGCTGCGTCCCTGTTTCATCTTTTCTACCTGCATCTGTGGCACGCGCTCGGTCGCGTAATCAAGCCACTCCTGTAACAGCACCTGCCCATCTCTGGGCGCGCGGTCTGCTGCCGACTTTTTGAGCCCCTCTTCCACCAGCGCGTAGGTCAAAAGCCCGTGCCCGAGTTGCGTTGCTTCCAGCGCAGCCTGATAGCTTTGCGCCGCCGTCAGGATATACATGCCCTTCTCGTAAGCGAGTTGCGCCAACCCCTTCGAGTTCATGGGCCCACGTCGCTTCTCTTCAGCTTCAAGCGCCTGCCCGGAGTTGCATGCATCGAGCACCAGAAGGAGTTGACCGGCACTGATCTTCTCAAAGGCTCCTTCCATCTCAAGATCTGAGATGCTATGGGCGAGGATTGATTGGAAGCCCGCTTCATCAAGCCGGCGGCGCGAGCCCTGGTAGCCCAGATCATGCGGTAAGAGGTAGAAGCGCGCCTGATGCGCCAGACCGTGTCCGGCAAAATAAATGATAACGGCGTCTTCCGGTTGAGCGGGTTTAAGTTTCGAGAGTTCGGCTGGCGCTCCGGCCATCAACGTGTTCGTGTCAATCCCGGCGAGACGGTTCAAGGCGCTCATGATGTTTGCCTTGGTGGCCTGTTGATCCAGGAGAGGTATCACCTCTATGTTGCTGAAGCGGCCGAGGAGGTTCTGCTGGCTGCGACGAACCTCATCGCTAAACTCATTGGCGTCGGGGACGGCGAATTTCAGGTTGTACTGAGGATTAGCATAAGTGTTGACGCCAATGGCGAGGATATAAGCGGTGGCCGGTTGTTTGAGGCTCGACGCTCCATTGATCGAGAGAGTATTGTCTGCGCTCTTGATATTGTCGCGATTGAACGCATAAACGTTCAACTGGTTCTTGCCGGCAATGACTGGAATGGTAACGTCTAAAACCGCCTTGCCGCCGCCGTTTAAGACATCACCGCGCCATACCTTGACGAGCGAGCCGTTGCGAAAGAGCCTGACATCACGCGCTCCGCTGCCCGTCGCGTGATGGCTGTCGGGCGGCGCTTCATCCACTTCTATCTTGACCGCCAGCTCTCGTGTCGCAACGCTTTCCACCTTTTCCCCCTGCGAGCCTTCTGCGCCGACCCTGACGGCAATGCTCGGCTGTCGGCGATCCAGGCGCGTTATATCCTTTGGCGCTCGCGGGTTCTTACGCGCGAGGATGTCTGCGAGGAGTCCCGGATAAAAAAATTCATTAAAGAATACCTCGACGGGTCGGACGTTGAGAGTGTTCTGTTCGAAGCGCCAGAGAATCTGTCCCCAGGCGGCGGGCGAGCCGTCAAAGAGCCCATCGGGCGAGACCACCAGCCAGTCCGTATGTTCTGCCGCAAGGCCCTCGGCACTCTCGCGTAATGAGACTAAAGTAGCGGCGAGTTGGCCTGTGCCGGCGTCCCAGATGCGCGAGCTACCGTCTTCGCTGCCGGAGGCAAACCATCTACCGTCACGGCTGAAACTGACCGAATAGACCTCACTGGAATGGCCCGTCAGCGTTCGCAGTTCCTTTCCCGTCGCCGCCTCCCACAGCTTGACTGCATTGTCTTTGCTGCCGGAAGCGAGCACCCGCCCGTCGGGGCTAAAAGCGACGGCTTTCACTTCTGCCGCATGGCCCGTCAGCGTGCGCAGTTCCTTTCCCGTCGCCGTCTCCCACAGCTTGATGGTTTTGTCAGCGCTGCTCGATGCCAGCCACTTGCCGTCCGGGCTGAAAGCAGTAGCGCCCACTTCTGCCGTATGGCCCGTGAGTGTGCGCAGTTCCTTTCCCGTCGCTGTCTCCCATAGCTTGATGCTCTTATCCGCGCTTCCTGTAGCGAGCATCTGGCCGTCGGGACTAAAAGCAAGCGCATAAATCTCCGCGCTGTGACCCGTGAGCGTGCGCGCTTCAAGGCCCGTCTTCGTCTCCCATATCTTCGCAGTGTTATCGCCGCTCGCGGTCGCAAGCCATTTGCCGTCGGGACTGAATGCCAGTTGGTTGACGCTAGAGGTGTGGCCCGCAAGGCTGCGCACTTTTTGTCCGGTGGCAGTTTCCCAGATCGTCGTCGCGCCGCTCAAGCCCGCGGCGGCGAGCAGGCTTCCATCCGGACTGAAGGTGACGGCATTGATGAAACCGCTGTTGGGATCAAGCGTGCGCAACTCGCGGCCCGTCTGTGTTTCCCAAAGCTTGACTGTATTTTCCTTTCCCCCGGTGGCGAACCAGCGCCCTTCGGGGCTGAAAACAACGGCCGCGACTCCGTATGAATGCGTGGAGAGCGTATGCACATCCTGGCCCGTCGCTCTATCACGGAGGGTAATTGTTTTATCTCCGCTGCTGAGCGCCGTCCAACTACCGTCATGGCTGAATGCCATCGCGATGGCTTCGAGCCGAGGCTCACCGTTTGATCCGCTATTATTTTGACTCTCTCCCCATGTCTGCACATCCCAAAGTCTGACTGCATTATTGGAGCTTCCGGCGAAGAGCCGCTTTCCATCCTGACTGAAAGCGACGGCGATAACCTTGCCGGGAGCGTTGAGTGTCTTCTGCTCGCGTCCATTGCTCGCCTTCCAAATCTTCACAGCAGAGTCGAGCCCCCCCGAAGCCAAAAGCTCTCCATTCGGGCTGAAGTCGAGCGCCTTAACCTTATCCGTATGGCCCGTCAGCGTGCGCAGTTCCTTTCCCGTCGCTGTCTCCCATAGCTTGATGGTTTTGTCGGCGCTCGCTGTCGCCAGCGTTTGACTGTCGGGGCTGAAAACGACGGCCGTGATAGGCCCGCCATGGCCGCCCAGCACAGCGCGCGCCGCGCCCGTCTGAACGTCCCATATTTTGACTGCATTCTCCATATTGCCGGAGGCGAAAGATCGCCCGTCGGCGCTGAAGGCGACGGCGCTGACGCTGCCCGCTTCCAAAAGACTGCGCACTTCGCGACCCGTAGCGACATCCCAGAACTTAACGCTCCCGTCGACGGAGCCTGAGGCCAGGAGTTTCCCATCCTGACTGAAAGCCACAGCCCTGATGCCACGCGCATGACCTGTCAGGCTACGGACTTCGCGTTTTGTCGCTACATCCCAGAGTTTGACCGTATTATCACCGCTCCCGGAGGCGAGTAGTTGCCCTTCGGGGCTGAATGCGAGGCTGTCCACACGCATCGCATGGCCGGTTTGTAAAACCAGTTCAGGTCTGCTGCCCGTACCGACCTGGGCCGGGTTCGTAAAAGATGCTCGCGTGGGCGGCGAGAGGAAGCCCTGGGCCGCTGAGAGAAAAAGCGCGAAGGCCAACGGGACAAAGAGCGAGACTGGAGTTCTGATATTCTTCATAAGAGCTTTGGAATTGATGGGTATGTTTGGTTTCATGCGCCAGAGAATTGAGGACGAAAGGCCGCCTGCTCGTTTGACGATTTGTTGAATCCCTTTTTTTAAAGCGACCAACAATAAAAAGTTTTTTTCGAGTGAGCCGAACGCCAGAAAAATCAATGAAGAATACGGGATCTCTTACGTATAATGAAAAGCGTCGCCAGCGAAAGCTCGTCGGAATAGACCGGCCTGTGACGTTGATAACCGCACAGTAGGCGAGCCGCCCGATGATTGTCAAGCCCCTTTTAGACGGGCATCCCGGCACGCCTGCCTTGATATTGACCAATGATCTGCGGCGGCCGTACAATTACCCAACTTGCAGACTTTTTATTCTTTTAAGTTTCGAGTAACTGGGGATTCCGGTAGTGGATCGGTTTCAGAACAAACAATTGCCTTCTTCAACTATTCCGCCAGGCGCCAATGAAACGTTTTGCCCCAAATCTGCATTGATATTTAGAACAGGTTAGGCGGGATAATTACCCCTGGATGGCTCAAACCGGAGAGAGGCCCATTCGGATCTGAAATTGACTTACCGGCTCGAATCCCATCTGCTCCTGCGAGCAGTCATCAACGGGGCCATTTTTATACCATCCATCTGTTTTTCGTCACTCGGCTCTGGATGATTCTTTCATTCCGAACTCGTATAGTTTCGACGATTCCCCGCTGGCATTAAGTGCTTATGCCCCTCGTCCGTCGCTATTCATTTACGCCTTACCTATTACGCCGTTGGTACTGGGCTCTGGCTCTTATCCTGACGTGCGCAGTCTGGATTATTTCGGCGTTGGCGATGCGTCCTTTGAAGGATGCCGACGGCTCTTACGCGTCGCGTCCATATGGGCTCACGACCGGGCTTGAAAATCAGGCGCTTGATCTGCTCTTCCAGGTGCGTGACGTGCGGCGACCGCAGCAACGCATGCGCGGATTCAGTGAGCCGATTACGATTATAGAGGTTGACGAGGCGGCCATTAAAGCTTCAGGCGTGCGTCTGCAAAAATGGCCGCGCGATTGGTACGCGCGCCTCGTGGATCGCGCCAGCGAGGGCGGAGCAACTGTCATCGGACTCGATTTTTTCTTGAGTGAAGCGGGAGGGCGCTCCACCGAAGACGCCAAAACTGATCAGCAGTTGGCAGAATCCATTGCCAATGCCGGAAACGTCGTCGTGGCGATGAAGCTCGATGCCGGAGGCTACGAGGCAATCAACCCCCTTCCGATGTACGGCCAGGCGGCATGGGCCACGGGCTTCGTGGACGTTCCGGTCGATAACGATGGGTTCGTGCGCAGCCTGCTGCTTTTTCGCGCGCGACCGGGGGAGAATACAGAGTTCAGCTTTGCGACCCGCGTGGTTGAGGGGCATCTATTGGCCCAGGCCTACTCACAGAAGTTAACGGAGTTACAGGGTCGCGCTTTGAGCGAAGAAGCGGCTGCCGATGAGGCCGCGCAATATGCGCAGCAAAAGTCCGAGATGAAGCCCTGGGGTAAAGACGCGATCATGATAAACGAGCGCGTCATTGCTCTGCGCAACGACAATACACTCCAGCTTGATTACCGTACGCGCCCCCCGGCATTTCGTCGCATCTCTGCCGCAGACCTTCTTTTCAACGATCAGGCACAGATTTCGGATGACCTGTTCCGCGACCGTATTGTGCTTATCGGATCAACTAATATAGATGCTCCTGATCTTTTTCCGACGCCATTTTATGAAGCCTCATGGCTGCCACGCCTGCTCGACAGGCGCATGCCGACCGCGCCTGCGCGGACTCCCGGTGTCGAGTTGCATGCGACGGCTGCGGCGACGATGCTGTTCGGCAATACGCTGACGCGCCCGCGTTATCGCTGGCAGGTATCTTTGCTGCTGCTGCCTCTGGTGTTTGCGGCGCTCGCGGTATTTCGCCTGCGTGCCCTGTGGGCCTTGCTGGCCGTCTTCCTGCTCGCGCTGGCCGTGCTCGTCGTCGCTCTTTTGGCGTTCAGCAGCCGTGGAATGATTCTGCCGCTGGCGACCACATGGTTGGGCCTCGTCCTGCTTGCGCCGACAGGCCTCGGCCTGCGCTACGCGCGTGAGCATATGCTGCTTGGTGAGAAGGAGGCAGAGCGTGCGCAGGTGATGGACATCCTTTCGCGCTGTGTCTCGCAGAACGTGGCCGAAGAGCTGTGGCAGCGGCGCGACCAGATTGTCAGCGGCGAACGACGTATCGTCACCATCATGTTCACGGATATACGCAACTTCACCACGCTCTCGGAGACGGCCGCTTCGGATGATCTGGTCGAATGGCTCAACGATTATTTCAGCCGCATGCACGAGAGCATCGAAGCCCACTGCGGGCATATAGACAAATTTATCGGCGATGGTTTGATGATCGTCTTCGGCGCGCCGGCTTCGCGCGGTGATGAAGCGGAAGCGCGTGCGGCGGTCGCCTGCGGCCTTCAGATGCTTGATGAAGTCGAGCGCATGAACGAAGAGTGGAAAGAATTGGATCGCCCGCAGATTAGGATTGGCGTCGGCATACATACGGGCGAGGCCACCTGTGGCGTGGTCGGTGCGGAGCGCAGGCTTGAGTATACTGTCATTGGGGATACTGTGAATCTGGCTGCCCGTCTTGAATCAACGACCAAGGAGTATGGTGTGCCCTTGCTGATTAGCGAGGCGACGGCGCGCCTGCTCAATGAGGATTTTGAGGCGCATGCGCTCGGCGAAGTTAAAGTCAAAGGCAAAAACGCAAGTACCCGAATTTACACCGTCAAGCAAAGGAATCCATTGTGATGGCCCGGCCCCGTTCATGCCTCGGCCAGGAGGTCATGCAAACGAATATAGAATATTCGTACAAATCGTTGTCTTTCTATAATATTACTCTCGGGTCTTGATACACTTTCAGGGAAGAAGGAGAAAGTCATGTCACATCCAAGCAAGCTCATTTCACGTCTATCGTTAATCGGTCTCTCAATTTTACTTTCGAGCCTGATCGGCTTCGTCATGGTCGAAGCCCAAAACAAACCGGCGGCGCGGCGACCGCTGCCGAAGCCCAAATCGGGCTCGCGCGGCTTTGAGCAGTCTGCGTCGCGGGATGCCTCATCAAGACTTATCAGCGGCGGGGCGACGCGCGAGGTGACGAGTTTTCGCAAGCCGATAGCTCCAATGCTCGGTCTGGCTTATGATGCCCGACCCTTTTTCAAGTGGAGCCCGGCCTTCGGCACAAAGTCATATCATTTTACGCTCTATGATGGAGATGTAAATTCTACTGCCTCTGTGCCTGTCGTCTTTGAGACCGATACGACCGCAACGCAACTGGTCTATCCCAAGGACGCGCCGGCTCTCCAACCCGGAACGCTCTACTCCTGGAGGGTGCTGACCGAATTTGAAGGCAAAAAGGAGCTGGGGCCGGCGGTCACATTCTTTATCCTCGCGGGGCAGGATGCGACCGATGTAAAGGCGGCTTTAGAGCAGGTCAAATTAACTGCGCCGGTCACGGCTGCTGATCGTTTACGGCAGGCTAAAGTTTTTGAGGAGTATGGCGTCTGGTACGATACGCTTCGCATTAGCGATGAGGTGACGGCGCAGAATACCAGCGATACCGAGGCCCAGGCTTACTATGATTCGCTTTTAGACAAGCTCGAAGGTAAGTAGAGCAAAACGGTCGTGTGTGGGGCTGCGCGCATCCTAAACCGGAGCCATTCGGGAAAGCCAAAGGGAGCGTGCCCATCAGGGCACAGATGGCCTCGTCCCTTTCCGTCTCGGCCTTGAAGGGGACGAGCATGGGCTCGCCTTAAGTAAAGAGAAAATCATGAATCAAGGAGCCGCTCGCGCTCAAAAAATTCTGGTGGTTGACGATGTCGAGACGATGCGCGATATGCTGAAAGCATGGCTCGAGGGGCTCGGTTACAGCGTGCTGATCGCCGAAGATGGACAACAAGCCGTCGAGACGGCGAAGCGCGAGCTGCCCGACCTTGTTTTGATGGATATAGGTATAGGCCCCCAGAGCGGTCTTACTTCTGTGGCCCAGATGCGTGAAGACGCAAAACTCGATGGTACTCCGGTTGTGGCCCTGACGGCTTACGATTCGCCGGGCCTGCGCCTTGATGCTGAGAAAAAGGGCTTCGATGAATACGTCACCAAGCCATTCGTTCCAGAGGAACTGGGGCAGCTCATAGAAAAGCTTCTGAGCAAACCTCGAACGCACCTTTAAGATAGCGTGAGATCATCCGGCGTGCCGGAGTAGTCCGATCCCAGGATCAAACTTCTTTTCCGGCCCGCTTCTTATCCTGGAGAAAACTCAGATGCGGTATCAGGGCGAGCAGTCGAGGCGCAGGCGTGAGCGCATGGCGATGCCTCTGCCCGTGCAGGTTGAGGCGAGAGAGAGCGCAGACCACAGTTGGGTCGAGGAGAGCAAACTGATTGACGTCAGTCCCTTTGGCGCGCGCTTTGTGATTAGCCATCCCACAGAGCCTGGACGCCTGCTACATTTAACGAGTCCCTTGCCGCGCCCTCTTCGTTGTTTCGATTTTGATGTGGAGCAATACAAAGTCTGGGCTCTGGTTTGCCACATCAAACCGCTTTCACTGGAACCGGAGCGAATGCCGCGCTTTGAGGTCGGCGTCGCTTTCACAGGTCAGCACGCGCCTCAGAACTTTGAAAGAGATCCGGCCATATCTTACGAAATCACACCCGCTGCGAACCAGGATAGTCTGTGGAACTTAAGTGAAAAGCAGCAACCTGAAGCGACCGGAAGTGTTGCCCGTGAGCGGCGCGCAGAACCGCGATACGAGAAGGCGGATGAGGTCGTGATTGAGGTATACGATGCAGAAGGAAACGTCTTTGCGCGCGAGACGACAAGGACGGAGAACATCAGCCGGCGCGGCATGTGCATTATTACAGATCTGAATATCACCCGCGGGCGCTACATACGCATTAGAAGCCCACACCACCATATCGCCGTCATCGGTGCCGTGCGTCGTTTACGAAGAGATGCTGATGGTCTGAAGCGTCTTCACCTGGAATTCGTTGACCAGCAGTGGCCGCCCCTTTGATGAATCGCAAGCGGGCTCAGGTAGTCGCCCACTGCATCAAAAATCATTAGAGCTTTTAGCGATAACCTACAGCACCCGCCGCAACCAAGTGATAAGTAGCGTGCCTAGCCTCAGTTTATAGCCTTTAGTGGATTGACGGGATAAAGAGCGTAATGGCCGAGGCGCAACTCCAGGTTGATGAAATTCTGCTTCCCTTACTCCACGCCTCGGATGAGTCGGAGTCGCAACGCCTCATTGCGAACATCATCTCGGAACATGCCGACTCGGTTATCAGAGATATTATCAAGTACAAGTTGTGGGACTTTACCAGGGCGGTTGATAATGGGCGACTGGCGGCGGACGCGGAGGACATCTATAACGATGCCGTCATGCAGTTGCTTGAGCGGCTGAATTTATTCAGAGCCGACCCCGAACACAACGCTATCGGCCAACTACGCAGCTATGTCGCAGTTATAACCTACCACTGCTGCTATCGTTACCTACGGCAGGTTTATCCGCAGCGACACATTCTGAAGAACAGGCTACGCTATCTTTTGACGCGTCAAACAGGCTTCTCGCTCTGGGAGAGCGCGGATAAAAAGACCTTGTGTGGTTTTGCGGCCTGGCGCGGACGCGCCCCGGCGTCCCACGCCGAGAGAGTCAACCAGCTTCTGCAACAACCCGAAGTTTTGGAGCAGATGAGAATTAATGCTTCCGATATATCACGCGCCAGGCCAGCGGATTTGATTGCGTCGGTCTTTACTTTTATAGAAGGCCCCATCGCGCTGGACGAGTTAGTAAACATAGCCGCAAGACTATGGGGTGTTAAAGACCAGGAATCCGTGTCTGAACCTGAGGGAGATGAATCTGTACTGTCTGCAAGAGAACAAGGCGACCTTGGCGCGCAGGTGGATAGAAGAGACTATCTTCAAAAGCTATGGCGGGAGGTACATCAGCTTCCCGTAGGGCAACGTGCGGCCCTTCTGCTGAACCTGAGGGGAGCGGAAGGACGCGGCTGTATAGAGTTGTTTCAATTCGCCGGTGTAGCGACCATAAGGCAAATAGCCGATGCTCTGGAAATTCCTATGGAACAGTTCGCGGCGCTCTGGAATGAGTTGCCCATGGATGACCTGGCGATTGCAAAGCGTTTGGGGCTCAATCGGCAGCAGGTTATCAACTTGCGCAAATCGGCCCGCGCCCGCCTCGCCCGGAGAATGAAAAACCTTGAATAGTCTATTTTATTATTGACCGGCTGGTAATATCCTGTCTGTTTACGAACCAGTAATAAATGAAGGGCGAAAGGTAATCGCTCCGCTGAAAGAAACAGAAGCACACGTGACCGAACATCTCACAGACAGACAAATAAAGCTCTACCATGACTGCACAATCACTGCCGCGGAGCTTGTCGGCCTGGATAGCCATGCTTCAGCCTGCGCCGATTGTCGTCGCAGGCTGGCCGCCACGGGGCAGGAAGAGCAGAAGTTTCTCTCACTCAAAAAAGTCTTTGATTCCGCATCCGAGGACCATCCTGATTACGAGCGCTTTGCGGCCTACGTTGACGGCACGTTGATGAAGGAGGCGGCGGGGCTCATGGAAGCTCATCTGTCTGCGTGCCGGGAATGTCAGTTAATGGTGAGCGACCTGATGGTCTTCAGGGACGAGGTCGCGCCGGATTTCAATAAGGTGTACGCCCCGCCCGCGAGCTCCCCCGATTCAACTTCATTAGGGCGACGTTTGATGGCATCGTTAAATTCCGCCTTCGCCTTTAAGTCGCCGGCCCTGACCATGAGCTTCGCGTTGATGGCGCTCTTTATCATCGGAGTTGTTTTCTGGTTAGTCCTCCTGCGCTCCTACAGGCCTCGTGACACACAGCCGCAGGTCGCACAGAGCCCGACTTCAACGCCCGCGCCGGAGGTGAACGCCCAAGGAGATAATAATAATCCAGCCCCGACGCCTGAAGCAGCGCCTGAAGCACCTCCGGTTTTGCTCGCCCTTAATGACGGCGCGCGTCGCGTTGCTGTTGATAAAGAGGGAAATTTAACCGGATTGGACGAGTTGCCGCCAGCGCACCGGCAGGCCATCAAAACGGCCTTGACCACGCAGCAGGCTGCAAATGCTTCGGCGCTCGCAGGTCTTGGTAAAAGGGGCGGAGGGCTCAGGGGTGCAGGCGACAACTCCACCTTCGGGCCGCTCAACCCCGTAGGCAAAGTCATACTCACGGACAGGCCTCAACTCAACTGGAGTCGTTTGGACGGGGCGAGCCATTACCGGATCATTATCTACGATTCAGATTTCAACGTTGTCTCTTCGAGTCAAGAGCTTACGACGAACAACTGGACAGTGCCGCGCTCCCTTGACCGGGGCCGGATCTATTTGTGGCAGGTGGTGGCGACCAAAGATGGTCAGGAGACAAAAGCGCCCGTTCCTCCTGCTCAGGAAGCAAGGTTCAAGGTGTTGGAGCAGAGCAGGGCTAATGAGCTAAGTCAGGCTCGCAGGTCTTATGCGGGGTCGCATCTGTCCCTGGGTGTCCTTTACGCGCAGGCGGGACTGCTAGAAGAGGCCGAGCGCGAGTTCAGACTCCTGCTCAAAGCCAATCCAAATTCAGATGTCGCAAGAAACCTCCTGCGCAACATCAGAACGACGCCTCGCGTTCGTTAGAAAATCGTTTAATAATTTCCCTCAAGCTCGTAGCTGTTATCGCCTGTCTCCGACGAGGAGGAAGCTGGCCCAGTAGAACGGATGCCTGTATTCCGGGGTTCGCATTAAGCTGATTGCTGCCGCACGTAGTGATTTGGCTTTCCTGTTTCGAGATGTAGGTTTATCAATCTCCGCCTTCAGATTGCTGTGAAAGTTCAGCATCAACTCCTTGGTGACGATCGAATCTACCTTCCACTGGCTGACGACCGTTGCGGGGCTGCCAGCCACGAAAAGAGCCCACGTCAGGCCTATCACTCCTTCGCCCGCGCCGAAACGTCCGCGCGCCGTCTCGCACGCGGAGAGCACTACCATGTTGGCACGCAGGTCTAATTTCGTTATCTCCCGCGCCTCAAGCAGACCGTCCTCGCCGGGCTCACCCTGTGACAGCACGATATAGGAATACATCGGGTTCGTATCGTTAAGCACGCCGTGTGTGGCGAAGTGGATGATGGAGAATTTACCGATCTCTTTCTTGGCACGTTCTTCGCGCGCCTCCACGCGAGTGTAAACGCGGCTGCGCGACGGCCCATAGATTTGAGCCAGTTTTTTTACTTCATCCTCGGTTTCCGGCAGCGGTGCAAGTGGCTCGCCGCCACTGCCGCGTGCGGCGCGGGCACGCTCAACAGTTAACTTCCCGAGTGTCGGATTACCGAAGGCCAGCAGCATAAAGTTATCTGCCTTGATCGTGGCAGTCTCCGTCCGACGCAAGGTTTGCATCTCCAACAGCACTGAAAGAGAGGGAGCGTAAGCGATGGCGCTCTCTTCGATCAAAAATCTATTCGGCTTCGACATCAGGGCCTGGAAGGGAAGCTCCCAGAGCACATCGTCGGGCACGATGACCAGATCGCTGCGCCCCTGTAACTGCGCATGAGCCGGGGCAAGGAGCAGATCATAAAAGTTTCTGGAAGGCTCTCGAAAGCCCGGGTCACGAGCGGCCAGGGCACGGCGATAGGTTTCGACGCGTTGGGCCAAATCTTTGCGCTTAATCTCCACGGGATAAACCTTCAAATCCGCAACCGTTTGATTGGCGAGTATGCTTCTTGTCAGCACGAAGAGGTATGTGCGCTCTTCGGTGACCACGTACTGGAGAAGAGCTGTTGCGGCGTCGGGCAAAAGCTCCAATGTTTGTATTGGCTCCATGATGCGCGCTTTGCCGCGTCGGAGTTTCAGTTCCGGGTGCGAGGCGTAGAGCGCGGTTTCAAATGCTTCATGATCAAGGCGCGCTTTTTGTTGCCTCTTCTCCAGCTCTGCGAGGCGTTTCGCCTGTGGCGAGGATTGCTGGCGCTCGCGCGTTATCTGCGCATTGAGCGAGATCATCTCATTATTGAGCCGTCTCTCCTCGATCTGCTCGGCGGCGCTCATGGATTTTGTCACGTTGGCCCTGCCACTCTGTAGAACATCCAGTAGCACGCGCCCCTTCGCCCGCTCGGCGTAAGAGAGAGCCTCGTAGAGTCTGTTCTGCCCGATCAGTAGCTCGACCATAGCGTAATAGGGCGAAACCTGGCGCTCAAAGAATTTCTGCTCGTCGCGCGCGCCTCCGGCGGCGAAGCGGCGCAGTTCTTCGACGGATTCAATCGCATCGTTGAAAGCCTTCTCGGCCTCCCTAGGTTTTCCCGTCGCATGCAGGGTCCGACCCAAGGTCGTATAGGCCGCGGGCCGCTCGGCAGGCTGGTTCAGTTCTTCCGTGATTCGTATGGCGCGCTCCGCGTGCTCTACGGCGCGTTTATAATCGCCCAGGGAGTAGTAAACATCGGCAAGGTTCTGATTGACCAGTGCACGGTTGCGCTTGACCTTGACCTCTTCGAATAACGCATCAGACCTTTTGTAATACTCAAGTGCCTTTTGCAACTCACCCCGCAGGCGATATACGTCACCGCTGCTATTTAAGAGGCTGGCTATTCTGTGTCTGTCCTTTATCTCTTCGGCTATCGCCGTACTGTTCTGTAGGTATGTGAGCGACTGCTGCAGATCACCCATCAATCCGTACATATCGCCGATGCGGTTCAAGGTGTCGGAGACCCCCTCTTTCGTGGCGCTGCGTTTCTCCAACGCACGCTTATAATAATCGAGCGCCAGTTCGTAGTTGCCCTGGCGGGCGTGTACGCCCGCGATGTTATGAAACGCTATGCCTACGTCGTCGTTAAGCCCCAATTGCTCCTTTAACACAAGGGATTTCTGGTAATACTCCAGTGCCAGGGCCGTGTTGCTCTGGTAGAAATAGAGATTGCCCAGAAGATTATTGGCGCGCGCGGTAAGCTGTTTGGCTTCGCCCGATTCCGCCAGATATTTCCGCGCCAGTTCGAGCGCCAGGTCAATCTGGCCGAGTTCCACGTAGGTCGTACTCAGGTTGCCGCGCACGGCGCTGGCGCGAGGCCTGTTACCCAACTCCTCGTAGAGCGCGAGCGAACGCGTGAAATAATCTATGGCCTGCGTGTAGTCGCGCAGGAAATAGGCGAGCCCCCCCAGACCGTTGAGCGCCGTCGCTATCCCCTCCTTATCCCCCATTTCCTCCTTGATGCTGAGGCTCTTTCGGTAATTCTCCTCCGCCAGATCGTATTTGCCTTGAGACCTGAAGACGTTCCCGATGTTACGCAGCGTAGACCCCTGCGTGGCCCTTTCATTCACCTCTTCACTGAGGGCAAGGGCCTTACGGTAAAACTCCATCGCCATCTCATACTTCTCTTGCCGCTCGTAGACCTGACCGATGTTATAAAGCGTCTCTGCTATCGGCCCTTTGCCTCCGAGCTGTTCGCGTATCTCAAGGCTTCGACTGAGAAATTTTAAGGCCTCCTCGTAATCATCCCGACGAAAGTTTGCATTTCCGAGACGATCCAGCGAGAGGGCCAATCGAGCGCGGTCGCCAATCTTGTCGGCCAGACCTTGTGCGACCGCGTAGACGCTGACTGCGTCGGCATACCTTCCGGCGTTCCGCAGCTTGTCGCCCTCGGCCACGATCGCCTCAAAAAGCTGCGGCGTCACAGCTTTCTTGCTGGATTCTAGAAGGGACGTTCGCTCGGCATCCGTTTTCGCTTCGACGACGCGGGCGGCCAACTCCTGCTCGGCAGTTCTCTCCTGTGATCGGCAAAGGGCCGTGAGGCTCAAAATAAGAAGCAGCGTCAACAGGTTCCGGTTTTTATGCGACATGGCTGAGACTCCTCGTGCTTAAAAAAGCGAGCATTTCGCGCAAGTAGCCAAATGGAAGATGAATAAACGGGGCGCATTTTGCGCAGCCTGTACAGAGATAAAAAGCTACTCGATGCGAAATAAACTCAAGTAAAGGGCAAGAGTCAAGGGGGTTTAGAGCCTGCGTCAGTTCCTTCTTCCTCGGCCTCCATTCTACATCTAATTAATTTTTTCGTAGATGGTAATAAGCCCATAGCTTCGTTACCGTCTTTTTATAGAAAAGGGAAATCCCGAAAAGGGGCTCCCTGATCTATCGCCTGAGGTCATATGGCAGTCAGGTATTTATGGGCCCAAGCGTCTTCCTCGAAATGCGTGGTGAGCGACGCCGCAAGCCCGCAAGCGCCGGAGAAGGCGGTCGCCAGTCAACAAAATTTAGAAGGAGAGAAACTCTGTCATGTCAGGATGCTATACCACCCGCACACCACAACGATTGAGACGTTTTTGGGTCGCCGCATTCTTCATCCTCGTGGCCTCTTTCGGTTCCGCCACTGCGCAATCTACGGACCGCGATAATCCTACGCCGCTCCTCTCAAACGAGATCAAGGACGAAGGCGTGGGCAAGGCCACAGAGTACTACTACAGCTTTACGGCGGGCCCGGGCGAAATCATTATCACGGTTGACCTGAAAGCCAAAGCCTACTCGACCGCTGTGCGCTTCGAGTTACTGGATGCCGATTCGAACCAACTGCTGGCGCACAACATGAACGCTGCGACCTCCACCGGGGCGGAGCGCGTCGTCAAGCGCGGGAGCGTCCAGGAGAAACAGACCGTCCTGTTGAAACTCCTGCTAGACAGCAACACGGGCGAGTACGCGGTCAAACTCGGCGGCGCGGTCGAGTTCGGCAAGTCCGAACAACCCTTAAGCGCAAGCCTGTCAGACGCCGCAAGCCACCCGTAACTACTTTTGCCGCGTAGGACACGAAAGGAATCAATGAAGTTAGGCGCCACTCTACTGGCCGGAGATTCTTTAGAAGAACTGTTCGACGCAAAGAGGTTGAAGGAGAAGTCAAAAAGATGAAGACCAAAATGATGATCGCCGCCGGCTTCCTTCTCGTACTGGCGCTCTCGGGCGCGGCCGCGCGGGTGCAGGCTCAGGCGAGTGAAGATAAGCGGCCGAAGCCGGTGGCCAACAGGCCTGATCTGGCCGTTGGCGGGCAGTTCAAGGCGGAAAGCAGCGAGATGTGGGCCCGCATAACCAACAAGTGCAAGGGGAGGTCGGCGAGGACCACCGTGAAGCTAATCATATACAAAGGTGCGACTAAAAATTCAGGGGTGGAAAAATCCATAGCTCAAGCGGTGTTGCCGCTCGGTCCCGGGGAAAGCGAGGACTACCGCCTGTACCAATGGGACGGGCTGCAAGGCCGCTACCTGCGCTTAGAGATCGACCCCACCAACACGGTCCGGGAGGCCTCGGAAGGAAACAACTGGTGGGAGCCAGACGCACAGCCTTTCCCGGAGAAGGGCGGCTATTGTGATCCCCCATATGACAAATGAACGAACTTCAACCGCACGAATAATGAGATAGAGAGGAGAAAGCGATGAAGCACAAGATACCAGTGCTATCAATGATTCTGCTGGCCGTGTCCTTTACGTGCCAAGGGCTCGCCTTCGCACAGGAGGCACGGATTATGAATCACAAGACTGTGGGCAGTAGCTCGCGGAGCCTGCCTGACCTTCGCGTTCGCGGCGTACAGATGGGCGACCCGACCATCGGAGGGTTCAAAGTAATAGTACAAAACATAGGGAAGGCCAAAGCCTCTTCCTGCCAGCTGCGCCTCTGGATAAAGGATCAAAACGGAAAGACGGCCGTGCTGGTTGAGGTGAATCAACCTCCGCTGGAAGCGGGTGGGTTCGCCAGCGTTAAGATCCCTGGTGAGAAGCCGCTTGGCGCTTACTGGAAATACGAGATCATGACGGACTCATCCAGTAAGGTCGTAGAGTCTAATGAAGGTAACAATATCTGGGTCAGCAATACGGGCAAGGTCTAGACCTGCGCATGATTTAGATCGGCGTTGCGCGCGAAGAAGAGTTTGATGAAAGTCACGCGCGTTCCTGATGAAGCAAGAGGCGACATGAAGAATCTAAAAATTAAACGAACCTGTCTTTTGTTGATTCACGTGCTGGTTTTGTCGGCCGTCCCGGCTTTTTCAAACCCCGGAAAAGAGAGAGGTGGAGGCGTACCGCTGCTCAAGCCGCCGAAGCAGATATTTATCGGCTGTCCAGCCTCGGTTAAATATCTGCTCCAAACGCCTTCGGGCTGGGACGCGGGCTTGACCGGCCAGGTGACTTTACTATTCAAAGAATCCGCGATAGACGGCAAATACCTCTACTGCAGATATGAGGTCAATAATAATGTGTACAAAAATCACGTTACCCTGATGCAAGCTTTGCCCAAAGGATATGGCTGTCGAAACGACGGCGAGAAATCAAAGTTTTTCACCTGCGAGCAAATACTGCCGCAAGGTAGAAAGAAAAACTGATGAGATGAGATCAGTTCACACTCGGAAGGAGAAGAAAGTTATGAAGATCAAAACCGTTTTGTCTGGCCTGGTTCTGTTTGCGGGAAGCTTCGCATTGCCTGTGACCGAGGGGCGCACGCAGGGCCTGCCCGATCTGGTCATACGTGAGGTACAGGCAGTGCCGAATGACGACCGCAAACTTCGCGTCAACGTCGTCAACGCGGGCCGTGCGCAGGCCGGCGCATGTAGCCTCAAGCTCTTTTATCACCGCAGCGGGAAGGTCATGGTGCGCAATACTCCCGTGCCCGCACTCCCCACGGGCGGGAGCGACTGGGTTCTGGTAGACATACGCTCGCCCATCGCATCGGCAACGAAGGTCACGCTCAGGGTTGATGATCCTAATCAGGTGCCGGAGTCAAACGAAGGCAACAACTGGAATATCTATAAGTGAGGCGAGAGCGAGAGAATAGTCGCTGGGGGCACACATCGCAGGTTGAAAGGAAGATTCAGAGATGAAGAGAAAGTCTATTTCGACGGTGTTCATACTGTTCTGCTGCGTCGCTAACATCTTCGCGCAGGGGCCGGTCGTCAAAGACCCCAACCCGAAGCCCGTTCTTATGGCACCGGATTTAACCATCTCGTCCGTCATCTGGCGCAACAAGACAAGCACGGCGGTGATCGTCGTCGAGAATATCGGCACCGTTAAGTCTGGAGCGACGACCGGAGCTTTCAGTTGCAGAAGTGGGCCGACCAAGGAAGGCTACTACATAACCTCAGGCGTGCAGTTCTACATTCCCACGTTATCCCCAAATCAGAAAAAGAGTATTACTCTGGATTGCCAAAGCTCTGAATTATCAGGTGCTACCGTGGACAGGGAGAATAAAGTAGCCGAGTCGAACGAAAAAAATAATGCGATGACTTTCGCCAAGGCGCAGTAAAAACCCGGCCTCTAAGAACTTCGTGAAGAAGACACGCGGTGAAGAACGCGGGCCCTGAAGGGTAAGCTGAGATGAAATCCGTTATTACGTGGATTCTACTCCTGGCCTTCGGCTGCTTTAGTCAGCCACCTGAACAGGAACGAGAGGTCGTAAAGCAGCAAACTGATGTGTCCCTGCCAGATCTGATAGTCGCGGGCGCGGTCCTCATCAATGCGGAGATGGGGGAGTTCAAAGTTATCGTTAAGAACATAGGCAAAGGACAGGCTGCGAGTTGTCAACTGCGACTGACAATCATGGATCAACACGGGAAACAATTGCTCAAAACTACTTACGCGGAGCAATCGGCTATCGGACCCAACGAGACGGACGCCCTCATCATTAGTGCTCAGATGTCACTCCCCACTTTAAAGTACATACTTGAGACCGACGCCACGAATAAAGTGCGGGAGGCGAATGAGCGCAACAATGTCCACGAGGGCGAAATAGGCAGGTACTGAACCGACGGGAAAAGGGAATAAAGTACTCATAAGCTCAAACTTTCTCCGAAGATTCAGCCGCGCTGCTTTAGTGTGAGATCAAATCGCCTTCGACGAAGTGGCCTGTCAACCTCTTGTAGGTGTATATTGATTGCCATCCGAAACGGTTCTCGGATCGGATATACGCATTATTCTAAACACCCTGTCTGATTAGATGGAACTTAAAGGTTGCATGCCGAAGGTCAGCGTTATTATTCCGACATATAGCCGTCCGCAATTCCTCTCCAGGGCTGTCGAGAGTGCGCGGATGGCTGGTACAAACGTTGAGGTTATCGTGGTAGATGATGCCTCCACGGATGACACGGCGAAAGTTTGCCGTGCACTCGAAGGCATCAAGCACGTTAGGCTCGAACACAATCAAGGGGTCGCGGGCTCGCGTAATATTGGCATTCTCGCAAGTTCAGCCGACTATATTGCCTTCCTCGACGATGATGATCTACGGCTGCCGGGGTCGTTGGATTTGCAGGTCGAAGCGCTGGTGAATAACAGGTCGGCGGGTTTCGTTTGCGGAGCGATGCTGTTGGCTGATCAGGAAGGTCGCCTGACGGGCGAAGTCTCAGTTCCGAATCATCAGGGCGGGGATGTTTTCTGGCCCCTCCTCGAGCTTGATTTTCCGGTCATGCCTATCTCCGTCGTGGTTCGCAGAGAATGCTTCACCCGCGTAGGATTGTTCAATGCCAGCCTGCCCGGCATAGACGACTGGGATATTTTAGTGCGAATTGCAGAACTCTATCCGGTTGTGGTATTGGATAAGCCCGTGAGCATTTATAGGAAACCAACGCCGTTCTCCGAGCAAGGCTCATCTGTCCAGGCACAACATCTTTCCAGAGCCGCGCGCCACCAATTAAGCCTACTGCGTTTGCCCCGCGCAAGGACTGCTCGCATAAGCCGCAAGAGAGAGGTTCGCAGGCGTGCGCTTAAGCGCATCGCTGATACCCTGCTCTTAAACGCTGCTAAAGCATTTCGCGACGGAGCTTATAAATTTGCTTGCGCAAATAGTCTGGCCGCCCTGCGTTTGCATCCTCTGCGCGCTCTTCGTCCTGCCGGTTATCTGAAACTGGCCTCGATATTATGGACGTATAGGCGCGCAGAGGATGCGCAGACGATTCGTTCACTTAGCTGATTTTTCCTCACCAAAAGAGATTTCGCGGCTATTGACTTTCAGTTAGTTCAATCTTGAAATCAATGCGAACCGTCAGTGTCATTATAACTAGCCACAGCCGACCACATCTGCTCCCGCGCGCTGTCGAAAGCGCACAGGCATCTGGTAAAAACGTTGAGGTCGTGGTTGTGGACGATGCTTCAACAGACGAAACGGCTGAAGTCTGCCGAAAATTATCCGGCATCAGTTATGTGCGTGTCGAGCGTAACCAGAAAGTGGCCGGGGCGCGAAACGTCGGAATCATTAACAGCACTGGGAATTACATCACTTTTCTTGATGATGATGACACGCGTCTCGCTGGCTCGCTTGATCTTCAGCTTGAGGCTCTAGACTCTGCCCCTGAAGTCGGCTTGATCTATGGACAGGCTCTTATCGCAGACCAGATGGGCCATACCACAGGAAATTTATATCCGAGACATTGCCCGCAAGGAGATATTTTCTGGGACTTGATGGGCCGGAATTTCATCCCGTGCGGGACAGCTGTGTTCCGCCGCTCCTGTCTGTTTCGTACAGGGCTACTGGATCAAACAGTGCCGGGAATAGATGACTGGGATCTCTGGATACGCATAGCGTCTCTCTATTCCGTGATGGCTCTGGAGAAGCCGCTAATGATCTGGCGCAAGTCTTCACCCGTTTCCGGTCAGGGAACTTCCCGCGCGGATGAACTCGTGCGGATGAGCACTCGCCACCTTCGACGGAAATGGATGAAGCTGCCGCGCGCCACTCAGGCGGCTGGAAAGTGTCGCCGTGAAGCAGAGCGGCGCTTCTCGAAAAATATGGCCAGCCATCTGGCTTTTGAAACGGCACGCGCCGCCATGAGCGGCCACTTTCTTCAAGCGCAGAAGAATGCGTTCATTGCACTCGGACTACACCCCTGGGGAAGCGTGCGCGTCATGGCCAGTTCTTCTACTCTCAGATTCCTCTTGGCAAGCGTTAAGGGGCAGTGATAGCAAATTGGCGCTGACACTTGTTCGATGAAACCGGAGCGGAACGAAAGCACAGCATGAGGATCATACTCTGCAAAGGACAGTTCCTCGGGCCGATTAGCGGCGCTGACGAGATTCTCGTCAACTACGCCACCCAACTCCACCGCTCGGGCCACTCAGTCACCGTCCTTCTACTGTATCCGTACTCGCCCCAAGAGCCGTATTACGTGCGCCTGCGTGAGGCTGGCGTTCACGTCCAGACAATCGCTTCTAACTCTGCTGGGACGTTCCTCCGAACGGGGAGGAAGGTGGCGCGCGGCCTCCTGAGCGCATTTCCCTCCTCGCGCTATCTCGTTCGGGGGAATGCGCAAAAGCTTGCCACTAACATGGCTTTCGGTTACTACGAGCAGTGTCTAGATTTCCTGAAGCAGGCGGACGCCCACCTCGCTCACATAATCACGCCCGATCCGGCCGCGACGATGATGATCAGTGCAGCACACGCCGCCGGAGTTCCTGTCATTTACCAGGAGGTCGGAATACCTTATCACCCGCCGGAATATGAAAAATACTACAAGCAATTTACTACCGTGCTTCCTCTCTGCGCAGAGGTGGCGGTGCTGTCGCCTTTGCTTGCAAGGCTGTGTCGGCAGATGCTGTCCCTCCCAGATAAGCAGCTCTCGGTTCTACCGATCCTGATTGAGGACATCAGCAACGGATACTTGGATAAGTCGCGCCATCCAACGACGGACATTACAATCGGATTCGCCGCGCGGATTGAGCACCTGAAGGGGCCAATGGTGTTGTTAGAGGCATTTGCCGCTGCCAGTCGAACATGTGACCGTCTCCGTCTAATGATTGCAGGCACAGGGACGCTTGAGCAGAAGCTCATTGCCCGCGCGCGCGCTTTGGGCGTCGCTTCGCGTTGCGAATTCGTCGGCGTTTATACGAAGCCTGAACAGCGCAAATCCTTTATGCAGCGCTTGGATATTTTCGCGCTGCCCTCGCTCACTGAAGGGACTCCCAACAGTATCATCGAGGCGATGTTACACGGCCTGCCGGTCGTCGCCTCGGCAGTCGGCGGCATCCCGGACGTAATCACATCGGATACAGGCATTCTCGTCCCGCCTAATGACAGTGCGGCGCTCGCCGAGGCGATCATTCGGCTGGCAAAGAATGCGAAATTGCGTGAGCAAATGGGACGGGCCGCGCGGGAGAGATACAGAGATCTTTTTTCACCCCGTGCGGTTTTGCCCGTTCTGCTCAATACCTACCGTAGGGTTGCAATGAGAGAGCCTCTGGAGTCGTCGTTACCGACAAACGATTGTGTGACGCACCCTTGGGCACAGGAGATTTTCTCCGCAGTATAATTTTGGATCTTCTTAAAAGCTTAGCAGTCATGAGCCTCGAAGGATGATGCGTTCGACAGGCTTTAATTGGCCGTTAGAGAACAGGCCGGAACGAATCGCACTATTTCATTTGATGTTGATCAAAAAGCCGATTAGATTTTCTCTCAAGCTCTTCCTGTGGGTGGTCCTGTTCCTGATAATTATAGAAGTTCTCATGATTGTCCTCGATCCATACCTCTTCAGAGGGTTTTACCAGTATGACCCCGATCTGGGTTTTCGTGTGCGCTCTTACTACGCGATGAAGGATGGAAGTTTGACTAATCGCTTCGGGTTTAACGACCAGGATTATCCGCTTCAAAAAACGCCGGGCGTCTTCAGAATTCTCATCGTCGGAGATTCTTTCAACTGGGCAGGCGGCCGCGAAGGCAACTATGCCACTTTGCTTGAGCGTATGTTGGAGGAACATTACGGCCAACACAAGATTGATGTCATCAACGTCGGCTATCCGATGACGCATTCGGGCGAACAATTGGCCATGTTGAAGAAGTATGCGCTCGAATATAATCCCGATCTTGTGATACTTGGCTTTTTCGCCGGAAACGATTTTTTTGAGGCAGATCCGAATCGAAAGCGGCTTGTCGTTGACGACGTTTATGTTGATATTGATAAGCGCAGCGAGCGTCGTTTTCTAGGCTATCCGATGCTTGCCCAATCCAGACTCCTACTATTTATTAAACAGAAGTATCAGATTAACAGCGAATCCAGAGGGGCGAAAAGAGAGGCGCAGGAGTTGGCCGCCTCAACAGGTCAACCCGTGCAGCCCGGGACATTGATGGAGGAGACCCTTCTCAGGATAGAGAGAGCCAAGCTGGAGTTCTGTAATATCAAGACCCCTGAAAAACAGTTTCAGAAAAACATTGACCATATTTTCCAGAGCATTACTGAAATGAACGATCTGTTGAAATCCCGCGACATCCGGTTCGCCGTCGCCATCTATCCCGGTGAGATTCAGATCGATCCGAACCTGCTCAATGCGGTTAGCGGACGATTCAAGTTAAATAAGGCGGATTATAATCTCAGGTTAGCTCAGGATTTGTTGGGCTCGTTTCTTAATGCAAGGGGCATTCGCTATCTGGATTTGCTGGATCACTTCGCTGCTGAAGGACAGAAGCAGAAGCTTTATATTTTCAGGGATACACACTGGAACAGCGCCGGAAACAGGTTGGCGGCTGATATCTTATTTAAAGATTTGGTCGGACAAATGGATGCCTTCAAAGCGCCCTGATAAAACCTACAGACGCGACTGACATTCTCAGACAAAAATGTCGGCTCAGTGCCGGCCTGTTCATCCTGGTCCGTGTCTCTCTCAGAGAGAGAGCTTGATGCAATCTGCAACGGTATCTAAATGAATAGCTTGAGGACGGCCCGGAAAGATGAATTACTGGTCTGGGAACTAGACCGCGAGATTCCCGAATCCTTGATCGTTGGTCAGGGAAACGTGTTGTTTCTGAGCGGCTGGTGCTACCACACGCGCCGGCGTATAAGACGGCTTGGCGTGTTATTGAATGGAAGATTGCATCGCATCGTTAATCATTCTCTGGGCGACGTAGAAACATTCTTTAGCCAACTGCCCCATCTCGACGAGGGTGGCAGAAGCCTGACGAGCAGGTTCTGGACAGCGCTCCCCTTTGACGTAATCAACGGCCCCGCAGAGGTGGAATTAACACTGCACGCGGATCTGGATAATGGTGGGAGTTGTGAAGCGCCTATCGGCAGGCTCACTCTTCTACCGGCTGTTGAGAGACACGCCGTAGACTCTCACGTAGAAGTGTCGGGGGGAAAAGGTGAGCCGTTAGTGGTCATCTGCATGGGAAGTTACAATCCTCCGCTCGACCTTTTCGCTTCACAGATTGAAAGCCTGATCCGGCAGACTCATAGGAACTGGCTCTGTATTATCAATGATGACCATTCTGTGGAAGACGGTTGGGAAGGTATTCGTAATATAGCAGCACGAGACAAACGCTTTGTGTTGTACCGGAACCCGGAGCGTCTGGGCTTTTATCGCAACTTCGAGCGCTGCCTTCATCTTGTACCATCGGCGGCTGAATTCGTCGCCCTCGCGGATCAGGATGATTACTGGTATCCGGACAAGATCGAAAAATCCCTTGCCGCGTTTCAAACGGAGATCAGCCTCGTTTACTCGGACATGGAAGTCGTGACCCGTCGCGGTGAGGTGATGTCCAAAACCTTATGGGCGACGCGCGAAAACAATTACACAGACCTTGAAGCTCTCCTTTATGCCAATACAGTCACCGGGGCAGCAACCGTCTTTAGAGCCAGTCTCCTGGATGTCCTGCTGCCCTTTCCGAGCCTGCCCGGCGACGCCTACCACGATCACTGGATCGCGTGCGTGGCCCTGACCAGGGGCACGATCGGTTACGTCGCCGAACCTCTTTATAGCTGGCGACAGCACGAAGGCAACGCCTGCGGATTCGCCTCGACACAGCCGTCCGGAATTAAAAAATGGATGGAGCTGAAAACTTTCATCTATCTCTTTGTTCTGTTCTTACGACTCTCCACGAATTTCGGCGCGTACCTGGCATGCCTGCGACAACAATACCGGGACTATTTTGTGGGGTTCATTGTGCTCGCACAGGTCCTTCGACTGCGCGTCAAGAATATCAGCGAAGATAAGCGGGTGATGCTCGAACGCTTCTTAAAGTTCGAGCAGTCATTGCCTGCGCTGGCCATTCAGGTGGGCAAGTTCAGAGTATTAAAGAAGGCTACGCTCGGGCGCGAGCTAACATGCTTTCGCGTCGCGTTCTCTGTCAGGCTCTTTGATATTTACTGCCGCCTGGCGCGGCATCTTTTTCAACGCCGTCGCTCGGACGCTCTTCTTACGACACCATCGACTTCTGCCGCAACGCGGAGCAAGCCATGAGCCTCGCGCCCGCCTCCGTCATGGGCGTACAGGATCGGCGAAACTTAGCCGCCACTTTTCGAGTCCGGCGCTGAGCCCGGCGCTCCCCGCAATCTTGTCCGTAGCGTTAGCCTCAAGCGACCTCGAATCATAGATAACTTCTTCCCCCCCGCTCAAAACTGTGTGGAGCGTTGGCGTGCCCACCCCCTGTCTCTCTTTAACCAACAGGTGGGGTTGTCGGTAGACGGAATGGGCAACGCCGTGAAACCCTGTGGAGAAGCTGTCATGAGGCTGGATGTCTGTGCCGCCGCGTATATCCCCCCAGCGCGAGACGCCTGAGACGTTGAAGGAGTTTTCGATGCCCTCGATGTCCATGAGCGTCGGGAAAAGGTCTATCAGATCAAACACGCCGCCGAGACGCGAACCGCTTCGACAGCCGAGGCGCGCGGGCAGTTTCATGATGAGCGGCACATGCAGCGTATCCGGGGCCAGCATAAAGTGATGATATGGAAGCGTCGGATTATCCAGCACTTCCCCGTGCGGCGACGTGACGACGATAAGGCTCTGGTCGTAAAGCCCCTCTTCACGCAAACAAGCTGCGAGCGCGCCGACCTGAGCATCGAAATAACTGACTGTGCCCATATACATGCTCAAGGGAAAGCGCAAGTCATCCACGCCGCGCAACCATGAAATGATGTCATCCTCTGTGGTTTCAAGCATTTGGAGCACGTCTTTGAGCCAATCTAACAACCGGGCGGGCATGTGTCCGGCCATCATCTGTTGCGTTTGTTCAGAAAGCCACTGACCGAAGCGGTGCGCTGAAAGTCCGTTCATGGCCTGCGCTCCCAAGCTCAGGATGTGTTCGGCGAGATCGGGTTTCAGGTCAAGCTTTCCTGTGAGGATGGCCGCCGTGTCTTCCAGTATCTCTCTCACCTCAAACACCGGCACACCCTTTTCAAGCAGAGGCCATGCCGCTCTGATGACGAGTGCGGATTCGACGCCGCGAATCCCTGCGACCTGCTCGGGTTTGTACACGCGATTTTGATCCGTCGGATCGCCTGTGTAGTACATGGAGCTAAAGGGTTTGGGGGGCAGGCCCGGCGGGTGCGTGTCAAAATAGTGAATCCAGCAGAAGCATGGCTTATCCGGTCGCTGTTCCTTGAGCCAGCGTGTGAAACGTCTGGTCGTGACGGCTCCGTCCTGCATAGGGTTGGCGAGAGTAGGGATTGTTTCGGCGAAGGCGTGAGCGAATGTGCTGCCACGCTCCGAGAGTTCCAGCGAACTGACGGCAGACAGGGTATGGTAGCCGTGTTCTAGCAGCGCCACCGGAAGGCTGGGCTGTTCCGCAGGGAACGAGTCCCATTCCTTATTGACGCCGTGTTCGTGAGGGTGCTTGCCCGTGAGTATTGAGGCGTAAGAGCCGAACGTCATGCAGGATTGAGACCAGGCTTCCTCGAAGAGAACGCCTCCGGCAGCCAACTGGTTCAGGTGTGGTGTCTTTACCTGCGTGTGTCCGTAACATTCCAGATAACGGGCTGGTAAGGCGTCAGTGGTGATCAGGAAGATGTGTGGGTGATCGTCGCTGCCTCGGACAATGGGCCGCTGCTCGGGCAGACTGTGCGTGAGTCGAGGGTTCGCCCAACCCGCCCAGGCGAATTTATTGGAACGCCTCCAGGGAACTGTTGTCTCCATAATCAACTGTACAGACTGCCCCGCGAATCGGGAGAGGTCCAAACTGTGTTGCTGCCAGGCGCGGTCTCCTGAGCGCGTACGCGGATGCATCCGTGTTTGGAAAATCTTCTGGCGTTTCCCACTTGCCAGGATGCTAACGCTAAAGCGAACCTCATTCTCTATCCGCTGCCAAGCGGATTCTTTAACACCACAACCAAAGTTTAAGATCGCGTTCTCGCCGAGATGTAAAGGTGGAAAAATAATGGTTGAGGCTGGATGCTGGAAGATGGCTGTTTCGACCTCGCGGCCTATAGTCATCCTTTGCAAGTCTACGTAATTTTCCCCGGGAGCCTCGATTGAGGCTGAGGAGAGGAGGTCTACGAAGTATTCTGTTCGGGGCATCATGTGTTAGAAAGAATTTCCTGATAGATAGCGAAGAGTTCGCGCGCGTTCTCATCCATGCTCTTAATAGAGCGGTCTGGAATGCGAATTGGCCGTATCTCAAGTGGAAGGCGATCAAGAGCTGAGGCCCATGCTTCAGCATCACCGGCAGGGATCAGCCAGCCGTTCTGACCATGACGAATCGAGGTTGCAAGTGTGCCCAGATTACTGGCCATCACAGGGATGCCTACATACCTGGCGGCTTTGATAACGAGCGGCTCGTTCTCGTACCACAGAGCAGGCATTGCTAAAACATCGGCAGTTTGAAGCACCCGCCCCATATCATCGAGCGCGAATGTGCCCATCAACCTGACGCGGTGGTCTGCGGCAACCATTGCTTTCAAAGAATCCAGATACGAGTTGGAGCCGCTTGCATCGCCGTAGAGGAGAATCCGTAATCTTAATTCAGATCGCATCGCCAGCGCCTTCAGAAGTATGTGGGGCCCTTTGTGATAGACAAGGCTTCCGATGAAGATAACTTCCAGTTCCTCTTTGGGAGATGATGCGCTTCTTTCCAGTCCTTCTGTCTCAAGCCCATGATGAAGGACTTGTATTTTATCTGCCACGTAGCCATTACGGACGAACATCTCTTTTTGAAAATCCGAGAGGGCTATCACCCGGTCTGCGCGTTCCACCATCCGGCGCAGATAATCCTCGCGCTTGCGGATAGCATCTATGTCTCGCCAGAAACGAGGCAGGCGTTGTCCGAGCGTGTGAGAACCGAGACTGGATCCAAAACGCAACAAAGGGGCGGGCAAGCTCTGCATCCGGCTTGCTGCAAACCCGTGCGTTTGACGCAGGCATTGCGTGCAGTCAAGTTTATGCGCCGGGCCGTTACAGAGTTGATGATTCCAACGGAGCAATGTGTGGCGCGGGCAAATAAACCAGTAGTCGGCTAGTGTAATCACAACCGGGATGTCCAGTTTATAACAGACCTCCAGAGCCGAGCCGGAGAGTTTCATCAGATGCATGGCATGTAGCAGGTCTGGTCTGATGTTTTCAAGCTCTTGCGCAACCAATGTCCCTGTGAATGGATTGTTGTACTCGGCGAGTGCCGGGTTGGGATTGACGCTCAGATTAAAATGGATCTCACTTACTGGAATACCATCGTGCTCAGTATGACGAACGCCATATTGAGCTGAATTGAGGGATGGAGACTCCACACAAGTTATTACCTGAACGAAATTTCCCGCTCGGCGAGCGCGTTTCGCCAGCCCGTAAGTATAGACTTCTGTGCCCCCGGTTTGACGTGGAAGGTATTGATGAGTCAGGTAAACGATCCTCAATGATTCAGACTTACCTCCTACGGCATCTTCAGGGCGCAGTATACTTTAACAGAGACGCGTTAGGATTTGAGCCCGAGCGTGTGAAATGTTTTTTTGTTAAGCTCTCTAAAGGGGATAAGCTCTCTTGTGTATGGCAGAACACCTTCGACTTTGGCAGAGTTGTAATATCAAAGTAACGATGGGCAGCCAATTGGCTGCCCATAACTTATTGATAGTATTGGTGGAGCCGAGGGGGATCGAACCCCTGACCTCATGACTGCCAGCCAATAGGTTGGCTCATTTCTAAACGATTGATTTTACAGGGTATCGCAGCCACACTGTAAAATCGCATGTTTGCATCTATTGACATCTCGTACCATTCCTTTATCTCTCTTCATCTCGGAATTCCTGCCCCATATATGCCCCGCTAACAAGCCACTCTATGTCTTATCAAATACATTTATGGTTAGCAATTTTAAATGCGACTTTCCGTGGCTAGACTTTCGGATTCCAAGTTATTGAGAATGGAACTTTGTACGATAGTTACACCGTAAGCAATCAACTCATCTTTACGCGCACATTTCTGGTATTGCTGTCTAATTAAATTTTTCTTTATCTCTACAAGCAGTGCAATTTCCTATCCCACTATACCTGCTTCAACCTTAAACGATTCCATTCCTTCCGCTCCCTTTGTACCTAGAGCATTTCCCCTTGCCTTCCCATCCTTTATACGCTGACATATGATCAATCTCCTCTTCAATTCGCCGCTGATTTAATTCGGCTCAGAAATTTTAAGGCTGCTCAAGATGTTTTGGAATGCGCCTTGATAAATCGGATATTCACCCTGCGGGCAAACAGTGATTACGTAGAACAAAGAGCCGTTGCGCAGCATCGTCATGTAAATTGTGACGGCCTCCGTATAACCAGTCACACTTGAGACCCCGGAGAGCGTAACACTAAGAGCAGTGTGATTTGCCATCTTGCCCTGTTGATAATCGCCCTGCTGATGAAGGTAAGAGTTTTTTTGCAGCATGCCGCTAATGTACTGCTCAGATGCTTGTCGCAAATCCTGGCTCTGAGCAGGTGTGGTCCCGATCATTGCGCCGTGCGTAAGCAATGATTGCCCCTGATGTATAAAATAACCGCCATCCGGGGCAAACGTCACAGGATTAGTGCTGGAAGACTCGCGCCAATTGGCGGGCACGCTCGTGTTGAAGAGATTGCCGTTAGCATAGGGTCGCAAGCGCTGCGATGGAGTACGGGGAGTGACCGGCTTTACAGGAGGCAGGGGCGGAAGCGCGGGCGCGCTCTTCACCTGCGGCGGGCTGGCGGTTGCGCTTACTGCGATTGGTTGCTCGACTGCTACTGGCTGGCTATTTGTGACCGTGCTTTCCGGCGCTTCTTTGATCTGAGGGTTTTCAATAGCGACGGACTCCTTTCGACGTGAAGGCGAGTTCGTCAAGACAGTGAATTGAGTTCCTTGTTTGAATTGAAGGTCAGGGCCCTTCGTCGCCAAGGTAGTAGTGACTCCGACGCCTGCGCCAATCGCGGCGCCGAGAACGGCCCCCTGTCCCCCGCCGAGCAGCCCGCCGATGATCCCACCGATGATTGCGCCAGCGCCTATTTTTAACATGTCGCGTTTGACAGTAGATTTGGCCTTGACCGTGCCTTCATTATCGGCGCGTCCCTGTTCTCCCGCATCAACGACATCGAAGACCTCGACCACTGAGGCATTAAAAGTTCCGGTGCGCCCATCCATCAAAGAGATTGTCTCAAACCCCAGGTCCATCTCGGATTTGCCTTTCGCTTTACCTGAGCGCTTGGCCTTACGAATATATCCGCCGACGATGGCCCCGGTATACTCAACCGGGCTCAACACCTTGCAGCTAAATTTGTCTCCCTTCTGGTTTGTCGCCGTGCTGAGCGGCGAGAGAAGCTCCAGAGAGAAGCTCACATTTTTGGAAACCAGAATCTCGTCGCGCGTCTCTTGACCGTTTACCCTTTGCGGCAGCTCGGCGATCATGCCGGTGAGGACGAGGATAATCACGATGGTGGTGCGATAGATACTTTGTGGGGATTGCATCTCAAGCTCCTCTTCGGTGGGGTAAGGTACGACTCATCAGAAGTCTATCGAGCGCCTTACCTAGAATTTCAATTAACACAGTTCACCTCTCGACACCCTGCCCGCTTTCGACTGCCTTCCAGTTGATCGAAAAGCGGATCGGTCGTTTAGAGTCTTTGGGACGAATGCGCACGATGGCTCTGCTCCATTGATTACCGGCACCGGGCGGCTCGGTGAAGGCATACTCAGCGATATTTTCAATCCTGACGAAATCAACCCTGCACGGGAAACCCGTCAGCATTCCGGTGACGGTGCTGTTGTTGAAAAGGAGTGCGCCGGCGTTGACCGTAACATCCAGCGATCCGAGGGTGGCGGCTGTATCGCCTGATCTTCCCGTCATCGTCACGACGACGTATTTACCCTCCCTGGAAGCTTCGACGGTTGTAGCAGCGGCCGGCATAAAGCCCGGCCGGCGACGGGATAGAGCGCTCGGTGTCACAGGCGGCTCACCGTCGAGCGGCGGTTCGAGGTAAACGGATTCGCCCGCTTTGACCGGGACATGGCGCGTCGCCGTTCGATAACCGCTTCTTGAGATGGTCACTTCATAAAGACCCGGCTCGACGCTGAGGGCTGTGACGTTGCCCGTATAGCGTCCGAGGAAAATATCCTTGTCCTTATTTACAATGACAATCTCGCTGTCAGGAATTGTAGGTTTGATGCTGATACTACCCGGCATCGGCCTGAGCGTGATATTGAGCGACTCGAAGCCGCCTGCCTCAAGCATGATGCTTTGTGTCTGCTCATCATAACCAGGTCTGCTGGCTCTGATAGTGTAAGGGCCTGGCTTGAGGGTACTACTGATCAGTCTGCCGTTTTCATCTCGCGAGTCGAGCCTTTGCCCATTGACGAAAATAAAGCTGTCTGCTGGACTGACGGTAACGGCGAGCGTGCCTTGGGCTGGGGGTTTCGGCGCTCGCGCTCTTCCGCCTCCAGGCGTCCTGCCGCTGGGTCTAGTCGTCGCGCTCTGTCTATCGTTACGTCTTGAAGCGGTGGTAGGAGTAGTCGTCTTCGGAGGCTCAGTTTTGGAAGGGGTTCGACCGCGCGAGCCCATTGGGCCTTGAAGGGCGTAACAGTCGCCATAGAAGGCGAACAGCATGACCAGCAGCAGTATAAAGGAGGTACAGAACTTCTTCATAATATCCTAATCAGATTTGCTGAGAAGTTATCTATGCGAGTTGTTCATAGCATCCGCCGCACAACGAAACCCGGTATTGCTGTAATCCTCTTCGCCGCGCGCGCCCCAACCCGTCCGAAAGGTTGTGGTTGCATTCCCTAGAGGACTTCCCCAGTATCCTCCACGGATCACCTTTTCAACGTTAGAAACCGGGCTGTTCTTCGCGTCTTTATCCAAGTACTTCTTAAAATCGCTCGCCGTCCATTCCCATGCATTGCCGACCATATCGAGCGCCCCGGAAGGGGATTGGCCTAAGGAATAACTGCCGACGTTGACCATTCGGCCGGCAGAATGTTCGCCGGCGTTCGCCATTTCAGGCTTCCAATCATCGCCCCATGGGTAGCGACGACCATCTGTCCCGCGTGCGGCCAGTTCCCATTCTTCTTCGGTCGGCAGTCGCTTTCCAGCCCAGCGCGTATAAGCGTTAGCCTCTATCCAACTAATACCCGTCACGGGCAGGCGCGCATCGGCCGGGTTATATGCGCCGCTCTTCCACGTCGGCGGGGGAGGAGATCCTGTCTCCTTAACGTACTTTGCATACTGCTCACAGGTAACTTCATACTTGTCTATGTAAAATGGCCCGACGCTCACCGCGTGCGTCGGGCGCTCGTATTCATCGCCGTCGTCACGCCCCAGCTGAAAAGTTCCGCCATTCACCAAAAGCATACCCTCCGGCATACGTATGTTTGACGAGCCGGCGTTCGCGGGCTCATTAGACGCCCTAGAGACGGAGGCGGTCGGACGCCCCAGCCAACTCCCCAGTGCGATCAACAAACCGATCAACAGGACGGAGGCACCGGCAATGCCTGTCACAATAATGCGCTTTGATCCGGCAGGCTTCTCGTTATTTTCTGGAGAGGTTGGAGCCAAGTCTTTGTAATATTCGTCAATCCCTCCGCGCGGCCGCTTAGTGTCAGAATAGAGCAAGTCTTCCAGCGGTTTTGACTGGCTTTGCCCTGCATGCCCCGGCAAAGTTTTATTCAGCGAAGCAGACGCGTGCTCGACCTGCGGCGCGGAAACACTTGCGGAAGGGTGCGCATCGGTGGCCGATTCGGACGGCGAGGCAGCAATGCCTTGGGTCTTGTTTGAAGGCAGAGGCGGAGAAGGTGCGAAGGGTAAGGCCGAGTCTTGTGGCGTGGCCGAAAGGGGCGGTGCAAAAGAAACGTCTGGCATGTCTCTGTGATGAACGCCAAGCTTTGCGCCACAGTGCTCGCAAAAGCCGCCGCCTTCCTCCACAACGGCGTGACATGTCTGGCATCTAAGTGGCTCGCCGCCGTTTGCCGGGGCAGCGACTGGAGGAATTGTCGCGCTGATGGCTGATTCTACAAACGGAGCTCTCTCTTGCTGCTTTGTCGCATGAAGAGGAGGAGGAAGCTGCGCGCGGCATTTGCCGCAAAACTTCCAACCGGGGCGCGGGGTTGCGCCGCAATTTGAACATGGCCTTAAATCCCCGCTCATAGCCTGGCTCTCTTTCCTGTATAAATCTTCTCGGTGTCTTTCAACTCAATGGCGGAATTGAGACGGTGAAGGTGTAGCGCGCAGTCCCATAAACCGGTTTGACTAAAATGTTGTAGTCAGCCGTATCGCGAATCGTGCCTGACCAGAAGGTGTCACTCGACCGGCCACTGAGCGGCGACATGGCTGAGTCAAAGACTTGAAGCGTCGCGTTGTTATCGTCGGAGTTGAGATTGACGGTCATCGTTTGATAAGCCATCGCCTTAATGACATAGTTATCACCTGCCGTAGTCATTCCCGTGACCGTCGTCACCGTGTCGCCGCGCCCAAACTCAATGCGTCGCGTGTCCTGGCTAAGCGTGTTGCACTTTGCGGCTGCGGCCTCCACCTTGCGCTGCATGCGTTGCGGATTCCAGTTGCTCATGCCCGCCGGGGCTCGCTCAATCGAGGCTTGATACATTTCACGCGCCCGGCAGTGATCCCCCCACTCGAAAGCAATGTCACCGAGCCAGGCGTAAGGCCGCGCCCACTGCGGGGCAAGCTCTTTCGCCTGCTCGTAATAGCCCTTGGCCTCGTAAAAATTCTTCTCCATAAAATATGAAGTGCCCATGTTGTTATAGGGCGCAGCCCACTTGGGCGAAAGCCTGATGGCTTGTTGAAGGTATGTGCGGGCGGTCGAATAATCTTTCTTGTTGTTGTAGATCAATCCGACGCCATTGATGGGCAGTGCCCATGAGGAGTCGAAGCTGCTTGACTGTGTCCAGGCTTGCAAGGCGTCGTCCCAACGCTCCTGAAGATAAGCGACGCGGCCCCGGCAGTATTCCGCTTTGGCGGCGAGGGATTTGTCTGCGGGACGGATTTCACTCGCCCATGCCATAAGTTTTTGCGCGTCCTGCCATTCGGCCAGCGGCCGCTCGGCATTTTCCGGCTTGTTGACGAGGTCGCTCATCAACCGTTCCGGCAGCGCAGTCAGCAAAGGCAACAGCTTCCGGTCGTATGTCTCAAGCTTACTCGCGCTCACGCCTTCCTGTTTAAGTTTATAGTAGTAGTCATAGGCGCTGTCGCCTGAGGGAGCGATCAGGTTTCCGCGCGTGATGGCATTCTCCAGTTTGCCTTCCGTCGTAATTGACAGCGAGCCGCTTCGCAGTGTGAGCACCGCGACCACGATGACCACGAATGCGATGCTCATAATGCCGAGGATTTTTCCCGAGCCAAAGGCCGACGGAGCAGCAGCGAGGGTGGGCGCGGCGGCACTGTTTTGCCCGAAGGGCGTGCTCATATCTAGGGACGGCGACTCGGCGGCGAAAACAGGCGCTGTCGAGGTGAAAGCAGGCTGCACGGTCATTGACGGCTGGTCGGGCGCTATGTTCCCCAAATCCTGTAAGCCTGCGCCGCACGCCTTGCAGAATTTGTGTGAGGGCTTAGCCACCGTCTGGCAGACAGTGCACACTCTTCTTTGAGCTTCTTGCGGCGAGGCTGAGCCCGAGACTCTTGCCGTCGGCAAGCCATTGTTGCCCGCTCGATTGATTTCGAGTCTGCCCGCCTCGGCGATTTTCCATCCGCCTGCCGCTTCCTTGACGACTGCCGGCGAGAGGATTACCACATCGCCCGCGTCAGGGCTATCGCAGTCATAATAATCCTTATAGTGTTTACTGAAATCCTCTGCCGTGTTGAAGTGCGCCGTCTTTGGCAGCAGGATGGCCTGCATCGCATCCGCGCCATGCGGAATAACAATGAACTCCCCCGCATCGGATTCGACCAGTAACCATTCCGCAGCGTTATGCTGGACAGAAATCTTTTCGCCTTTGAAGTCTCTCATCAATTCCGCGACCGGCATCGGGAAAGAGAGTGGCAGCGCGATCTCTTCCTTACAGAAAGGGCATGTCGAGCGCGGGGTCGTAAAGAAAGCGCCGACGACTTCACAGGAGTGGCTGCGCAATCTGGAGACTGTGGGGCGCAAGCAACCGGGACACACTGGCTGCGGGCTTCCATTCGCCGTTAGCGAGGCGAACTTGCCGCGTGCCGGGCTGTCGGATTCATAGCTCACGACACAACACTCGGCGCACACAAAACGTCTGGAAGTTTGCCGGTCGCAGACGGCGCATTCGGGCGCGGCCTTTCCACCTTTGACGAAGTTCGATGGGATAAAGCTCTGACAATCGCAGCAATACTCCCAGAACCCCGCTTTAGGAAAATCGCTGTCCAGTTCGTGCCCACCGTTCTCACACAGAAGCCGCTGCGCCCGCCCGGTGGTAAAGCCCAGACTATGCGTCGTGCAATAGACACGCATCGTTCGCCCGTCCGACGGCACGGCGTTCGCCGGGGTTGGAGCAGTATTCTGCATCAACGAACCTCCAGTCTGCCTTTCTCGCGCAGTTGCCACCCGCCCGCAACCTTGTCAACGACCGCCGGGTCGATAATCCAAACTGCTCCCGACTCAGGATTCGAGCAGTCGTAATACTTCTCGTAAAAGTTGTGGTATTCCTGCCGCATCTGGAATTGGGTGACGCGCGGGACGACGAACAGCGGCTGTACTTCGTCCTGCAACCGGGCATCTCGTATCAACACCAGCTCGCCCTTGCCTTCCGGGTCAGAAACCAGCATGTCGTTCTGGAAATCGCGTTTGACCACCATCACCTTGCGCTGCATACGGCGCAGGAAATCGTCCACCGAGATGGGGAAAGACGGCATCTCGCCATCACGCGAAGCGGGCTCCGCATAACCCGGCGCGGCTGCTGCTGGCTGGGCACTCACCTGGCGCATACCCTGCTGGCTGATCTGCAAAGACCTGCTGACTTGCCGCAACTCAGTATGTAAATCAGATAACCTTTGATTTATATCCTTATTCACGCCGGCATACGCCGCAATCTGCGTTGCCAGCTCATCCTGCTTACTCTTCATGCCGCCTAAGATTTTTGGCAGTTTGGCGTTGAAGTAGTCGTCTGTACTACTTCGCAGGTTCATAAGTAATAAGATTGAATAAACCAAAAGGCCCAGCGCAAGCGCGACCACAAAAACCTGCAAGACAGGTGCAACATAATCACCAATCGCGGCCAACCATCCTTCACCGTTTCCCGGTTCTTTTGGGCTCTGGCTTGCCGCAGGTGAGGCAGCAGTGGACTCAGTTGTCGTAGCGGTCTGGCGCGGTATAGATTGCAAAGACTTATCTGCATTGTTTAATGCAGCAACCGTTGCAATGAGGTCATCCTTCGTCGCTTTTTGTAATGCTTCAGCCCCCTGTAATGCGTCTATGGCTCTATTTATCTGATTTTCGGCTGTTGTGAGCTTTGATTCTGCTAGCTTTACGTTGTTAGTGTCATTATTGTTGTACAAGGCTGCCGTATCCTTCAATGTACCTAGCGCAGAATTAACACTATTGAGCGCCAGGTTTACTTTCTGGCTAAATCCTGCGTTGGAATTTTTACTTAAAACCTGTAACTTCGCTTTTGCCTCTTTGAGCTTTCCTTCTGCATCCTTCACCGCATCTGTAAAAGTGTCAGCTCTAACTGATAAATTAAAGTCCAGGCTTAGAAGCAAACCAAGAACAAGCAGTAGCATCAAAATGGCTTTTAGTTTCTTCATCATCTACTCCTCATCTGAGTTGGCTCTGAACTGGCCGTTCTTTTCGGCGAGGACGTCGAGGACATCGCGCGGGGTGTCAGGGTAAAGCACGTCGGAGACGAAGTAATTGATCGGGGCGTGTTCGATGCGGTCGCCCTGCATTTCGCTGATGCTTTCGGTCAGTTTGCCGTTGATATTCAACCAGGTAGCGGGCGGCATGTTGTCCTCCTGGTTAGTGCGCGTATTGCCGACACAGGTGAAGACGGAGAGGATGGTGTCGAGAGGTTTCTCCTGATCTTCGGGGCTGTCGAAGTGCGCCTCAGTAACACTGTCCATAAAGCCAAACTTCTCTTTGAGCTCGTCGAAGTCCCAACGATCGCACCAGCGGATGGTCTGAGCGTTGAAGTCATTGATCTGAAGATTGGTGACGGTGACGCCCGCGTAGGGCGTGGTGCTCTGACTGCCGTTTTGACGATTCGGGTTGGCGTTGAGCGCGCCGAGAGCAACATCTGTCTTCGCCTTGCTCAGATTGCTTTCGTTGAGCAGCTCAAGGGTGGAAATCTTGAGCATCTCAAGGCACGCGCGCTCGGCGTCTTCCAGCGTCGGCGATAGCTCGCGCTTCAGAAGGTTGAGAATCTGGGTCGCTTCCTCGGTCAATCGTTTGGCCGAGCGCGGGATGTCTGCGAAGATCATCAACCCCCATCCATTGCCGCCAAGGACAAGCTTGAGGCCGCTTGTAAGTTTGATCTTTTGATCTACAACGGCGGCGCATGCTTGCAGCAGGGCATAGGTAATGACGTGACGGAAGAATAAGCGAGTGCGGTATTTCTGATAGGAACGAGTTCCCATCGTTCTTTTCAAGATAGCCATCTCACGGTCTCGAAATTGCTGGTCGTCGAGCGCATTGATGGCGACGGAGTAATTAACACCAAGCTTGAAATCGCTGTCTGGATTGATGATCCTGTACTCAGCGCCGTCGTCCTTGCCTTGCAGCAGCCAGCGAAGATGCTTTTTGAACTCGGACGCGCCGTGCAGATCATGCTTGAAATTCTTCTCCGCGAATCTGAAGAAAGTATTGCCGGCGACGCGCAGGCTATCGAGCACGAGAAAGCGACGGTTGTAGCGAACGGCGATATCAGCCGTGCCGCCGCCGATGTCTATAAAGACATCCATGGTCGCAGTCGCCGATGTCGCTCCGATTGATTCGGCGATGGCGGTGCTTTCATCTACACTAGCGATATAGGTAAAACGGTCTGTCGCGGGGTTCGTGCCATAGCAGTACTGGCGAACCTTGCGAAGAGCATCCTGCACCTTCTCGTGATAGCTCTCACGCTCGGCTTGTGAGAATGCCAACGGGAAGGTAAAGACATACTTGTCGAGTTTGACGCCTTTGTTAAAGAACAGTTCGGCGTGGGCGTAGAGTAAGGTCAGCTCAAGGAAAAGCGTCCTCCACGGCTTCGTGCCGGATGTCTCCCACTTCGGATTCGGGTGCATTTTCCAGATGTGATTAAATTCCCCCTGGCTTAAACGCTCCTCCATGTTTTTATGCAGCCCCGGTATATCCACCTTGAAGAGGTGCTCAAGGCTTACTTGATTCGGATGCAGTTCGTCTCTCAGGTTTTCATCGCTGCGCCGCGAGAGCAGGATGGTGGGGAAGAAACCTTTATGTCCGCCCCACTCAAACGGAACGAAGCCAGGGTTTTCCAGCGTCGGGCGCATGCCCCAGAGAATTTCCGGCGTGAGCTTGAAGTTCAAAATCTTCGATTCGCCATCGTTGTAGGCGAGGCAGGTATTGCTCGTGCCGAAGTCAACGGCGAGCGTCGCCGTACCGCTGCCACTCGTCATCTGCTCCTGAAAGTCAGTGAGAAACAGCACCCCGCGCTCCTTGCTCTCGTTGTCGCGCAGCAGCAAGGAACTCGGGCGATTTGCCATCCCATCAGGACTCTGCAAGACGCTGTAATACTCTTCGTCGTCAATCTCTATCATCTGTCCCGGCCGACCGTTCTCGTCAACGAGATGCCAGAGCCCGCGATCCTTTTTCTTGCCTCCGAAACCGTATGCAGCATAGAGATGCCACTGGCGCGCGACTCTCGGCGGCCACATGCGCAGCGCCGTGCTTGACAGGGCGCGAGCGAACGTCGGGCTCGTTTGCCACTTTACTTCCCTGCTCACCCCCTCTTTATCCACGACCGGGAACGACCACTCGACCATCGTTCCATACCAATCAATGGTCGTGTGTATCTGGTCGAGATTACGTATGATTTCAGGGAAGTGCTCAAGGAAACCGCTGGCGAGCGGAGCCAGGCAGACCGCCAAATCATTCTCCGTCAAGACAGGATCGCGCAGCTCGATTTTGTGCAGCGACCTGATGCGAGAGACATGCATATCGGAGGCCTTCGGAACTTTGCACCAATGCGGCGAGTCGGCGATGAATAGCTTATGGAGATGCACGATGTCGTCATTGTCGGACAGATTGCAAGTGATCTTCTTGCCTGCGAACTCGACCGAAATCTGGTTATTGCCGCTCTCGACATACTGATGCGGCGAGGGCCAGCCAGCCGCCGTCGAAGCAGTCATCCAGTCAGCGCGATAGGGCATCCCGCTAACCAGATAGTAGATCATGCCATTACGCTTGTTCGGTTTTTGGAGGGGGTAATTTTTAAGGAACTCAGCTGGCTCAGGCGGCTTCTTGTTGCCGGGCACGTCCCATTCCGCCGGGTTGACGGGAAGCGTGCCGTTTGGCTCAACGTAACCGGGAAAGTTTTGCGCGCTGAACTGGCGCAAGCGGTCTTGAAATATCTGCTTTGGCAGGGTGTGGCGGGCGATCAGTTCGAGGTGTCCCTGAAAGTCTCTACGCGCTCGCTCGCTCTGGAGCAATTGCTGGCTGCAATTGGCCCACGAGAGCCGCAGCCGGCGTTTATCAAGGTAGGCAGCGAGTTTGTCATCTTTCGCCCACTGCGAACGCCCGCGACTGGGAAAGAAGACTGTCTCGGGATAGTACCCGCCGATAATCGTATGGGCGTCGGTTTCGAGCAATTGGATAGTGGTGATCGCGCCCTCCCCGGAAGATGGATAGGTGCCGCTCAGCGCCAGCCACAAATCCTTGTCATACTCACTTTCTAGCTTTGCGCGGTCGTATGAGACCAGATGCGCATCGCCAAAGTAGTGCAGGAGAAAAAGCGCCGCCCATTCTTCGGTTGCCCCCTCCATCGCCACCAGTTGTTCGGTCGTCGGCGGCGTGCCCGTCATCGCGTTGCCTTCTGCCGCCAACATCTTGCCGAAGGCATAGGCGCAGGCCCAAAGAGTAGGATAGGTCTCGAAATACTTGGCGTTGTAAGTGGGCGTATCTATGTACTGTGTCGCGATGGCGCGGAATCCCCGCCGGTTGGCGACGCCTGCCGCATCTCCAAGAATGCCTGCGTTAAGATAATTTGCCATGATTGTGCCATGCTCCGAAAACTAAAATTTGTTCTTCCTTTGAATTCGCCGCTGCGTCGCTAAAACTAAAGCTCATTCGAGGCTCGGCGATAGCTCCCTCTCACGACCGGCACTGTCACCTGAAATCCTTGACCGGCATCATCGCTTTGATCGAAAGCACGTCGCGGTCTCTGTTGACTGACATACTTTGAAACTTGCGCAATTCGTCCCGGTCTCCAGGCGAGAGATTGTTTTTAGGGGCAGCGAGGGTTAGTCTCTGCATTGCGTTCAAAGTGCCGGAAACAAGGGCCGCCGCCTTTTCATCTTTCATCAATGCAACCATCTCTATTGGAAGATCGTCGCCGCTGTGTGAGATGGCACAACCAAAGCCACGCACGTAACCCAGCGTGTTCATCAGACTGCTCAAGCCGTCCAGTTTTACGAACTCAAGCGCCAGGGTCGAAACCTGCAAAGCCACCTCGGCCATGTCCTGCACCTGTTGAGGAAGCGCGGCGACCACCAGGATGGGAGCTTTGCTTTTACGAAGCTGGCCGATCATCCTGGCTGTTGATGGGTTGGCGGCGAAGCTCTGTTTAGTATCGCGTTCTGCATCAATCGAGCCTTCGACTCCGGCTTTCGAGCCGCAGACCATCGAGTTCGATTTCAACGGAGCGCACCACTGACTCCCGGCTGCGTTCGAGAGTAGCTTGTGCCTCTCATAAGTCACCTCGCTCCAACCCTGCGTTTTGAGCCGATCAAAAACGCCACGCACTTTGTAGGAGCCCCGCGCGATAAACCCGTTACTGCTGCCGCCTCCGCTTACAGGATTTTCCCCGTCCGTGAAGATCGCCATGTCGCTGACTTCGTCATTGCTAATACCTAACTGCCCGAGCATTCTTTCAATCTCATCGGCCTTCAAGAGTCGTTTTAGCTCGCCGTCCCGGCTAAAGGATTGCCAGTTGATCGTCGCAGCCATAAAACTGCTTGCTGGCACCAACTCGAATAAAGACCTCGAACGGCCCGAGAAAGAGCATCCGGCGTACGCGAGTAGAACCGTAATAAACAGGAGACTCGATAGGACGGACGCGTGAGGCGTGTTCCACGTGTGCCGTAGTAGTAATAGTACTGGCGGCGGCGATGTGTTAGACGGGCCGCGCTTCATCTTCTTATTCTTTATGTACACATTCCGGGCCCTCACAACCTGTTAACGCACCGGGCGAAGAGATTAGACCAGACTAAACGTAAATATTCGCCGCGACTGAATTGATCGCCCGGCGGAGACCACTTCCCGAAATCGAAGGTCGTCAGCTTAATCATCGAATTGCCCAGCTCAAGTGAGCCCTTGGGCTCGTTGCCAATAAACTTTTTGGCGAGGCGACTCGTGATGTCGTTGACGTGCGCGGCGTCATTGGAGAGAAAGTTCCAGAGGCGAGCAGCATCCTCGCCGCTCCAACCGACGGTGGCGCGCGGATCAAGCGTGGACATCAAGAAAGAGGTCATGAGGTTCGCGGCGCTCTCATAAAACGCTCGGTCTTCATCCTTCTTCGCCTCGCTCTTCTCATAGACTCTGCGCAGGCCTTCGATCTCTTTGCCCCACTCTTTGGCGCGCTTATCCCAGGGCACTTGATGTCTGAGCAGGTGAATCATCACCGCTGTAGTCAGAAACACCTTCTCCGCATCAACTTCGCTTTCACCCAGGTAATAGCTGGGCAGTTCGCGCAAGCTCATCTGTTCCGAATTGATTGGGCCGGGAGTGCTGCCGATGACGTAGGATTGCGGGTCGCCGGTATTGGCCTTGGAGAAAAAGTTGAGTGCCGAGAGAGCCGCGACCACTTCAGCCGAGTTGAGCGGATTGCTTTGGCTTGTTCCGCCGTTGCTCCAGACCTTGAGCTTGTCAGGCTCGGGTTTGCCGACCAGATAAAGCTCGTCGAAATAATTCGCGCTGTGATCCCTATAATAAGAGAGTCCCTGTCGCGCTCGCGCTTCCATCGCATCCGGGTTGGCGTAAAAGCCGTCAAGGATTTGCTGCACCAGTTTTTGTTTCTGTTCCGTGGTGAGCCCGGCAAACGCAGGGTCGTTGGCATGATCGCGCAGGAGCGCTTCCTTCTCCTGCTCGGAAATGATTTGACCCTCCTCGAGGGCGTCGAAGGGAGGCTGTGGTGGTACGCAGTAGGGCGCGAGAAGGCAAGCGCCGACGCGCCATCCCCAACCCGGATTGGCGTTCTTACGCGAGGCGAGAAACCTACCCATCACGGGCACGCCGCACGCGCCCGTTCCGCCGTGCAGGCTGCCGCACAGGAAGAAATTAGCTTGATTGTTGTGAAACGCCGTGAGGTTGCACTCCTTACCGCCCGGCGAGTTATCGAAACGCAATGACTCGGCGAAGACGGCCATGACGGCCGCCCCGATAAACGGTTTTTGATAAAAGCCGCGATCAATCTCGACATCCAGGTCCTTCGGCTCGTAGAACGAGGAGAGAATCGGCAACGAGCTCTTCGTTGAGTAGCCGGAATCAAGGATGCCGCGCAAGGTCTTCAACTCATTATCGTTCGCCTTGACACGTGGTAGTTGAAGCGGGTCCAGATGGCGGATGCGAGTGTCAATCGTCATTGCCCAGCGGCTGCTCGCGCTGCCCTGCGCTTCGCCGCCATTGAGAAGCGCTTGCAGGTCAGCGTACTGCTTGACCCAGTCCTGTAAAGTGACGGCAGCGCCGGAACTACGATCAGGATCAATGCGCCATATTTGTAGAGTGTCGCCGGCGCTCGTCCAGGCCTCGTTCTCCCGGCGGGTGGGGAAGCCGACCGCCAGTAAGCGGACAAGCGCTTCGGCGACCTTGACGCCGCTTCCGCCGACCGCGATAAATATGTTCCTCATGCCGTTTCTCCCTTAAAGAATCTCGCGCCGCCAAGGGCTCGCCACATGACCGATAAACATCAAGAACAGATAGAGCAGCCAGCCAAAGAGAATGCCTTTGAACAGACCGCCAACGCCGACGACATCGAAATAATCGCGCGTGACGTACCACAGCACGAGCATCATCAAGAAGACAGGCAGCAAACCCACCAACATCAAGATTACTGTTTGACCGCGGCTCCAGATTTTTTCGTTGATATTTTTGGCTGAATGTTTCTTGAGCCATTTATAGAAAAGTATCAGCCCAGAGCAGAGTACCGCGATCACAATCGCCGCAATGAACCAACTCTGCGCTGTCTCTTCCCATCCATCAGCGTCGCGATTATCGATCAACCAGGCGAGGAAGTCCGATTCCTGAAGTAATAAATAAGCGGGGGCAAGCATGTTGTTTTACTGTCCTCTTTCTTAGATTAAACTTTCGACCTCTAACCATTTACCGTTTAATCACGGACCAACGCGGATATAGATTTTGGCGATGCTCTGCTTCTCCAGTTCTGGATTGCGCCAGAGGCCCAAAAGCGCGCTTTCAAGATATAGAGTCTTGTTAGCCGACTCAGCGGTAGTGTCGAGTTCGGTTGACCACTGTCGAATCCACGGCGGCGTTTGCTGCTGAAGGTTCAAGCGAGCCTCTAATAGGTAGACGCGCCACTGTGGTGTCCCTGTTCTTCCGCCCGGAAATTGCGCAGTCGCATCAAGCGTGGTCTTCCCATCTGGCTCCGTTTTTTGATTGGTGATTTTGATTTCCGGATAACGTTCTCGCTCCTTCTTATTCTCTTCTACCTCAGGATTAAGCTGTACGAGATTCCAACTGAGCATATCGGCTAGCTCTTTTGGCGTCCCCTCGTCACGAACAGTCGCCGACCATGGGGGAGTCGTTATGATCTGAAATGGCAAGGGGCCCCTCTTGTCTGTGCTCACATCCACCCGCAGGGTGAATCCAGTAGGGTTTTGGTAGCCTCCAGGTTTACTTAGGCTGAGCCCGTGACCCGAATCTTTAGGCACGATCAACTCTGCCTGCGCCGAACCATTTGTATAGGCTGAGGTCAGAGCCAGCGTTCGCATCCCGCCCGCATGCGCGATCAATGGGCGCAGTCTTTCAATCAGGACCTCGACCAATTTGTCGAGCGCCGTGCGATCCGGCGAAAAGATGTATATGTAGAAGGGCCGTAAACTTTCCGGGTCTCGTTTCTTTGATTCGTAATTTATGATGGTTCCACGCTTGACCTCAGAGAAGATTTTGCCTTGGAACTCGCTCCGCATGCCGATGACATAGGCACCCCATCCTTTATTGAGCAGCGCGAGGATGCGTTTGCGGACGCAGACCTGGTCCGAACCTGCAATGCAACTGGCATCCGTGCTCTGCTGAGTGCGCGACTGCACGCCGTCGGTCACCAGTAGGTGGAAGCGCGCCGGCGGCGGCGCCTCTTCACCGCTCTCATCGACTCCAGCCTCTTCTCCGCCGCTCTTTTCGCCCGCGCTAGCGCTGGCCTTTAAAATCTCTGGGCCCTTGTCGAAGAGGCTGATGGCTCCGGCCAAATCCGTCTCCTTACCCGTGAAGAGACCCGGATTGATCGAGGCCTCGCTCAGATATGTATCTGGATGAGGGGCGCTGATCGTTGATTCGACGCGGCGCACAACGACATCTATCGGAGGATTGATGATCGTGACAAAGTTTCGCAACTCCTGCAGTGAGCGACTGAAGACGGTTTTTCCTTGCTGATCTACTGACACATAACCGGTCATGCTCGCGCTCGTGTCCAGGTAGACGACAAGATGGTTCGAGGTCTTCGGCGGCGGCTGAGAAGATGTTTGCTCATTTGACTCTCTGATTACAGCCTTCCAAGGGGGGGGGTCCGGCCTGCTTGTACACCCCAGTAGAAAGAAGACATGTAAAAGCATCAGAACGGTCAACATTAAGGGGAGAGAAACCATTGCAGGAGCTAACTTGTCCGCAAAGCGCTTGAGACTCTGCGAACAGGATGAGACAACCAGCAAATCCTTCGAGTCGTAAATGTGGTGAAGCTTCGCTCTCATCACCCAATTTGATCCTTCCGAATTAGGTGGCTATAAATCCTTCGGGGCGCAATCGTCATGAAAGCGGCGAGCCAAATCCATGCGCTCAGATAAAGCGCCGGGCCGCCGCGATTCCAACCGATGGCGTCGCCTAGGCGGCCAGCTGACATAGCGCAAAAACTCCTAGTCATGCCGCAAAAAGGACACCCGGCGCAGAACCTGCGCGGCAGCCACGGATGCCCTTGAGTGATGACCTTCTGATATGGGACAAATGAGCCGGCCAAGGTGAGAGCCACCAAAAATGTCCAGATCACCAATACCCAGCGCATGGATTCCCACCACTCGTTGGCAGTCGGCATCACAAATTTTCTTTCGTGTGAGTGGTTGTCTCTATATGTCATAAGCTTCTCTCAGGTCTTTTGTGGCTCCATCCTTCAAACACAACCCATGCCCAGTGAAAGGCGAATGATCCCGATAATCCAAGCTATTAGACCGAGCACCAATCCAACGGTCGCTTTGCTACGCGTCGTAGGTAGCTTGGCCGTCGAAATGGCCACTATAGATAAGATCCAGGTAACGAAACTGAATGGGATATTGATCCAGTTGATCCATCCCAAACACGGGATGAGCCCCACCACCATGACCGAGATGGCGATAATCCCCATCGTTTGCCCAGCCTTTCCAAGGCCCGTATCCTGTAGATGACCGGGAGCAACTTCCACCTGCTGGTAAACGACATGGTGAATTTGCTGCTGCTGCGGCGGCGGCGGAATATATTGAGAAGCGACAACAGGCCTGCTTTTTTGTGGTTGCTGGGGCGGAGGTGGCTGGACAGGCTCTTGCATCCAAGGGTATCCGGTCGACGGCGATTGGTAGCTTTCAGACACCCGCAACTTTGGCTCACCGCAGTTTGGACAGAAGTCACAATCCGCCTCAACGGAGCCACCGCATTTGGAACAATAGGAAGACTGTGTCATCAAATTCTCCTCTTTGAAGTGACCTATAGGCACACCGCTACCGCCATTCCCCCTGCAAAGTAAATCCCGCCCAGAAATAGGGTGCTTGCCAACGATCATTACGCAGCATCTCGATCTGAGCCGCGCGCAACGCTGCCGCCGGACGCACATTCTCCTTAAACATCTTCCGATAAAAACGGACTATCAACTCGGCAGTAGCCTTATCATCGGTTGACCACAGGCTGCCTACTACCCGGGGAACGCCTGCATACATAAAGGCTCTGGTTAATCCGACCAGGCCTTCGCCTCTAAAATTCTGTCCGAGTGCGGTGCGGCAGGCGCTCAAAACCACTAAGTCCGCAGAAAGCCTTAGATTGAAGATGTCGGAAATGCGTAAGAAACCATCCTGAGGCTGCCCATCCCGGTTGTACATCGAGAGTGATATTCCGGATAACTCCGGATGCGTATCATTGATGAGGGCGTGTGTGGCTAAGTGAATGACACGACTTTGCCTTACGATATCGCTCGTAGCAACATTAAGGTTGGCATCAAAATCTAGGGACTGAGCTACCTGGCTCGTTGGAACGAGCGCCGCGATCTGCTCAGCTTCCCATCGCGTTCTGAATAAACGCGGCAATGTGTAAATTTGAGTGCTATCATTGGTGAGGGTTCCCTGTTTACGGTTGTCACTATTGCGGCGCTCCACTGTCAGGCCCGACCTCGCATGAAATTCGGAACCTGCAGTCGCTGATCTTCTTAATGACAGTTCAGCGAAGCGCTCGTCATTGAGTGAGAAGACCGGGTCGGCGAGGATAGCGATGAGCCTTATTGGCTTGGCGTGCTTGATCCTTTCTCGTCCCCTCAGCATTGCCAGAGTCGAGGCTGATGGAATTACGATGATTTCATGATTGGTAATTAGAGGCACGCTAGTTCCAAAGGGCGAATGTGCAGGGGATGGCAGCGCGCCAAAAGCGATCAACTGCAAGGCATCCGAGACAACAATAACCAGACGTTTGGCGGAGAGTTGGGTAGCTGCGGGAGTAAGCAACATACTGCTCAAGCGTGCGGCCGCCGCCTCGTATTGCCGGTCAGCCTCAGCGATACGCGCACGTCTTTGTGCCGAAGATTCCTGAGGAACCACGCGGTTTCGCATCGTCAATAGTTCATACGCATGCGCCGCCAGTTTTTCGATTTCGCGGCGGGGTGGCAGTTCGTATGAAGTAATCGTTGAGGGCGAAACGGCCCATAGGAAGCTGCGCTCCTGGCCAAGCGAATATTCCAAAAGCAGCGTATCCTCATCCATTTCGCGCTGTATTGCGGCCGCACTAAGCGTTTGTGATTGTGTGAGTTCAGCGTATTGCGGGCTTGCTTGTCGAATTTGTATCTCTATTTCGCTGAGTGCGTTTGTAAGATCAAAGACCTCTTTCGCCGTCGTGGTCGCTTGTGCACCATCACGGCTCTCGCTCATTAGTTGTCGCTGGTAGTTTCTAGCAGAGCTCAACCTGGCTCTGAGGCTGCTCTCTCGTTCAAGAAGTTCTATTGGAACTCCCCGCCGCACATCAATCTCTGATTCCCGCAGCAAGTCTAAAAGGCTGCGGGCGCGGGCACGCTCGCTAATTTCGAGTGCTGCCGAAGCGAATCCTCTGGCAGGATCAAGCCGCTGCATGTTCATTAGAAGATCTACGTAGAAATCATAATAATCCTGTACGAGAGCAAAGAAGGATAAGCTGGTCGGCTGGCTCATGACTTCGGATCGTAGCGATTCAACAATAGATAGAGCAGATTCGACGTGCAGCCGGGCATCGTGGAGATCACCCTGTCTTCGTTTGACGTGCGCCAACCCAAGAAGGGTGACGGCCTCCCCCATGCGGTCGCCGATCGCCCGCCTTAGGGGAAGCGATTCTGTAAAGGAATCCTGCGCCTGCTTTACCTGATTGAGCGTGTAGTGGCACCACCCAATACTCGTTAGTGTTTCGGCCTCCCCAGCACGATCATTACCAGCCATACGAGACTGCTGCAGCGACAGGGTAAAATGCTCTATCGCTTGCGCAGGCCGGTTCGTGCGTCTATAAACCTCACCAATGGCTGCCAGCCGCATGGCTTTGCCGCGAGGATCACCTATTTCATCAAGCACTCTGCTGGATAGACGGAAATATTCCAGGGCCGTGTCGTAATCACCGCGGAGTTGATATATCCATCCCATACCCAGAAGATTGAAGGACTCCCCTGGCCTATCTCCCAGGCGCTTGCGCGTCTCAAGCGATTCGCTGAAATCAGCAAACGCTTTATCTAACTGTCCTAAATAAATGTAGGCCCAAGCCCGCGCGGTTTGAGCAAAAGCTTCACCGTTAGTATCCCTGAGTCGGCGCATCATGGTTGCTGATTCACTACAGTCAGCAATAGCTTTCTCATTGTTGTTGAGCATGCGGTGCGTGAGGCAACGCCCATAAAGGGCCACTGCGGTTTCGTAGGAATCATCTAACGCCTGCCAGAGAGAGATACCTTGGCTGAATTTCTCCAGTGCCCCCGATAGGGATTCCAAGGTTTTGCGTGCCCGAAGGGATTCGCCTTCTGTAACCACTTGTTCGGCGACTAAGCGGCTCTCATCACGAGGGAGGGCCGTGCGCATTTCATCAATTGAGATTCGATAACGCCCCCGCGGTGCCTTTTGCTCAAGCGTCCTGATTTCCACGCGGTAAATTCCACCTTGTCTGGTGATAAAAGAGATGGATTCCCGCCCATATGCCCCATTCGGGCGATCAACGCTAGTGCGTTTGCCTTCAGCATCACTGGTCGTCACAACGATATCAATGCCCTGTTGCTCAACAAGCAAGCGCGCGTATTGGTTATCGCTCAGTCTAATTGTGTAAAGATGGCGATCAGTGCCGCTGATCTCCTTTTGATAGATGTGTCCTGGCGCAAGGCTTATGGGCTCGCTGGTCTGGCTTTGATAAGCAGGTTCGATCTCCCCGGAGGGATGTGAGGCGATCTGAAGCGGGCGTGCAAAAAGAATCAGAACGCAGAGAAAGCTTCTGGCACAAATAGCAAGATGTGGGGGCAACATGAGCATCTTGTAATGATTGAGCCCTAACTGAAAATGGGATTGTGGTGAAGGATGAATATAGAGGTCACCCATAACCACCCAAATCTGGCTGTCGCTCCTTGTGAGCCGGGATGAGCGACAATTAATTATTCGGGATGTTGCTGCGAGAGCCGTTTCACTTTACGACGCGCTGTACTTGTTCGCTTACGCTAACCAGATAACAATCAGGTGCTTCTTCGCCACGCGAGAGGCAGAGGCGATATTTCTTTGCCGCCAAGCCTCGCAAATCGAGATCAACCGTGAGAGTTTTGCCATTCGAATTAGCCCGTGCAATAATTACGGATTTGCCAAATGCATCTAAGACACTTACCGTATATCGTCCGCTTGCGCTTCCTTCCGGCAACTGTAATCGCAACCGCTGCTTTGTCGGCGAAAGCCTGATGAGATACGGGCTAGTTTTCACCTCATCGGCATCGCGCAGTAGATTCTCTTCTTTCAGGTTAATCTCAATTACACGCAAGCCCTGCGTTCGACGAGGACTCAGAACCGGCGGCTTTGAGCGCTTTGGCAGAGCGTCCTGTGCCGGATACGTAGAAGGCTGTTCGACAGCGCCCTGAGGTTCTGCTGAAGCTACCGGCGTTGGCAATGAGATGACTTGCTCCTGCGCGTTCTGAGAGACAATTACAGGTTCTTTCCTGGTCCCCCAGATCAGCATAGCCGCAGCAGCGACAGAGAAAACAAAGCCTGTTAGAGAGGCCCAAACAAAGACGCGATTTGGCGCAAGGCCTGTTCTGATTGCCTGCCAGGAATACCACATGTGACTCGAGGCAACCTGTGGTCTCTGGCTTATGCGTGCGCTCCGGAAGATGCGAAAGCACTCTGAACAGTGAAACAGATGTCCACGAAGTGCGGGTTCGGGTAGCGCGCCAGAGTTTGCAGCACAATGCAATTTCTCCGCAGGAGGGCATTCGCTTCGCTGACTATTCGGGAACTCGGTTGCATAGTAGGCTTGAGCGAAAGCGACAATCTCCTCAGGATCAGTGAACAACTCTTCGCATATTTCGTCTTCGTGGTTCATTAACTCTAATTATCTTCATTCAACGAACCTCGAACAAGCTCCTACGCAGCTCCTTGTACCTCTATCGCCACTTATAGCTAGAAAAGGTTGGCCCCGACCTAAATACCTCAGGCTCAGTTGAGGGCGCCGACGAGCTCAAAATTCCTCTTACACCTAAATAGAGGGGCTGGGATGTGGAAAATACATCAGCAGTAAGATTTTTTTGCTTGTGGAGCGTGGGAGATAGGTGGTGGAAATATTGTTCTACCGAGACCGCGTGAGGAACTGACCTATTTAGAGGTCCTCAATCTGTTTCATTAGGCGGGCCAATCGCCTATGGTATTTGGTTCTTACAACTTTAGGGTTGAGGCCCAAATGCAGGCCTATGTCATTAAAAGTGTAATCCAGTGTCAGCCACTCGAAGACGTTACGCGTCCAAGGGTCCATTGCCGAGACGAGCTCTTCAAGCAGTATTCGACGCTCGACGTTTTCCGCCTGTCCTCGCAACTCTGTATTGACATAGGCCGCCGTTTCAAACCGCCGACGATTATCCTCCTTTTCCACTTCGGCAAGAACTACATGCTTGAAAGTTTGGAATAGATAGGCGTCCAGCTCGTTGATTTGCTGGGACTTCTCGTCACGTATGCGCGTTACCTTAGCTGCAGACTTGAGCAGGAGAGTACGAATGCGCGCGATGTCATTGTCGGTGAAGAAGCGTGAGGCATAGAGTTGAGCCCGCTGCCATAGTCTTCCTGCACAGGCATAGATGTCGGGAGCGACCCGACCAAACTCGTCTGTGTAAACGGACTCAAGATTGCCCCATTCCGGTGCCGTGTGAGGATGACGTATCATCTCTGACCTCCGAGGTTTCGGCGTAAGTAGATTACACGATCGATTGATCTGTCAAGATTAATGTGAGATGGCCGATCCGGTTCAACATATTTATTCGAGATTGGCTCTTTATCCGAGCGACTGCTAAAAATTCTCCACTAGTTTACTGATGATATGATAAATCATCTAATCAAAAGATTTTGATAGACATCAAATTTTCCGTCCAAAGCTGAAATGACGAAGCGAACTAATCTTTCCTACGAATTCAATGGCTTTCGGTTTTACCCGGACGAACGTACTCTCCTGAGAATCGTTGACAATTACTCGTTCAGACTTATGCCAAAGGCGAACAGCCTGCTGTTTATGCTAATCAAACATCGTGGAGAGGTTGTAACTTATGATGAGATGAAAAAGGAGGTGTGGGCGGAAGCACCTTACGTGCTTACTCATACGATTCGCGAAACCAAACATGCCCTTACCAAGGTCCTAGGCGAGAATGCTGGCAATTTGGAGACTATTACTGGAAAGGGATATCGTTTAAATATCGATAGGATAGAAGAACATCTCGAAAGTGCTACTGATGATCATGAGATGCCCCCGATCTATTTACCACCAGTCAGATTAGATTCTCGCGGTTGTTAAGGTCATTTCTCTTTGCTTGTACACGGCGTAGAACTCGCTCGGTGTTCGATAGTCGAGACTGCTGTGTGGTC
>JBKKAL010000298.1:0-26164 GCA_046714695.1 Pyrinomonadaceae bacterium
TCTCAGCAGATACTGGACGGATTGCGTGTGCTGGTGGTTGACGACGAAGCGGACGCACGCGAGTTGATCCAGACTATCCTCGCGCAACGCGGGTCGCTGGTCACGACCGTTGCCTCAGCGACAGAGGCGCTTGAATCGCTCGCAGGCTTTCAACCGGATGTCATTATCAGTGATATTGAGATGCCTCAAGAGGACGGCTATACGCTGATCAAAAAGATACGTGAGCTTGATCCGGAATCTGGCGGCCGCATCCCTGCCGCCGCGCTCACTGCCTATGCCAGAACGGAAGATCGCCTGCGAGCCCTGAAGGCGGGTTTTCAAATTCACTTGCCGAAGCCGGTCGACCCAGCCGAGTTGATCGCCGTCGTCGCCAATCTTGCGGAGCGAACTGCCAAAGGAATCTCTTCAGAGCACAGCAGCAAGTCAAACGGCGACCAATAAATCTTTCTGCAATTCCTTTCGTCTCCGGGCAATGATTTATTCCCATCCGCTGCTAAAGAGCCGCGATAGTTTCTCGCCTGCGCTGCCGCAGTATGGCCTTACGGAAGGTAACCCGCCCCGGCCTGCATTATTACCTTCGTGTTGATTGATGTCGTTTGAGCAATCTCAGCAAAGGACAGCTCTGTCTTTCCTCTCGAAGCTCAAGAGAGTCCTGGCCACATTGAAATTTTTCTGTTTCACCGATGAAATTTTGTTCCATTCTCGCCGGAAACGTGATATAGTGCGCCCGACTTGAGCATGAACGTACCTCTTTTAAGAGGAGCGTGCCGTTTAGTTTACAAAACTATTCCCCCTGAAGCGACCAACGCCGTAACCGGCTAAAGAGGAAGGAAGCTATGACAAAAGAAACGAGACCGAAGGTGAATCCGCTCAGCCGCCGTCCACGTCAACAGCGGTTGGTGATGGCCGTGCGCGGCGGCGCTGGCGCTGGCAAGAGCCACTTTATACGCAGCATGTCCGAGGCCGGAATCGGCCGCCTCTGCATCTTCGACGTCGAGCGTAAGGCGCGTTTACTCAAGGGCGTCGGCACACAATTTGACGCGCTTGAGATTCATCATCCCGACGAGTTGCCGGAGTTTATTGACTGGGCACTGTCGGGTGAGGGACGCGATCAGAAGTATGACTGCTTTGCGCTCGATTCTTGGGCCGGATATTTCAGCGCCAAGCACAGCGAAGTTGTCGCGGCTGTCCGCGAAAGAACGGGTGATCCGCTGGCCCAGCCTTCTGCTGAAGAACTGGCGGCCGATCAGATGATTCTTCAGGGAGTGTTGCGCCGCCTTTGTATGGAGAGCGGCAAGTCCGTCGTCATCGTTGATCAGATTCCCGCCAGAGGCAAAGAGGCCAAAGAGGACAACGAGGTGGGACGGGTGCTGCCGATGACGGCGAGCGGTCTCGAATACTTCGTTGACATCATGGTTGAGGTCTCCCTGCAGGAACGCGAAGGCGAAATCGTGCGCGTCTTTCAGATCGTCAAGAGCAACAGCCAGGCTTTCGAGGTCGGGTTTGAGTTGATCGGCGACGTGACGTTTAAGAGTTTCCTCGATCACATGAAGCGCGAGGCGGGGACTGAGCTACCGCTCGAAGCTCCCAAGCCCTCTGACATTCCTGAGATGCTGGAAGAGAAGCCTTCCACGCTGAGTCTTGTTCCGCCGCCAATGACGGTTCAGGAGCTGATTGCCAAGGCAGAGCAGAACGGATTCAAAGTCGCGGACATTGTGACAGGCGCGAAGCTCTATCACAGCCAGCCCAATATATACCGGCTGACGCCCGAACAGGTCGCAGACCTTGACCGCCGCATGACCGCGCGCGTTGAAAAGCTTCAGGCGACGCGTGGCGAGGCAAATGTCTCTGCAAAGCGCGAAAGCGAGACCGCACCAAAGGCACAGGCCGCCCGCACGCTCAAGCGAGCCTGAGCGATAAAAAGCAGGGATGGGGGATGAAAGAGATTCTATTCAAACCGAATGGTTTTTTTCATCCCTCATCCCTGCTTTTACCATCCACGCTGAATTTCCCAGCGATCAACAACAGTGTCGCCTTCAAGGACGTTATAGTGAGTATGTTGTGCAGCCGTCAGGCAGGAGTGATTGGCAAGCACACGCAGGCGCGTGCCCGTGCTCAGGCGATCAAGTAAATTATCATCTGATACTTTGATCTCACCGTGTTCCTGCGACAATCCCCAGACACGCAGTCCCAGATCGTTTCCCTCCAGATCAAGCACAAGCCCGTAGCCGCAGGCGGCATCGAACTCGACCGCGCCGCGATCCTTCGAGAGCGCAATCGCGCCCGCGTCAACGATGATTTTTTTGCGGGTGCGGTCTCTATGCACGACCGCCGCCAGAACTGTCAGAGCGCAATCATCGAGCGAACAACTCCCTATGGCAGCCTGAAACGCATCGAAGAAGATGTAGTTGCCCGGTCGCGCTTCATCTATGCCTCCGAGGTGATCAACATTTGCGATGGTAGGCGTCGAGCCGATGCTGATGGTTTCAACGGGCACACCACCGGCGCGTAGCCGTGCGGCGAATTCCGTCATCGTATCGCGCTCGTGCCGCGCAACACGGAGGACATCTTCTTTTGAGAGGCAATGATAGGAATGTCCCGCGTGCGTCAGGATGCCTGCGAATCTTAGATTGGACGAAGCATTAATGCGCCGGGGGATTTCAAGGGCTTCAGGCGAGGATGGCTCAACGCCGCAGCGATGATAACCGCAATCAACTTTCAAAAAGAGATCGAGCGTGACACCGGCTCGACGCGCCCTCTCGTTCAAACGTGCGGGTATCTCCAGGTCGTCTGTGATAAGCGCCAGCCGCTCACAGTCTCCGGCAAGTTGAATCGCTTCATCGAACTTACCCGGCTCGATTGGCACGGCGTACGTCAAATCCCTGAAACCTTGAGAACTGAAAGCGCGAGCTTCGGCGAGAGTCGAAACTGTCAGCGCCCCGCTGTGCCCACTGGTCTGGATACGAGCGACTTCGATGCATTTATGCGTCTTGATATGCGGTCTCAGCCTGGCTCCGCCAGCGCGGACGCGCCCTCCAATTCTCTCGGCGTTACTGCGCACGCGCGCGACATCCAGTAACAGCGCCGGGGTCTTCAATTCGTTGAGGCTACTGACCATTCTGATTTGTTAAGTCCTTGACTTTGTTGCGGGTCGTTTCAATTCCGACACGGACGCGCCTCATAAGATAACAATCAAAGGGATTATTTGATAGCGACAACAACCCCGCTTGACACCTTCCTTATCGCGCGCATAGAGTCGCATTCTGGTTTCTGTGATTAATCTTTGAGAAAGCGGGCGACGGCGGGCGAATTATTGCAAGGCCGTAGTCCACGCCAAAAGAGTTCTTGACAAAATACATTTCTGATGCGCGGCGATAGCGCGCGCCTGTGGTGGAGTAAACACCGATGCCTGACGAGCAAAAAACAGCGAGTAATTCGCAGACATACGTGGCCGATGCAGATGATTTCTCTTTCGAGACCGTTGAGCAGGAGAATGGTCAAGCGACCGTCATCCGTTTTCGTCTGGAAGACCCGCGTTATCAGGCGGGCGACGTTATCGTCGTCCTCTCCGGCACCGACATACATTTTCACGGCATGATCGCCAGTCTGGCCGACGGTTGGGCCACGGCGGCTGATCGTCGGGGCTCTTTGCTTCCAGCGACGGTTCAATAACTGCATTATCCTGTTTTCCCAACGAACCGGAGCCCGCGTGTAACTGTTTGACTGACTTGTCCGCTAAGAGGATTCTTCTAGTTACGTGATCGCAGAGGGGAGAGCAGCTTATGGCTGAGAACCTGCGAGGCAAAGCATCCCTACCTTTCAGCTTATCAATCGTCAATGCTGTGGGCGACGAAGCCATGCTCGCGGGCCACACGCGCGACATGAGGGCAACCGGATTGTCGCTCGTCGTGCCTGACATACGGATCGGCAGCCAGGAGTTCGTCGGCGAAGATCGTCGGCTACGCATCGTGCTGGAGCTACCGACAGGCCCGATTGAGATACAGGCCGCGCCCGTTCGCTATGAGCAACTCGATGAACAGGGGACGGAGCAGGGCTACCTGGTCGGCGCGCGCATTACAGAGATCAGCGACAGCGACTGCGTTCGCTTCGTCAAATACCTGCGCTCGCTCCGCTGATATAACGCCGTTCTAAGCAGAAGTGCGGCCCCCAATCTTACTCGCCGCCAAAAAATCGAGGGCGATTAACTGGCGAGATTGATCGTGCGGCGCAGCGTCCGAAATGTTATCCTTACGGGCCAGAGCGAGCCGAAGAGGCTGAACCGGCGACACCACCAGAAGGATGTGATACTGCTCGGCCTTTTAACGATTCGCTTTTGTAAAGACCTTCCCCTGTGGCTCCCTCAAATTTGTGGAGGCTCTCATGAGACGCACTTTCTGCCTGGGACTTTCCCTTCTCTTCTTCGTCGCCGCAACGACCGAAGCGCAGAACCTAAACTCGGCAAAAGACTACGTCAAGCGCGGCGTCACGCGTTTCAGCAAGGGCGACATTGACGGGGCCATCGCCGATCATAACAAAGCCATTGAGCTTAACCCGCGATTCGCCGAAGCACATTTCAATCGCGGCAAGGCCCGGCGTGCAAAGGGAGACCTCGACGGAGCAATCGAGGATTTCGAAAAAGCCATCGAGATCAACCCACGCACAGCCAATAATAATCGCGACATCTCGCAGGCATATATCAATCGCGGTTTTATCAGGTCGAACCAGCTAGACCTTGATGCCGCCATCAATGATTTCAACAAGGCGCTTAAGGTCAACGCCAAAGATTCGGACGCCTATTTCAAGCGCGGGCGGGCGCTGCTGATCAAGGGTGATCTGGAGGGCGCGACTGCCGACTTTAACCGCAGCATTATCATGGATCCGCGCAATCCTTTATATTACGCCGAGCGCGGGCTGGCCTGGTTGCATCGTGGAAATGAAGAAGAGGCGGAGAAAGATTTTGAGAAAAGCATGAAACTCAATGGTGATACAAAGCTTTTCCTCGAACTGCACATCCTTGAGCTTGAGATTCAAATCAAAGAGATGAAACGACGCGAGGCGGCCATCCAGCAGAAGATTGCCCGGGCGTTTCCTCCAACCTACTAGAGCACGAAAGCCCTCGACATATCGTCATACCTGAATGAAATCTATTTAAGATTCAAGCTCCCTGTCTTACACTTCCTACATGCTTGCCTCATCCCTTTTCTCGCCGTTTTGTCCGGCGAGGCTTTTCACAAGTGTTGCCAGTTTCGTCAACTCAACAGGCTTGGTGACATGCTCGTCAAAGCCCGCTGAGATGGCTCGGCGGCGATCATCTTCACCGGCGTAAGCGGTCAACGCGATGGCAGGTAAGCTTCCTCCGCGCTCTTTTTCCAGGACTCGCACTCTGCGAATGAGGTCGTAGCCATCTTCGTTCGGCATACCGATGTCGGAGACAAGCACATCCGGCATCGTTTGTTCGAGCGCAGCGAGCGCCTCAAAAGTGGTCGAAGCGGTCGTGACCCGTGCCCCGCATTGTTCGAGAATCTTACGCAGCAGTATGCGCGCGTCAGCCTCGTCATCAACGACAAGCACGCTGATTCCCATTAGCAATGCCGGGGGGTCGAACCCGGCCACCTCTCCTCCGGCCTGATAAGCAAATACCTCTTCCTCCATCCCAACCTGCACGGCCCTGATCGGCAGTTCCAGAGTGAAGGCTGCACCGCGTCCTATTCCCTCGCTCTCGGCGCGAACGCTGCCGCCATGCATCTCGATCAGATGACGCACAATCGCCAGGCCAAGACCGAGGCCGCTGTGCGTTCTGGTGGTCGTGCTGTCGGCCTGACGAAAGCGGTCGAAAACATATGGCAGGAAATCCGGGCCAATGCCCTGCCCCGTGTCGCTCACGACAATTCGCGTTTGTGCCGAGTCTCGCTCAAGGCGAACCGTGATGCGGCCATCTCTGGGAGTGAACTTGACGGCATTTGAGAGCAGATTCCAGATGACCTGCTGCAACCTGCCTGAATCACCCAGAGCAAGGCTGGCTTGCCCGTCAATCTTCGTCTCGATCTTTATCTGCTTGGCTTCAGCGGCGGGACGCACGGATGCGATTGTTGCTTCTATCACTGCTGAGAGATCGAAGGGGCGCACTTTCAATTGGAGTTGCCCGGTAATGATGCGCGAGACATCCAGAATATCTTCGATCAGTTGTGCCTGCGCGTTGGCGTTGCGCTCTATGGTTTCAAGCGCCTGTTCCCGTGTCGCATCGTCGAGCTTTCCTGAGCGCAGCAGATTGAGCCAGCCGAGAATGGCGGTCAGGGGCGTGCGCAGTTCATGCGAGAGCGTCGCCAAAAACTCATCTTTGAGGCGATTAGATGCTTCGGCGCTGGCCCGCGCGCTGCTCTCAAGCTCGAAGAGGCGCACATTTTCAATCGCCACCGCAGCCAGATTGGCAGCCATGCGCATCGCCGTGATGTGCTCGACCGTAAATGCCGCCGGTTGATAACTCTGCACTTCGATTGTGCCGACGATGCGGCCCATTACGGCCATCGGCGCGGCCATCGAGGATTGCGGCAAGAGTCCGTTATCCACTCCTACCTTGACGCTCGGATGCCCGCGTGTCGCTGCCAGATAATCATCCGTAATGATGATCTCTCCGGTTCTGACGGCGCGACTGTTCAGGCCGTCGGTGCTGACAGGCATCGGCGGCAGCCCGGAGACATCAACCTCCTCGCCGTCGCCCCAGGCGAAAGCCGCTGTCCGTACATTCCGCTTCGGGTCGTAGAGCGCGATAAAGATACCGATGCACGGCATCGAGGAGAGAGCAAAATCAAGCAGCGCGCGAAAGATCGTGGATAAATCGCGCGCGGTGCCGAGCGCCTGTCCGAGCGGAGAGAGTCGTTCAAGCAGGTGTTCGTACTCGGTAATGGCGTGTTGCTGGCTCTCGCGCAATGTCTCTTCAGCGCGTTTGCGTTCGGTGATGTCAACGGAGACACCAACTATACCGACAATCTTTCCGTCCTCATCATTGATCGGCGTGTCCGTGATCATTGCAGGGAAGATAGTGCCGTCACGACGCCTCACTATAAATTCGCCGGACCAGCTTCGACCCGCCTTCAACTGAGACATGATCTGGGCGGCCTGTTCCTGTGTCGTCGCTGCCGGAGTGATTTCCATGACGTTGCGACCGACTGCCTCAGCCGCAGACCAGCCATAAAGTCTCTCTGCGAAACGATTCCAGTACCTGATCTTCCCGCTTAAATCGGTGGCGATCACGGCCTGCTCAACCGTATCGAGCAGATGAGCTTGAAAACGTATTGACTCCTCGGCTTTCTGCAACTCTGCCATCTGCCGCTCAAGCTCGGCCCGACGTTCCTGCGCGATTTGAGCATTGACCTCGGCACGCCGCCGCGCCCGGTGCATCTCCTGGCTTAGTAATGTGCCAATGATACCGACGCTTAGAAAAAGACCGAACCCGACGATATTGGCCGCTCCGGATAGAGCCACAGAGTGTTGTGGAGGAACGAAAAGATAGACCGCCCCTATTGCCCCAAGACAGATCGCAAGCAAAGCCGGGCCAAGCCCGCAGGCCCATGCGGTGAACAAAACCGCTAGAAAGTAGGTGGCGTAAGGAGCGTTTTGTTGTAACAGCGGGTCAAGCAACAAGCGCAACAGCGTTGCCAGCAGGACGCTGGTAACTGCGATGCTGTACCGCAGCAGGGGGGAATGATTAACTAACGGCATTCCACAACTCCTTGCTCTTGTGGCGAGTCAGGCTTCGCGAGCGAGGCCCCACACGCTTGGAATCCGAACTTCCAGCCTGTGATGAATTTCCGGGACGCGAAAAAATCTCACGTCCTCTACTTACCGCGCGATGGTTTGCGAGAGTGTTACGACACTGTTCTTAAGTCTAGCGGGTATATCCGGCTGGATGATCTATCTCTATATTCGGCAGACCGGATTTCACTTCGATGCGATGGTATCCTTTGTTCGGATGCGTTGAAAGATATGTCAGGGCCTTTTGTCTGGCTAAAGATATGACGAGGTCGCGCAGGAAAGGATCGAAGCTGACGGGCGCACCCGTCCCGTGAAAGAAAGCGCGTCCGCCCGTCTCCTCCCCAAGCTTTCCCAATGAGCTTAAGGCATTGTTCACGAGAATCGGATTATTGCTACTCGCCAGACCCACCGTCGGCGCATAAAAAGAGTAAACCGCTACGCTCTGGCGTTGCGCCTCTTTGATGGCACGCGCGAGGTCTATGCTCTGGCTTGGGCTTGAGCTATCGGCGCCGCGCGAAATATCGAGGCCGTCCGAGACGACGAGCATCGCCCGCCGCCCGCCCGGTAAAGACTCGAAGCGTTTGACCCCTTCGCGTATCTGTACGTAAGGATTGTATGGCCCAACTCCGGCGACGCCCAAAGGAATCCGCAGGGCGCTTGCTGCCTTTTCAAGATCAGCCGTGAATTTCTGGCGCACCTGTAGAGATCCGCTTCGCATATAGCCGACCATCACGCGCGAACCACGCGGCAGGCGGCGGATAAACTCTCCCATCGCCTTAATCTCATTGGCGATGGATGAGACGACATCATCCTGTATGAGCACGGCCACTGAGAGAGGCGCATTGCCGATGTCGCGCACCGAGAGGATTCTCTGAGCATCGCCGTCCTCGCGCACCACGAATTCTCCGACGGGCAGTATCTCATCCTGAGGTTTTGATCCCTTCACCCTGATGGTGATCGGGATCGTCACTGTCCTGACACCGCCGCGCGTGCCCTGGCCGCTCGCGACCGGGTTTTCGTTTTCCCCCTCGCGTGATCGTTGCTGTCCGCTGGCGCTCAGGCTGAGCACCGCGCAGAACAGTGCCGCGATCAGCAGGATGTTTATTAATCTTCTATTTTTCTCACGCATTACTTTCTGGCCCTCTCATATGTGTGGGTGGCATCGTTATTATACAGCCTGGGATGCCTAAAGCGGATGGCTTCCGGGTATCTTCCGAGATTGGCCAATGGCAAGCCATCAGAGTATGATTTTGAACAGGCTTGCAGCGAGTTATCTTTATTTATAGTGGAGACGGCGAGCATTGCGCTTAACCGTTAGTTTTTATGGGACATTTTATCTGCCAAAGACCGATTAAGCGAAGATGAGCGATACAGGCGCAGGCTACGAAATCACCAAGCGAGATCGTCTCGTCTCGCATCTGCTTCAGATTGCCCCCTGGCTCTCCTTCTTTTTGGTGGCGCTCCCGGCCCCGCTCTATTTTCTCCTGCGATATTTCACGACCGCTGAGGAGGCCGCCGTCTATATCTTACTGGCTCTCTCCTCGCTCGCCATCGGCTCAATAGCAGGACTCGTCGTAATGATCTTTCTATTGGGGTACCGGCGTTACTGGGGCCGAAAGATGCGGGACAAGCTAGGAGCGGACGGCGTGACGGCCGATGAGCTACCGTGGTTTATGCCGGAACTGACCACCGCCGAGCGGCGCGCTCTCAAAGAGATGGAAAAAGAGAATCCGCTGCTGGCGGACGCTTACCGCGAGACACTGGCCTCGCGTGTAACGGCGGCGCGCGTCACGAGTGCCGCCAAGCGTGATTTACTGTCGGTCGAACGTCGTCTCAATCGCGTCGGGTATCTACGGGGAGTGGATACTACAACTTTGCAGCAAGAGCTTCGCGCCGACCGCGAGCGTCTGGAGCGGCTACGGACAGAGGGTCTGGAGCGACGAGCAGAAGCAGAAGCCCGGCTGCATACAATCGAAGCGGCGGTGAGTCGCGGCGCGAGTTGGACGGAGATGAATTTCGCCTTGCAGCGTCTGAGCGCATCACGCGAGCACATTCCGCTCGGCCTCGAAGCCGCGCAGATTGAACAACAAAATCGCGAAGACGTGGACAGGGAGATGCGCGAACTGGAGAAGCGCACTGCGCTGGGCGACGAGGGATAATCTTCGTCGCCGGACAGACGACAAATTGTGAATCATCAAATAAAGCAGCAGCCACAGGAATCCATACTTCATCATTCATACGTTTTTTATCAGGAGCATGAAATGAGCGATGCCGAGCCCGGCGCAACCAAGGTCAGTTTGATTCGTATGGACGATGGGCGCTGGCGTGTCTTTATTGACGGCACGGATATGGGCGCATCGTTTCAGTTTCCGTGGGATGCTTTGCAATGCGCGCTCAATGGTTCGCTCCAGAGCAAGCCAATCGCCGGCCTGCAAACTATTGAGATTCAGGCAACGACCGTCACAGACCCCCATCGTCTGGCCAGAATACGCGCCGCACAGGCCGAACAACGCGCCCTGCTCGCCGCCCTGCGCGGCATTGACGGCGAAGGAATTTAATGAAGGGATGAGCGATGAAGGAGAGATTAATCAGGTCGAATGATTCCTTATTCATCCCTCATCCCTTCGTTGATAGACGCCCACGGAGAGGCGTTCGGCGTATCCTTCGGCGACGAGGGATTGATTGCCGAGACCGGCGTCCGCGCGTGACAAGCCCGTAACTCTCGCCAACTCCCCTCGCGTGGTCATCCCAGCGCCGTGCAAAAACGCGCGCGCCATTTCCCGCAGAGCCTCTTCTCGTTTCGCTTTCACGGCCAGTTCTTGTTGAAAGCGTCCTTCGGCCAGCGTCCAGATATATGTGAACCAGGGTTCATAAAGAACTTCGCCCGGAACTACTTTCATCGCCCGTTGAAGCTCGTCGAGGGCACGCGTGAAGCGTTTGCGGTCAGGTATTCCCGCCGCTTCTCTTAGATCAGCAGTCGCCATCTCCCATTCGCGGCGCAGCACACGCAGCACTGCGCGCGCGTCATCGGACAGCAGTTCTCTCTCTTTACGGCGCGGCATGCCCCACAGCACGTTGAAATACTTGATCATGCGCGGCGCGATAAAAGTGGCGCGCGCCTTCGCCATCTTGGCATAGTAAACGCGCCCGCGTCGCATCACCTCGTCTTTGATCACCCAGGTCAGACTGCTCTCCGGGTCTTTCTGCACGTTACGCGGCATGTAGGCATCACGGCGACCGCAGACGGCGATGTAGAGCGACGGACCGGGTTGTCGCGCATCTCTCATCGCCGCACAAAAGCCAACGCTCTCGACCAGCTTCTCGGCTTCAAATGCATCCTCTACGCGCAGCTCCGGCTCGCGCCGCCACATGCGATCACGATAATCCTCTATCTCTTCCGGCAGCAAATCCATCATCATCGGGGACCCGAATTCATCAAGTTCCACACTTGGTCTAAGCGATACACGCGCGCTTCACAGCAACCCTTGAACAGGCTCAAAAGCCTTTCGGATGGTGTCAGGAAGAAGTCAGGGCTCAAGACCAAATTGACTGACATAGCTTTTCAAACTGACTGACTCGGTCACATTGCGCACGGCGGGAAATCCTCTGCATTTGTTTGAACACAGGGAAATTCGGGCATTCTCGCCGGATAAGGGCGCGGCATAGTGGTTGCTCCCTAGTTTGCCGCGCGAAGTGCGCAATATTTTTGTGCGGAAGCCGAAGCCATATTTTACTCCCAGTCCTAACGACGAAGAGATGAGAGCGATGAGAAACATTAGAACCCCAATGAGCTTTTTGCTGGTGACCCTTCTCCTGTTGTGGTCAGTAGCGGGATTTACTCCTGTGATGCAGCTTGAGACGAACGTACAGGCCGCAGCAGGCGGCTTCAAAGTTTCATCGGACCTGAAGGATAAGGTTAAAAGCGGCGTGACCGGCCAGATTCCGGTCGTATTTGTCACGCCCAGCACGCCCACCAATTCTCTTCAGTCTGCCGTCACAAACGGCGGAGGCTTTGTTAAAAAGAGCTTGAAGAATATGCGTCAGCTTACGGCAACTCTCCCGGCTGCCCAGGTTGAAAACCTTGCCGCTCGCTCTGATGTTATTTATGTCGCTCTCGACAGGCCCGTCAGAAAAGAAGGCCATCTGGAGGTCACGACAGGAGCTAACCAGGCGAGAAACTACGCCACTTCCGGCACGCTCACCGGATCGGGCATCGGCATCGCAGTTCTCGATTCGGGCATCGCGCCGAACCATCATTCCTTTTCAAGCAGGATAGTAGCTAACGTCAGCTTCGTCTCCAATGATACCAGCACCGCTGACCCATACGGTCACGGCACCCACGTGGCCGCGCTGGCAGCGGGCAGCGACCACGTCGCTTCGGGCGCATACACGGGAATCGCCCCCAAGGCGAATATCATCAACGTCAGAGTGCTCAACAATCAGGGCGCGGGCTCGGCCTCAGATGTGATCGCTGGCATTGACTGGTGCATCACCAATCAAACGACCCACAACATCCGCGTTATCAACATGAGCCTCGGCACGACCGCCGTTGATTCGTACCAGAACGATCCTCTGTGCCTCGCTGTCCGCCGCGCGGTTGACGCCGGTATAGTCGTGGTCGTCTCCGCTGGCAATTCAGGCAAAGATGCTGCGGGTCAGAAAATCTTCGGCTCCATCCATTCGCCCGGCATCGAGCCCTCTGCGATCACCGTCGGGGCGGCGAATACCTACGGCACCGATGGTCGGTCTGACGATCAGGTGACGACCTACAGCTCGCGCGGGCCGACGCGCGGTTTTTACACAGACGCGCTGGGTATCAAGCATTACGACAACTTGATCAAGCCCGACTTGATCGCTCCCGGCAACAAGATGATTGCTGCCGAATCGCCCAACAATGCCATCCTCGCCAGCGACCCATCACTCGATACGGGCTTCTCCAATAACGATCACAAGATGATGTACATGAGCGGGACTTCGATGGCAGCGCCCGTCGTGGCCGGTGCTGCCGCCCTTCTCTTGCAGCGCAATCCGGGCCTGACCCCGAACATGGTCAAAGCCATCCTCGAATACACATCCAAGCCCTTGAATAACTTTAACACCCTGGAACAGGGCGCGGGACTGCTTAACGTTGAAGGAGCCGTCAGGTTGGCGGGCGCAGTTCGTGCCAATCTTTCATCTGCTCCTCCGGCCCTCGGCGCACCGCTTCTCGTGAACGGCCCCGTACCGTCCCAGACTTCAACCATCGCGGGTCAGAGCTTCCAATGGGGCGGCGGCATTATTCAGAGATGGAATTTCCTGAGCGGCTCTAACCTGATCACGAAGTACCAGAAAATCTACGGTACGAGCAACGTCGCTAGTGCAGGCGTGCTTCTCTCGGATGGAGTGCTTCTCTCCGATGGCGTGCTTATTTCTGACGGCGTGCTGATCTCGGATGGCGTCTTGCTCTCCGACGGCGTTTTGCTCTCCGACGGCGTCTTGCTCTCCGACGGCGTGCTTCAAGTTCTTGGGATCACCATGTCCGAAGGTGTACTCCTCTCGGATGGTGTGTTGATCTCGGATGGCGTACTCCTCTCCGATAGCGTCATGGGAACATCTGCGGCCAATACTTCACTGGCTCAATCCGTGGCCAGAACAGGCGACAGCTCCGGCTCATGGATGAACAATGTTGCCGACTTTACGCTTGATACGATTACCACTACTACATCAAGCACGATAAGAAGGAAATAAGGGGACAGGAAGGAATAAGAAGCTGATGCCTGTCAAAACCCAAAATTCTCCCTCGATCTTACTGAATTTGCTGCTTGAGAGGTCGTTTCGCCGGATGAAAATTGAAATGAACACCAAAACCCTGACTCATAACGCTGTACGCCTGACCACCCTTCTGCTGCTGGCCGCCCTGTCAGTGGGCTTCATGGGCCACCTCAACACCAGCGCGCAATCGAAGAAGACAGGCAAGCCCGCTGGCAGAACGTCCAGAGCTGACAAAGCATCTTCGGACTTGCGCGAGCGGATGCGCGATGCCCGTGCAAGCGAAACGCGCGTGAGCGTGATTCTTCAGCTCGACAGAGCAGCGGGCGGCCCGCTTAAAGCGCTCCTTAATCGTCAGGGCGTGCATGTCAAGAGCCAATTACGCCATCTGAATGCGAGCGCGGTCGAACTGCCCGCCAGCGTCGTTGAGGAATTGCTGGCTCATCCCGAAGTCGGCTATGTCTCCTTAGACAGACCAGTCCGAGCCCATACCACGGGACATATCGAGACGACTACAGGCGCGGCTGCCCAGCGCACTGAGACGACGACCACCACCACTACATCAACCGGTCTGCTGGGTCTTTACTCAACCACCACGACCAACTCGATCACCACTACCTTCGACGGCAGGGGTATCAATATCGCTATTCTGGATTCCGGCCTCGACCTGACACACAGGGCTTTTAGTGGCGGTGGGAACCGCATTACTTTCAGCAAAGACTTTACCGGCGAGGGCCGTACGGATGATCCTTATGGTCATGGCACACACGTGGCGTCGGCTGCCGTTGGAGGGATTTACCCATATAAAGGCACTGCGCCGGGCGCGAAAGTCCTTAACCTGCGGGTTTTGAACTCTCAGGGAGTAGGCACAACCTCTGGCTTATTGAGCGCAGTTGAGTGGATTTTGTCTAACAAAGCCGCTTACAACATTCGTATCGTCAACATGAGTCTTGGCGCACCCGCCATTGATTCATACAAGAATGATCCGATCTGCCGCGCCGTCCGTCGCCTTGTTGATGAAGGAGTGATTGTCGTTGCTTCCGCCGGTAACAACGGCAAAGACAGCGCCGGTCAAAAAGTCTATGGTCGAATTCATTCGCCCGGCAACGAGCCGTCGGCGATGACGGTCGGGGCGACCAACACCTTCGGCACCGATGCGCGTAACGATGATGTGGTGACGAGCTTTAGCTCGCGTGGGCCGACGCGCAGCCACTACACTGATGAGAACGGCGTCGTCCATTACGACAACCTGCTCAAGCCTGATCTGGTTGCTCCGGGTAATAAGCTCATCTACGCCGAGTCGGATTACAATCTCCTCGTGACGCAGAATCCATCGCTCGACGCGGGCGTTAGTAACAGGGATGATAGAAGAATGATGTACCTGAGCGGCACTTCAATGTCAGCGCCGCTCACCGCTGGCGCGGCGGCGATGCTCCTTCAGGCTAACCCGCAGCTTACGCCTAATCTCGTTAAAGCTATCCTGATGTACTCTGCGCAGCAGCTCGCCGGTCAAAATACGCTGGAGCAGGGCGCGGGCCAACTCAATATCGAAGGCGCGATGCGTTTGGCGAAAGCGATTCGCACCGACCTGACGAATAACACCGAGGTCGGCGCTCCCCTTTTGAAGAGCGACCTTCCCGCCCAGCAATCAACCATTGCGGGACACACCTTCCCCTGGTCACAGGGCCTGATTATGAATCATACCTACGTGACCGGCAGCAATCTGATGACCCAGTACCAGAAGATTTACGGCACGGGTATTCTGGTCGGCGACGGCATTCTCGTCGGTGACGGTATTCTCATCAGCGACCGGACAATGATGAGCGATGGCATCCTCGTCGGCGATAACCTTCTGACGAGCAATGGAATTCTCCTGAGCGACGGCTTCCCTTTTCTGAGCTGCGGCATTCTGGTTGGCGACGGTATCTTGGTCGGCGATGGTATTCTGGTCGGCGATGGCATTCTCGTCGGTGACGGCATCCTTGTCGGTGATGGCATTCTGGTCGGCGATGCCGCCGCGCAGGCGCAGAGCGCCATGATTAACGGGGACGCAACATCATCAATGAAATGAAAGAGGAATAGAGAACGCCCTTCGCGTGCTTAAACGACCGCTGGCATAGTTCAAGATTTTACGCCGGGACCGAGGTTGGCAAGAGAGTTAGTCCATGGCCGTTGCGATCACGTTCCTCTGAAAAATTAAATCAGCGACCGTTCACGACCAGTCAGGTTGAAAGTAACCATCTTTCAACCTGACTGGAAACCCCCATTTTACCTCTCCGTAAAATTCCATTTTCACGCAAAACCCCAGCAAAAGCGCCTCATTACCGTCTCCGGCAGATATGGCACAAAGCTTGCCATTACTTATATTTGTGGGCCGTCTGAGTAACGGCCCGAACGAGCTGGCCGCAGAGCAGAGACATCTACGACCGTAATGAAATTCAACGACAAACAATATTTGACCAGGCTTTATATGTGGGTTTGCGTCGCCCTCGGCGCGGCCGCCTGTCTGTTCTCTCTGCTTCACCTCCCGACCGATAGATTAGACCTGCGCTTTCTCTTGCTGGCGCTCGTCACCATCACCCTCAGCTCTCGAATTTTTGTTCAGATTCCTCGCATTGCGTCACAAATCTCGGTTTCCGACACTTTCATTTTTCTAACCGTGCTTCTCTACGATGGTGAAGCTGCGGTTTTGCTGGGAGCTGTTGAAGCTCTCTTTACCAGCCTGCGTTTTAGCAAGAAGCCCCGCACCATTCTATTCAACTCTGCTGTTTCTGCCTTCTCAACTTTTCTCTCCGTCCAGATGATGCGCCTCCTATTCGGGAATATCGTTGGGCTGGCGGACGGCGAGTATTCGTCCAACTTCATCACGGCGCTGGGTGTAATGGCACTCGTGCAGTACATCCTCAACTCCGGGAGTGTGGCTATCGCCGTTTCGCTGCAAAAGAATCTACCCCTCTGGGAGACGTGGACGAAGAATTATCTCTGGACTTCTATTACTTATTTCGCCGGAGCGTCTGCCGCCGGATTTGTCGCCAAGCTGTCCGGAACGGTCGGCCTCTATGCCCTGGTTGTGACGACCCCAATCGTCGCCATTGTTTTTTTCACCTACCGCACATACCTCAAAAACGTCGAGGCCGTAGCCGCACAGGCCGATCAGGCTGAGCGGCATGTGGTGGAGTTGAACCGATATATTGCCGAACAGGAGATGATCCGCGAGCAGTTCTCGCAAATGGAAAAGCTCTCGGCGCTTGGCGAGCTGGCCTCCGGCGTGGCGCACGACTTTAATAATACCCTCGCAGGCATTCTCGGGCGCGCGCAATTGATGATGCGTACCAATGATCCTCAGAAGCTCAAACGTGGATTGGAGATTATCGTCAGGTCGGCTGAAGACGGCGCAAAGACGGTCAAGCGTATTCAGGATTTCGCGCGCCAGCGCCGCGACCATGATTTCGAGCCGGTCAATATTGATCAATTACTGTTGGATGTCGGCGAGATCACAAGACCGCGATGGAAAGACCGCGCCGAAGCCTCGAACGTTCACATTCAAATGGAGCTTCAGAGCGACTCCAACGCTCTCATCATGGGCGATGATTCGGAGCTTCGCGAAGTTCTTGTCAACATGGTCTTTAATGCGGTGGATGCGATGCCCGCGGGCGGCACGCTCACGCTCTCGGCAGAAGAACACGACGGCCAGATCGAGATTGCCATCAGCGACACCGGTACGGGCATGAGCGAAGAGGTTCGTTCTCGCATCTTCGATCCCTTTTTTACGACAAAGGGGAAGGCAGGATTGGGACTGGGGCTGGCGGTCAGCTACGGCATCATTTGTCGCCATGAGGGGACGGTCGAGGTGGAATCCGAAGTTGATCGTGGTACTACTTTCAAGATCAGACTGCCGATAGCGAAGGGTGTCATTGAAATTGAAGCCGACCATCAGGATAACCCCCAGACAACTTTGATCTCCGATAGCGCTCTTGCCACGATCCAGCCCCTGCATCCAATCTACCAGGCACGAATCCTGGTCGTTGACGACGAGGCGCATGTGCGCGAACTGTTACGCGACATTCTGGAGAGCGAGGGCTGCAAGGCGATTCTTGCCGAGGACGGTCAAAAAGCGTTGGCGCTTTTCGATTCAGGAAAATTTGATGCGGTGTTTACAGACATCGGGATGCCGGAGATGAGCGGCTGGGAGTTGGCCCATGCCGTGCGCGAGCGCGACGAGCAGGTGCCACTGGCTGTGATCACCGGATGGGGTGAAGCCGTCGGCTCAAACGAGCAAAAGGATGCACAAGTTGATTGGGTGGTGACGAAACCCTTCGATATTTCGCGGATCGCGGAACTCGCCCGTGAGGTCACTATGCGGAGCAACGACGCTCTGAAGACGGCTACCTTAACGGTGGCGGCATGAGCGCCCCGCCGCTGATGGCCGAAGATCCGCTCCCCCAAAAGATCATTCAGAATGCGTTTCGGTTTTCCAGCAACTGTCGGTGATAGTGAATCGCCCGGTCAATACTCTTTTCGACAGTTTCAAGGCGAAAAGGCTTCAGTAAATAATCGAAAGCACCCATCTTGAGCAGGCCCTTAGCATGCTCCTGATCACCGATACCGGAAATGATAATGACAGGAGTGTCGGGATAGCTCTGCCGCACATGCCCCAGCAACTCAAGCCCGCTTAATCCTGGCATGGAAATGTCCGTCAGTACGACATCATAAAATTCCGCATTCATCAATTTCAATGCGCTTTCCGCCGTTTCCGCCGTGTGACACCGATGCTCTTCCGATAACAGGTCGTAGAGCGTATCGCGGATAGTATCATCGTCATCAACCACTAATATCGCAGCCATACTTATCCTCCCACTTTATCGTTCAATGATAAGCTCTGCTGGCCTGTCATGGCGGTGATCGCGGTGATTCTTCACACACCTAAACACAGAGTAAATTTTGCCTGATATATTTCAGACATCATGCCTCCGGCACGCCCGATGAGGAAACGGCGGAAGCCAGTTCGATCATATCACAGCACTGCAACGCCCTCCGAGCGATAATATTAATGGGCCTATGTTAAATCGAGCGGGTTGTTTTTATTTATTTCCCTGAGCGCGGTCATGCTTGATACGGTTTCTTCAATGCGGGATTTTCACGCTGCTTTGGGGAGAGGAAACGACACGAATCAATGAAGGCCGATCACAAGGTAGGTCGTATCGTCTTTGGCGGGCGCGCCGATGCGGAAGCGATCAAGCTCTTCAAAAAAAGCCGGGCCGATCTCCTCCGGCAGATGCGCGTTGATGCGCGCGTGACTGGCGACGACTCCTTCTGAGTCGAAAGTCGCCCCCGAAGTATTCTCAGCGTCCGTCACACCGTCGCTAAAAATAGCGAGGCGCTCACCTTTGGCGAAAGCAGTCTCTCCGGCATCATAAAGGCTGCCCGGCAGAAGACCTATCGGCATCCCGCTCGCTTCAAAATCTCTGCGGTCGGCCACCTGACTATTGATCCAAAAAGGAGGCAAGTGTCCGGCGTTAATAAATCGGAGTTTCCGGGAATCCTCTGAAATCACGCCCAGAAAAAGCGTCGCGTATGTGCCGAGCGGCGCAAGGGTCGTCACACGCGTATTCAACTCTGCGGCGAGACGGGCCAGATCGGTCTCCGCACGAATCAGTGCGCGCAACTCAGTTTGCAGCGTCGTCATCAACAGCGCCGCGCCGATCCCCTTACCGCTGACATCTGCCACCCAGAAGGCGCATTCCCCCGAAGCGAGTATCAGGACATCGTAGGTGTCGCCGCCCACGTCGTAACAGGCCTGGCTCGCCCCCCACGCCGAGAAGGGCGGAGGTAACTCCAATCTTCCGGGCGGCGGAAGAACGCGCTGTTGAATGTTACGAGCCAGATCAAGCTCCGTGGAAAGAAGCTGTGCCCGCACGGCCTCCTGTGCTAATTGTTCGCGTTCGACGGCGACGGCTGCAAGCGCGCCGAATGAAGCGAGATAAGAAAGATCAACATTAGAAAAATTGCCGCGCGCGGAATTGATGGCCTGGAGCGATCCCATCAACATCCCTTCCGGTTTGCGTAGCGGCACACAGAGCATATTCCTGGTAAGAAATCCGGTTCGCTTGTCCGTTGAGGGATCAAAACGAGGATCAGCGCGAACGTCGTTGATCAAAACGTTCTCGCCCGTCTCGGCGACGAATCCGGCCACGCCCACCCCTTTTTCGAGCACAATATCGAGGGGCGTAGAGCCCGTCATTTGCCGCGCGTGAAGCTTTCCGGTGCGCTGGTCACGGAGGAAAACGGTAGCGCGCTCGCATTCCAACTGAGTCGAGACGAGATCGAGTATGGCGCGCAGGATGTCGTTTAGTCCCGAAGCGCGATTGAGAGTTTCGCTCGCCACGACTAGAGCCTCAAGACGATGGAGGCGCACATCATCCGGCAGGTCACTGAGAAAGGTCGTTGCGCTAGCCAATCGGGTTCATCCTCCTTCGAATTGGTTTACTGGGCCAACGAATCCTACCACTTTGCCCGTAAATGATGAATGCCCCTGCGAAAATTATTGATTAAAATACCTGTCCCCTCCTGCTTCTCTCCCGTTCACACCGGGACACCTCACAGGAAAAGGCGGCGAGAGGATGAGCGAGGACAAAACCTTCTTGTCCTCCCTTTCTCTCGCCGCCGGTTTATTCCGACACTGTTACTAATAGCGTGTCGTATTGTGGCTGTCCGTTTATCTGGGGCCGGTTGAGCGGATCGAGACCTCCGTCCCGCTCATCAACTCCAGATTGTCGCGTCCCTGCACATAGACGGAGCCCGCGCCCGCGCCCGCGCCAACGACAGCGCCGATGGCCGCGCCCTTGCCGCCGCCGGCAATTGCGCCGATGATCGCGCCGACGGCAGTACCAATCGCCGCGCGCTGCGCCGTCTTGTTGGTCTGATTACTGCCCTCAACGCTGCCCTCGTTATCCACACGCACGACTTCGCCGTTGGTGGTACGTAAGCTTTCTGTTAGTCCGGCGAACCTGTACGTCCTGCCGTCACGCATGCGTATGCGTTCGTAGTTGAGCGACAGCTCGGAACGCCCCGTGATGCGACCGCCACGGCTGACGTTGGAGATATAGCCCTCGATGACCGCGCCGTCAAATTGCGAAGGCTCGCGCACCGTCATGGTGAAGCGGTCGTTTTCGCGAGAGTTGCCGGCTGACAGGTTCTCGTTAAGAGTGGCTACCAGAAGCGTTCCGTTCGGGATGATGAAATCACCGCTCGCGGTCGTGTTGTCCGGGTAGTTCTGATTGTTCGGATAGTTGGTTGAGCCGTTGAAGACATCGAACCGGGCCACATCCGCCGTCCGGTCATAGATGCTCTGCACCACTACCGGGCTGCTTAGATTGAGGCTGCTGATGCGTCGCGTGACGCGCAACCGCCGACCGCCTTCGATTGGATCGAAAGTAACGGTGAAATCGTTGTCCCGATCTCCCGCCGTGCTAACGGACAGTTGTTCGCCGTAAAGCGTTGCCCGCACACGCACGTCACGACCGTTGGGTAGGCGCTCGAGAGTTTCACGTCCATCGGCCTCGAACGTGATTTGTGGTGCGCGCGTCGAAGCGATGGTGATGGAACGTCCGCGCCGGTCAATGGCGATCTGATCGGGCGATTCCAGACGGGCCGTCACAGCGTCAAGCACTCTTTGGCGATCTCTGGAAGAAAGAGTGCGCGTGGCACGCTCGGCGGCATCCCGTGGATCGTCGCTGCGTTGCGTATCCAGGCGATATGTGCCCGTTAGCCTGTTGGCTGCATAGCCACCGCCAACGCCAACGCCGCCCTGTCCTACCGGCGGGTAAGTCGTCTGCGTTGTGTTCCAGTTCCACCTTACGCCGTAGACGCGTGCCAGTTCATTCAAATCCGTGCGCAAGCCGGCCCAATCCGTCTCGGCGCGTGCGCTCAAGCGATTGCGCAACATAAAATCATTGATCATACCAGCGCGACTGAGTACGTCCTGCGCGTCGGCTGCGACGGCTTGCCGCTGATTAAAACGCAGCCGCAAACTGTTTACGGAAGCACTAAAATCCCGTACGAGTTGGTTGATATTGTCTTCTCTACGGGTTCCGTCAATCCTGCTGCGATCAAGAGAGGCATCCACGCTCTGGCTATAATTGAACGTGCGCTGCTCTATGCGATTGATAAGTTGCCGCACAGTACGCTGGGTCGCTCGATTGTATTGCGCCTGCGCGGGCAGGCCCACACCGGCGACCAACACGACCAGCGCCGTCAAGACCAATTGTTTCATTACCTTTACCATTTTCTTTCCCTCCAAATTTGTTGTCATCACTATTCTATTCACACAATTCTCATCAGCACGGCCTTAAGGGTTGCCGCGCCCTTCACTATCTGCTGCTTTGTACAGGGAGAGAAAAATTTGCTCGTGTTCTACGAAACAACGCGAGCACAAGAGGGGTCTCTGGGTACGGGGCCTGACAGGGGTTTGTTCAACAGTTGCTTGCCATCTATTGTATGCCTCATTCCCCACAGAGGCAAACCGTCAATGTGATTCACCAATATATATTTAGGTTGCCGATTATATTTCACGCGGTCATTATGACGCATAGGCTCACAAACAGAGATTTAACCGTCAGATTACTATGATATTGTGCCAAACATGCAAGAGTGCATTTCGCCTGACCGTCATGTTATCCTGCGCTCATTCAACAAAGCATGCTTCTGCTTTTTATTTGGCAAAGCCTCGTAACTGTCGCAGCCCACTATCTGAAAAAAGGGAAGCCAAATTTATGAATCAAGAGAACGCGGTCGCCAGGATACATTACGCCGGTAATGATTTGTGGGTCGGCATCAGTCCGAGCGGCCATGCGCAGGCGCTCGATACGGATCACGAGCGACACAGCGCCGCAACACCTGTGGAGCTTTTGTTGATCGCCCTCGGTAGTTGTACGGCCGTTGATGTCATCACAATCATGAGTAAAAAGCGGGAGCAGGTGACGGACTATCGCGTCGAAGTGAAAGGCTTCCGCAGCGAGAATCACCCACGCAAGTTTACTCGCATGGAGGTGCGCCACATCGTGCGCGGGCGGCGCATCTCGGAGCGAGCCCTAGCACAGGCCATCGAACTCTCGGAGACAAAGTATTGCAGCGTCGCAGCCACTCTGCGACCGACGGTGGAGATCGTCTCAAGTTACGAGATAATCGAAGAAGACGCAGAGCAGGTTGACTGACCAGATTCACATTGTGAGCCGACCCGCGCGGCTGCTAGAATGCCGCCACACTTTTGAATATTAACTTTAATGGAGGAAGATCATGGCAGATGAGGAAAAAGAGACGTGCGCGCATCCGGGTTGTAGTTGCCCTAAGCCGGAGGATGGGGACTATTGCAGCGCTAGCTGCGCTGGCGCGGGCGACATAGTCGAGGTAATTTGCGATTGCAAACACCCCGGTTGCGCCTGAACAAATCGCTCCCTGACCACTACACAAACGCTGTGAGGATTAGTCTTTGCCTGATCCTCACGGCGTTTTTCACCAAGTCACGATCCCGACCTGAACGAGTGCCTCTGTAATCTCTCCAGCCGACTACTCATATCGAAAAACCAGAATCTATTCGCCGCCCTTTCCGCAGCGAGATCGCCCCAATCAAGAGGACAAGCTGTGAGCAAAAAGCCGTGGCGAGTGCCGTCAATTTATGGCGCGTTCCGGACATTGATCCGGGTTCGAGTTATCAGTAGAGATGCGCATCGTAGCTTTGAAAGGATGCTTGCCATGTTGCGGATGTTTCGTCGGGCTCTGTTTGGCCCTCTTGTCCTCTTCCTGCTCGTCTTACAACTCTCGGTCACGTCAGCAAGGGCCGAGGATTGGCTAAAGGAGTGGGAGGGCTTCGATTTTGCGAAGCGTACTATTGAATCTTCGCAGGTCAAAGACGTGTCGCTGGATAAACTAAGGATGCTCCGGGGCATTATCTTCGGCCGGCACGGGCGCGTTTTCAAGGATGCTGACATCAGGAATTATCTGTCTGAGCGACCCTGGTTCAAGCCCAATCCTAACTTTCAAAACTCAATGCTCAATCCTATTGAGCGACAGAATCTGGACATAATCCGCGAAGCCGAGTCCAAACAGCACGATTTCATACAGCCCGGCGACCTGCGTTTTTACGTCGCTCAAGTGATTACTCCCGAACAGTTGGGCGAACATTCGGCGGGTGAGTGGCGCGTCCTCGCCGCTGAAGTCGAGGCTATTCACGGCAGACGTTTTGACCAGGAGCCGTGGCTGCAAAAGTATTTCGAGGAGCGTTACTGGTACGAGCCCAATTCGGGCTACGACCCAAAGCAGCTTTCCGAGATCGAGCGCAAGAATCTGCAAACTATCCTCGCGGCCCATAAAAAGCAGAGGCGCGTCGCCATCTCACCCGGCGATATGGAGTTATTCCAGGATCATCCGATCACGGAAGAGATGCTCAAGGGATTGAGCCTGCATGAGCTGCGCCTGCTCAGAAACGAGGTCTATGCGCGCCACGGAATGAATTTTGGCCCGCCATGGCTTAGCCAATACTTCTATTTTCAACCCTGGTATGAGCCCGTCGGAGAGGGGCAAAAACCTTCGGAGCTTTCGCCCATCGAGAAGCTGAACGTCGAAACAATCGTCAAAACGGAGCGCAGGCTTCATGACGAGTTGGCAACGAAGCCTCTCTCGCCTAGCGTGCTTGAAGGGCTGTTTCGCGAAGATGCGCGCAAGTTGCGCAACGAAATATATGCGCGTCACGGCATGGTATTTAAGGAGAAGACGCTGCGTAATTACTTCTCCAGCATTGACTGGTACAAGCCCGACCCGAAGTACACGGATGCGTCGCTGAGCGCAATTGAGAGAGGAAACGCCGCGGCCATTCTCGCCTACGAGCGCAAAGCCGATAGCGTCAACGACGCCATAGAGGGTTGATAAGGCCCACACCTGTCCCGCGTGCCGGGACACACCAACCACAGAGCTTTTCAAGTCCAAGCAAACCACTCGGCAACTGCCCGGCATCTCTACTTCGCCGGGCAGTTGTTTTAGATGTTAGAATAGAGATCGGGTGGAAAAAGTGAAGCGTTCTTCTTTCTTTAAAAGCAGGGGCAGTTTACAAGCTCTATTCTGTATTCTCGCGATTCTCTGTCTCCCGCACTTAAATTTTATCAATACGCATGCGTTGATGCTCGGCGCTCAGTCCCGTGCGTTGCAGGACGACGATGCGCTGGCGAGCATACGAAGCCTTGATCGTGCAGGTCGCACGTCTGATGGAAGACTCGCGCAACTAAGTCCGGCGGAGCATCAGCGTCGCGCGAATCTTTATCTGACTAATCGCGCTTTTGCCGAGGCCCGCGCTCACTGGCAGGCCCTCATCGAGCGCTACCCGAATGATTCAAATCTGCCAGCAGCCCTGTACGGTATCGGTCGCACATATTTTCAAGCGCGACAATACGCCGAATCTCTGCCGTGGTACGAGCGCCTCGCACGCGACTATGCACAGACGAAAGATGGGCGCGAAGGACTCTATCAACTTGGGTCTGCGCTGGTGCGAGCAGGGCGGGCGGGCGAGGCGGCTGAACGATACCGCGAATACACAGAGCGTTTCCCTCAGGGCGAGCGCATAGAGGGTGCGTACCTGAATGTGATTGATGGCTTGCGTGAAGCTGGGAGAGCGCCGGAGGCCATCGAATGGATAGCACGGACGCGCCAGAGATTTCGCGGCACGGCGACGGACACTAATGCACAGTTTGCCCGTTTGCGTCTGGACGTTGCGGGCGGCGACTGGCAACACGCCATCGAAATCGCGGATCAGCTACGTAGCAGCACGCCCTTTGCCCCCAATGTTCTGACCAACTCGACGGAAGTTGCATATCTGAGAGCCTATAGTTTGGAGCGCGCGGGACGAATAGAGGAAGCAATCAATGCATACATGGCGATTCCCGACGGGCTTAACTCTTTTTACGGCGAATTAGCTACCAGACGCTTGCTCGGTATCAAAAGCACTTCCAGACGGTCGGTTGTGACAGCAGATCGTACCAGTCGCGTCAGTACCGAAATAATATCCAGCAAGGCTCTTTATCCCGTTCAATATCGTGAAGCCATCCTGCGCGCGACTGCGAGACAAAAGGTGGACCCGCGACTTGTGCTGGCAATCATGCGGCAGGAAAGTAATTTTCGCCCGCGCGCCAAATCACAGGCAGCGGCGCGTGGTCTCTTGCAATTGACCATTGATACAGCGTTGAAATACGCGCCGCGCGCGGGCCTCAATAATTTGCAGGACATTGAACTGTACCGGCCCGAAACCAACATTCTGGTCGGAGCCGTTTATCTGGCAGAACTCATGAGTCTCTTTCCGGATCAACCGGAGGCCGTAGCGGCATCCTACAACGGCGGCGAAGACAATGTCGCACGCTGGCTTAAACGCGCGGGGCAAAGGGACGCGGGCGTCTTTGCCGCTGAAGTCGGGTTTACAGAGACGAAGGATTATGTCTTTAAAGTAATGTCGAACTATCGCGCCTATCGCCAGCTCTACACAGCAGACCTCAGACCAAAATAAAAAGCGTAAGCGACAGCCCCGAAGGGGAGATAGAATTTAGCCCATGACTTACGTCATGGGAAAGAGATCCAAAAGAGTCAAAGCCCCGTAAGGGGCGAAAGAGATTCGATTTGAGAATGG
>JBKKAL010000299.1:0-6499 GCA_046714695.1 Pyrinomonadaceae bacterium
TCATCGTCCGCGTTAACAACAGCGATGTCAAAAGCGTTGAGGATTTTTCGTTCATGCTGGGCGAGATAAGCGGGGAAGCACCCGTGATGTTCACGATCTTGCGGGGGCAAACCCCCACTGCCGCCCCTCCTGCGCCAGCGCTTGCGCCCGCGCCACCTGCTGCCCTTGCGACACAGAACGTGGCCATGCCGGCCGTCGCCCTTGAGCCTTTCAAACTCCCGAAGCCGCTCAAACCCCTGAAGCCTATCTCTGTCCCCGTCAAAATGGATTTTTCATTCAAGATGACGATGCCGGGTGGCGGAATACGTCTTTCAGCGCCAACCGCTGCGTTAATCGCACGCGGCGTCGAGACGATTCCGCTTGCCGCCGCCGCCGCGTCGCGCCGGGGCGCGCGCGCCGGGGTGCTCGTCATCAATGTCGCTTCATCGAGTGAGGCCGAGCGTTCAGGTCTGCGCGCGGGCGATGTGATCGAATCCATTAATGGCAAGTTACTGTCTTCGCCACTTCAAATAAGCCCGCGCCTCCTGCTGGATGCGAGTCTCGCGCTGGGCCTCGTTCGCAAGGGCCAGAAACTGACCATCAACCTAACCGCCAGAGAGACGAAATCTAAATAACCCCTTCTGCGTCTTCACCAAACGATCACCGGCTAAGAACCCTGCGCTTTGTGGATAATAGTTTCCCCGTCTCGCAGTCTTTCTTCGACAGCCGGAATCTGTGCTACTCTAGGCGCACAATTTAGCTCGTTTAATCCTAACGCTCCGGTCGGGTATTTGCGCCTGATTCTATGCTGCACAACGCTGTATCGCATTATCACGAGCTGCTGGCGAAGGGAGACCTGGCAGAGTCTTCCCGGCACATGCTTGACGATGGACTGGAACGCGCCAGGTTGATCTTCGGAGGTCGGCGTCTTTCGCCCTACCTGCGCCCGCATTTTGTCACCGAAGAGGACTGGACGCGTGTCACGCATATCTGTGAGACGGTCTGGGGCGCGATTGAGAAAGTAAAAGACGCTGCGGTCTTGGATGATGCGTTGCTGGATGAATTGGGGCTGACAGAGATCGAGCGCGATCTGGTTCAGATTGATCCCGGTTACAAGGCCGTCTCCCCGACGGCCCGTCTTGATTCTTTCCTGACCGAAGAGGCTTACAGCTTCGTCGAGCTTAACGGCGAAAGCCCCGCCGGGATTGCTTACGCTGATGCCGCCTACGAGATTTTCCAATCTCTTCCAGTCATGCAACGCTTCAGCGAGCGTTACAACGTGCGACCTCTCTACGGGCGCGCGAAGATGCTGGACGTACTCGTCAGAGCCCACGCTGAATTCCTCGGTGGGCGCTCGCCTCATGCCCCGCGTATCGCCATCATTGATCTCAAAGACAGGCCGACTCAAAAAGAGTTTGAGCTGTTTAAGGAATATTTTGAAAGCCAGGGGCATCCGTCCGTCATCTGCTCACCGGATGAGCTTGAGTGGACGGGCAGCCGCTTGCGCACAAATGATTTCGAGATTGATATAGTTTACAAGCGCCTGCTCGTCAACGAGTATCTGCCGATCATGAAGGAGCATCCTGCGCTCGTTGACGCATATCGCGCGCGCGGCGTTTGTATGGTCAACAGCTTTCGCTCGAAGCTGATTCACAAAAAGGCCCTCTTTGCGGTGCTCACGGACGAGCGACATGCGCGGCTCTTTACCCAACAGGAGCGCGAGGCCATCGCCGCGCATGTCCCATGGACGCGATGCGTGCGCGCCGAGCGGAGCGATTACCGTGGCGAGGGGATTGATCTGCTTGAGTTCGTGGCCGCACGACGCGACCGCCTTGTTCTCAAACCGAATGATGATTACGGCGGCCACGGTATCTACATCGGCTGGAATACGGATGAGATTTCCTGGAACGAAGCCATGCGCAGCGCACTCGCCGACGGCGATTATGTGGTACAGGAGCGGGTGCCGACGGCACGCGAGGTTTTTCCGGCGTTGCAGGAGGATGGCTCTGTCGAATTCGCCGAGCAGTTGGTTGATCTAGACCCTCTGCTTTTTTATGGCAAAGTCGGCTCGGCATTTACGCGCCTTTCCTTCACGGAGCTTGCCAACGTCAGTTCAGGCGGCGGGATGGTTCCCACTTTTATCATCAGTGAAAAGTGAATTGCCTGGTGAGTAAGGGCGGCGCGCGTTTATAAGATAAAATCAAGCGGCTGGTAAATTTTAATGTCAGGGGAGTCTCGCACATGATTGACGAGAGAGAAAGAGAAGCGACGCAGGCACAGGAGGAACGCCGCCAGCATGACCGCTCGCGCCTCCTCGTAGATGTCTTTTTCGATGGCAAGGATGCGACCGGCGTGGCCAGCACGAAAGACATCAGCATTGGCGGCCTCTATATGAACACCCAAACGGTCTTGCCTGAAGGCTCTGTGCTCATGTTGCGTATCCCTTTGGGGGAAACGCAGGTTGTAGTTAACGCCGAGGTGGTCTATAGCAATCCGGGACGCGGCGTCGGCGTACAGTTTCAGGGTCTCACGGAGAAAGATCGCGCCCTGATGGAGCGCGAGCTGCCGCCTTTATGAGTTCTGTTGAAAAGGTCGAAGCCCCAACACTTCGCTGGCGAGAGCTTCCCTCGCGCACGCAGGAGGCGCTTGATCGAAGACTGGAAGGTTTGTACGGTGTAACGCGGGATGAAGAGGCCTTCAATGCGCTCGCCGCTGATAAGCAGTGGGCGCTCCTGATACTCGCTCGTCGCTTTTTGGAATTGAAGCTATGGGAAGCGGTCCGGCGCGTCGAAAATGTTTACGGCCAGGGCGGAGTCGGAATGAATTTCGATGCCTGGCCGATGCTTCATTCTACTCTTAGACGGCGCAGAGATTTTACGAGTCGTTTCGCTAATCACGGCGATACCACCGGAGGATTTATCGAGCGCGGTGTCGGGCGCGCATCCCTGCACATTCTTTTCGTTGATAACGGGAATCGTCGTTGGGCGGCCCATTTCGATCTTTATAATCCCTGGGCTTCGCCCGTGAACGCCTGGCAGCATTTGCTGCATGAAAAGTTGCGCGGCTATACGCCGGACTGGCGCGCCATCAGTGCTTCTATCTGGGGCGAGCCGGAAATTTTGTTTGACGCTTTGAAAGAAAAAATCGTCTAGTCATATCCTGTTACTGCTGACTGCTGCTCGGGGAGAACCCCGCGCCCCTTCAGGCAAAAGGAGACATCATGTTTGAGCGATTCACACTCGGTATCGAAGAAGAGTTTCAGATAGTTGACCCGCACACACGAGAGCTTCGTTCGCATGTCTCCGAATTTTTAGAAGAAGGCAAGATGATTTTGGGCGAACAGATCAAGCCCGAAATGATCCAGTCAATGATCGAGGTCGGCACGGGCATCTGTCGCAATATTCAGGAGGCGCGGGTGGACATCACGCGCCTGCGCGGCATTATCTCCGGCCTCGCGCGTAAAACCGGACTGGAGATCGTCGCGGCCTCGACACACCCTATCTCGCGCTGGCAAGACCAAAAGATTTTCGAGGATGAGCGTTATGAACTGCTGGTCGAGGAGTTGCAAACGGTTGCCCGCTCGCTGCTAATCTTCGGCCTGCATGTCCACGTCGGAATCGCCGATCCGGAACGGCAGATCCACATTATGAACGCGGCGCGATATTTCCTGCCGCACGTGCTGGCGCTCACGACCTCTTCGCCCTTCTGGATGGGCCATAACACGGGACTGAAATCTTATCGCTCAGAGGTCTTCAAGCAGTTCCCGCGCACAGACATTCCAGACTACTACGATTCGCACGCCTCGTTTCAGCGCTATATTGATCTGCTGGTTAAAACGAAGTGCATTGATAACGGCAAAAAGATCTGGTGGGATGTTCGCCCGCACCCGTTCTTCCCGACCCTTGAGTTTCGCATCTGCGACATCCCGACGCGCGTTGACGACACCATCGCGATTGCCGCGCTCTTTCAGGCCATCGTCGCCAAGCTCGATAAGCTGATAGATAAAAATTTGGGCTTCCGTCTCTATCGCCGGGCGCTCATTCAGGAGAACAAGTGGCGCGATGTGCGCTATGGGCTCGACGGCAAAATGATAGATTTCGGGAAACAGAAAGAGGTTCCGTTCCGAGATTTGATCCTTGAGTTGTTAGAGTTTGTGGATGAAATGCTTGATGAGCTGGGCTCGCGCAAAGAGGTCGAGCACATTCATACGATCCTTGAGCGCGGCACTTCGGCAGATGAGCAACTTCAGGTTTACCGCGAGACCAATGATCTCAAGGCGGTCGTTGATCGCCTGATCGAGCGAACGATGGAGGGCGTCCAGCGCGACATTCCCCTGGAAGCGGCAGCTCCTTTCACTTCTTCTACAACTATCTCCAAATAAAAGAAGCCGCGCCTGACGAGACACGGCTTCTCTTATCCATTCCTCAATCGCTTCCGGGGACTGTCTCCGGTGCATTCCTAATTCTCGCCGCCAGCCTCCGTGCGACTCGTATGCTTTATTGACTCTCGTAGGAAATTTTCAAAGATGATACGCCCGTCGCGTGATTCGTTCGGGTGTTCCCAGCGCGTGCGATTCTTATTCCAGTCCTCGAAAGATTTTTCGAGATGGAATTGCACGGTGTAGATCAACTGCCCTTCGCTACGCTTGACCATCATCTGGTTGCGGCACAGGTAGGCCGTGGCGAGAAGCTGAAAGCCATCGGGCACGCGATCAAGTTGCAGTCCGTGGTTCTGCCAGACGCGAAGGATGCGCGCCTCTTTGGTGTAATCCTGCCAGACGCCGGATTCCGTGTCGTTGATGCCCTGAAAGACCGGATCATCCTGCTCAGTGATGCGTATAAAGCGGTACTGGTATTCAAACGAGCGTTTGTCGCGCCGCTCGTGCTGCTCCATGTGGTCGAGCGTAATGACGCGGGCTCCGAAGCCTAATCCGACCAGTTGATGACCGCCGCAGATACCCAGCACAGGGATTTTCGTCGAGCGCACGAAACGACCGAACGTCTCCAGATATGCCGGATTGTAGTAGTCGAAGTCGCGCAGAGTGCCGCTCAGGAGAATTGCGTCGGGACGGAAATCGTTTGTCGCCTCGGCGATCTCGGAAAGATGAGCGACGTGCGTTTGCGGCCGCTTTACGAGTCGGGCGATATTGCTGAGAATGTTTCCGATGGCAAGTTCCGTGATCTTACGCTCGCGCTGAAGCTCTACGGCAGCCGTTCGCCCCCACTCGCGGCGTGCCACATCAGAGATGTCTTCATCGTTACGCAGGAGATCGTTGATGACGAGCACGCGCGCCTCTTCAATCCGCTTTTCAATCGGTTCCCAGCGACAGAAAGCTCTTTGATTGAAAGGAAATGGTAGTGGCTCTGGAGCGTCGGGTGGTATGTTTTGTTCCAATTTGATCTCTTCTATCATTGCGAAAAAGTTTTCTCTCTCCTGCCTGAAGTTGTAATGTCTCAAGCGCCCCGTTGCTTTGTGTTCTGATTAAATTGGGGGACGATTGTTCCGGCCCCGGCCTCTGAAATCTCCGCCCGCAACTCGCCCATAAGCAATGTGCGCAGTCTTGATGAGAAGGCCGTGCTACGCTCCTCGGCAGCCTTCTCTATTAAGAGTAACATGCGATGCCATGAAGATTCGAGTTCATCGGCGAGCCGGGAAATCTGCGTGATGTCATATGGCAGGGCCAAACGGCTGCATCCGGCACGGGCAAACACGGCCAGATAACGGGCCGTCGCTAGATCAGGACACAACACGCGCCGCCGCCCTATCTTTAATTCGACGCCGAGCAGCGTATGCTGCACTTCGACGTTTTTTACTCTTGCGGGCATGTCCAGGTGATGAGCGCGAGTGCGCAAACGCAGGATACGCTCGCCGTAGATGCGCGGCATCCACAACTCGCCGAGCGCCTCTTTGATCTCTCCGACCGCGCGCGTTACCGTGGCCCCATTGTCTTCCGTTGCAGCGGTCGCAGCAGCAGACAGAGACGGTGAAATCACATTCGCGCTCCGTTTAGTCCCAGCAGTTAGATTCATATTAAAAAGATTCCGACGCCACCCGCCCCGATCCTAGAATAACCTTACGGATTCGTAACCGGAAGTTAAAACCTGTCTCCATCACCTCAGCGAGTTGTTGCCGCCGCCGCCGCCACCGTCGGTCTCTTCTGAAAAGCATCGAGGACGCGCCCCGGAAAAAGTCCCAGATAAAATACCCCGAGCACGGTAATAAGAAGTGCCGCCGCCAGTGCTGCGGGCACACGCGGGGCGCTCCATTCAGTTTCGCGCTCGCGAAAGAACATGACGATAATAAGACGCAAATAGTAGTAGGCGGAGATGGCCGTGTTGAGCATGGCGATAATCACCAGCCCGTAATAACCCTCGTTAAGGGCCGCGCGAAAGACCATGACCTTGCCCATGAATCCGGCTGTCAGCGGCATGCCGAGCAGGCTCAGCAGGAAAAGCGAAAGCGTAAAGGCCAGCGTCGGCGCGCGGAATCCGATGCCGTTGTAATCTTCAACCTCAGTGCG
>JBKKAL010000300.1:0-16311 GCA_046714695.1 Pyrinomonadaceae bacterium
GACCAGCGGCAGCGCGCCTATCATTGCCGCCAGCACAGCACCCTGCCACGTAAAGACAAGTTGTAAGCCGGTCGCCGCTTTGATCCCGCGCCCGACCGCGCTGTTACGGCTCAACAACATCAGCAGGTAATAGCCAAGAACAGTCGGCGGCAGAACGAGCGGCAGAGTGACAAATGCATCCAGAAGCTCTCGACCCGGAAAGCGACGCCGCGCCAGAAGCCAGGCCAGAGCAACACCGACGACGAGCGCCAGCGCGGTCGCTATCAGAGCAACTCTGAAAGATAGCAACAGCGGAAACCAGTCTATGTTTCTCATGGATGGTGAAGATAGCACATCTCCAAAGTCTCGTCAGGAGCGGTTAAATGATAGCTGTTTCGCACCAAGTTTTTTAGCAACACCACGCCCTTCTATATTCACACATGGTTTCTTTGACAGACCTGTTTATTTACATCTATATTCAACTTTCGACCCTGATAGATTCAACTCGCAAGTGATGTTAATCAACAACAATCTCATCAGCCAGCTACATGAAAGACGCGAGGAGTTTATCTCCTTCGACCGCTTGCTGCGCAAGGACTTGACTGGCTGTGCGAAGCATCTGGAGCGCATCGGCGGTTTCAATTCCGAGGAGGTAAGGCTGCGTGCGGGTGTCGCCAGCGCTCCCGGCGCTGTGCCCTCCACAGAGCTTGATGCGGCGCATTCTACAACTATTTCGTTTGGCAAAGAGTGGCATTCGCATGAGGAAGCGCGGCGCTGGGCGCTTGAAATGTTGCTGGATCGCGTGACGGGCGCTGCCGACGGAAGCCAGTATTTGCCGGGACGTGAAATTTCGCTTCCCGTTGCCGCCGTGCAGGTCGCCTTCTTCGAGAATCCTCACACCAGAGATGGAATGTACGTCAAAGAAGCGCACCTCTCGATTGTCACCCCTGCTGAGATCATGCAGGCCGGTACTGATGTTGACTCTTTGGTCGGGCTGCGTCGCTTTAAAGAAGAGATCAGGGTACTTCAGGGTTTTCTCAAGGGTCAGGCTGGTTGGCGCGAGCGTGGGCAGCGCGCGCCAGTCGGGTTTTTCGATGGAACGCTTCTGATCTCTTACGCCCGCCCGCGCAATCGCGTGCAGGATGAATATGTCGAGGCCGCCGTAGAGTTAATAGAGCTTTCACGCGAAACCGGAGTTCCCCTCGTCGGCTATATTGATTACAGCTATGCGCGCGACCTGGTCAATCTCCTGGAGGTATTAGGCGAATGGAAAAGCTCCTTTGCGATTTACGATACCCAGATTCTTCGCGCAGCATTTGACAGTGGGCCATTGCTGAAGGCCTGGGGCGATAGGACGAGTTTCTTCTACTGCGAGCGCAAAGGGCTCGGCGATGATTTTCTGGATGAGAACGGAGACCCGCTCGTCGGGTTTACTTATCTACAAACGACCGCTGACGGGATGCCCGCACGGCTGGACATTCCCTCATGGGTTTACGAGGCAGGTCTGCTTGCAGAGGTTATTGACACTGTTAGGGCCGAATGTGTGGTCGGCAATGGTTATCCTTACGCTTTGGAGACGGCTGACGCGGCGGCTGTCATCACAGCACAAGATCGCGCGCGAATCCTTCACGCCTTGCAGGAGTTTGCCGGGCGGGAGAATCTTGACTTTCGCATCTCGCGTAAAGCGATGAGCAAGGTGCGTCGTCGTTAATCAGAAATCAAATCCACTCCATGCCCTAATGTAAGGCCAGGACAAACACTAAGCTCACGCCAAAGATTTCTCTGACATATTCAACCAAGTCTCTTGAGGAATGCCAATACGTGCCGGTTGAACTCTTCCGGCCGCTCCATATTTGGCAAATGAGCAGTGCCGTTGATGACGACTTTCTGCGCCCCCGTAATCTGTTGCATGAGCAGGTCGGCGGCGGCCAGTGTCTTTGGCATATCTAAATCTCCGACGATGACCACAGCGGGAACACGAATCTCGTCAAGCCGATTAACTGCCGGCGGTTCGAGCGACTGCTCGCTGCCCAGATCGGCGGGGGCAAGGAGCGCGATGAGATTCATCTCGCGCACAAGCTCGCGCATCTCGCGATCCACTTGCTGAGGCGCGCGGTGCTGCCCATCAAACCAGATTTGCAGCTCAAGCTCGTTAACGCGGGCAATATCACCTTGTTCCTCGGCAATCTCCAACTCCGCATATTGTTTGGGGGGCTCGCCGGGGAACGTGAAGCCTCCCAATGCCGATGCAACGAGGACGAGTGCCTTTACCATCCCCGGATGTGCGAGAGCAAGGTCAAGAACAGTCTTTCCTCCCTGCGAGCATCCCAATAGCATTGCTCTTTTGATACCCAGGAATCTCAAAATCTCATACAGATCCAGATGATGCGAGTAAGGCCCCGCGACCATCGCCGTCCGGCCAAAACCACGCCGATCATAACGCACAACCATGTAATCTTGAGCAAAGACCTTGAATTGCTTATCCCACATTCGCCCATCAGCGATCCCCGCATGAACCAGTACGAGCGGTTCTCCCTCGCCCGCGACCTCATAATAGAATCGCGCATTGTTTATGTCTGCGTAACCCGACCGCGATGCTCTTTTTTCCGTCAATAATGTCCTCCAATAATATTTTTAAGCCGGAGCGCTTTGCCCGGCGCAATCCGGCTCTGTCTTCCGCGTCATTTCTTATACCATATCGTGCGGCCTCACCTACATCGTTTACGCTCGACCGCGCGGGGGTTCGCAATCTTCATCCGTGATCCACTCTAAACTATTAAATAATTTGTGTTACGGCCTTCGTTGAACAATCCAGGAGTAGTGGCACGCTCATTGCTCAAGCCTTATTCGAGCCGCCGCCAGAGTACAAGGCAAGCGAATGTAGGCTCTCGCGGCAAACTCAAATGTGGAGAGGGAAAGATGATGATGAAGATTAACGGCAGGCTGGCGCAACGCACTTTTAGTTTAATAATTCTCTTAGTACTCATAGCGCTGAACGTCGTTCCGGCATTTTCGCAGACACGCCGCACACGTCGCAGGTCTCCGCGCCTGGGCAGATATACTCGCCCGGTGCAACAGCCTTCCGGGCCTATCTATCGCACGATCAATACCGGCCAGAAGTTTCGTGTACGTATGAATGAGCAGCTCAGTTCGGAGACGGCCCGCGTCGGCGACCGCTTTACCACCACTGTGGTTGACCCGGTTTATGCCGGCGGCGTCGAAGTGGTTCCTGCGGGTAGCATCATCGGCGGCCGTGTCACCGAGGTCAAGCGGGCAGAGCGCCGTAGCAAAGCTGGCATTCTTGGAGTGAGCTTTGTTTCGTTGCAGCTTCCGACCGGCTTGACTCGTTCGCTCAGCGGCTCGCTCTCCGATATGTCCGAAGAGAGGGTTAGCTACGATAACGAGGGTCATGTGTCGGGTCGCTCTTCGAGAAATCGGAACATCGTCTTTATCGGCGGCGGCGCCACCACGGGTGCGCTGATCGGCGCGATTGCCGGTGGCGGCAAGGGCGCTGGCATCGGTGCCGGAGTGGGCGCAGCAGCCGGAGTCGCGGGCGCGTATTTCTCCAAAGGCAAAGAGGCCGTGGTCAAACCCGGCACTGAGTTTGGAGTTGTGCTCAACCAGAGCCTCTCTTTGCCCGCCGCAAACGTTCGAGGAAATTGAAGAGATCGGCGACCAAGCGGTCGTCGGTACGACGGAAGCCCGCCGGCGAAGGGGAGAGCGCTTGCGGGCTTCCAGCAAAATCCAAGAGTTCGGTCGCCCCTGTTATTACGTAAGTGAGCGACCGACCAGAGAGGCCCGTTGCGAAGGGGAGAGCGCAGCGGGTCTCTCTTTATTAAATGAAATAACCGCTTATTATCATTTCACAGTTTCTCAAACTCATCTTTCTAAGTTGATTACTTCCCTTTTCGACTGATCATTTTTTCTGTTGCATGTGAACGATTTAATTCAGGATGGCGGTAAACAATTCGTCCGGCGACGATTGTCGCGACCGCCGCGCCGCGCATGGCGAGGCCGTCGAAAGGCGTGTTGCGGCTCTTCGATTTTGAGCCGGCAACATCAAACGTCCAATTAAGTTCAGGATCGAGAATCGTCACGTCTCCCCAGGCCCCACGGCGCAACGTGCCACGATCACTGAGATTGAAGATGCGCGCGGGATTGACCGAGCACAACTCTACCAGTCGCTCAAGATTGATGGTGCCCTCATGCACCAACCTGTCAAGCGCGAGGCCGACGGCTGTTTCCAATCCGGTGATGCCGAAGGGCGCGTGATCGTATTCGAGAGCCTTCTCATCGGCGTGATGCGGGGCATGATCGGTCGCGATGGCATCAATCGTTCCGTCCCTTAATGCTTCGAGGATGGCCGCGACGTGATCCTGGCTGCGCAGCGGCGGGTTCATCTTCGTATTGGTGTCGTAGCCCTCAACCGCCTCGTCCGTCATTGCCCAGTGATGCGGCGCGACCTCGCATGTCACACTGAGGCCGCCCGTTTTGGCGCGGCGGACGGCTTCGAGCGCACCGCGCGTAGAAACATGTGCGAGATGCACGCGCGCTCGTGTCAACTCGGCGAGCGCGCAATCGCGCACCGCATCCATCTCTTCGGCGGTCGCGGGAATACCGCGTAAGCCCAAGCGTAAAGACCAGAGTCCCTCGTGCATGACTCCGCCTGCGGCGAGTGAGCGATCTTCGCAATGATCAACGACCGTCAGATCAAAGCCGCGCGCGTACTCCATCGCGCGCCGCATCATCCCGGCCGTTGGCACAGGCCGACCATCATCCGAGACGGCGACGATACCAGCCTGCTTCATCTCGCCCATCTCCGCTAGCTCTGCCCCGTTGGTTCCCTTGGTAATCGAGCCGATGGGAAAGACGTTGGCGAGGCGCGCGCGCTCGGCCTGCTCTATGATAAAGCGCGTGACCGCCGCACTATCGTTGACGGGGTCTGTGTTGGGCATCGCGCACACGCTGGTCCAACCGCCTGCTACAGCCGCCCCCGCGCCCGTCTCAATCGTCTCCTTGTATTCCTGTCCGGGCTCGCGCAGGTGTACGTGCAGGTCTATAAAGCCGGGCGCGACGATGAGGCCGGTGGCATCGAAGACCTCCGCGCCTTCCGGCACGCTCTCGCTTCTGTCAAGCAGACCAATGATGCGACCGTCTTCGATGAACAGATTCTTGCCGCTGTTCTGGCCCTGCGACGGATCTATCACATAACCGTTGGCAATCAGCAATCTCATGCGAAGTTTTTCTTTCTCAGCTTAGGTTTTTATCTCTCTTTGTGCCGTCTCGCGTGCATCAGCGGCTGTTGTTTGCGTGCCGCCGACGAGCAGGTAAAGCACGGCCATACGCACGGCCAGACCGTTAGTGACCTGATCGAGTATCAAAGAACGTGCGCCATCGGCGACATCGGATGCGATCTCGATGCCGCGATTCATGGGGCCGGGATGCATGACGATGGCGTCCGGGGCAGCCCCGCCAAGCCGCTTCAGATTAAGGCCATAATGCACGGCGTACTCGCGCATTGAAGGGAAGAAAGCGGACGTTTGTCGCTCGCGCTGAATGCGCAGGATCATCACCACATCGGCTGCTTCCATTGCGCCCTCGATTCGAGGCTCGACGACCACGCCCTCTTCGACAAGCCCGGCAAATTCTTCTGGTACGAGCGTGCCCGGCCCGGCGACGTGGACGGTCGCACCGAGCTTCGTCAGGAGATGAATATTGGAGCGCGCCACACGCGAATGAAGAATGTCGCCGATGATGGCGACCTTCAAGCCTTCGATTCGGCCCTTGCGGTCGCGTATGGTCAGTGCGTCCAGCAGCGCCTGCGTCGGATGCTCGTGCGCGCCGTCGCCCGCGTTGACTATTCCGGCGCGACAGATACGCGCCAGTTGATGCGGCGCGCCCGCTGCCGCATGACGCACGACGATCACATCGGGCGACATCGCTTCGAGATTGCGCGCGGTGTCAAGCAGCGTTTCTCCCTTGCTGACGCTCGAAGTTGAGGCGCTGATATTAATTGCGTCGGCAGAGAGCCGCTTGGCCGCGATCTCAAACGATGTGCGTGTGCGCGTCGAGGGCTCGAAAAAGAGATTGATGACGGTGCGCCCGCGCAGGATGGGAACTTTCTTGATCTCGCGTTGCGAGATGTCGCGGAAAGATTCCGCTGTGTCCAGCACATGCGTTATTTGCAGCGCCGATAGCTCGCGTATGCCAAGCAGGTGCTTTAGCGCAAAGGCATTCTCAGGCTTCGTACTCATCAGGATTTACCAGCCCACCAGTCAAAATATTACGCGCGCATAAAAAAAAGCGGCCATCTCTGGCCGCTCTCAGGCAGTCTCTGCGATGGGTCGCTCGACGATGGCGACGCCCTCTTCCTCGTCAAAATCCGTGAGCATGACCTTGATAATCTCGCTCTTTTTCGTCGGCACGATCTTCCCGACGAAGTCCGCCTGAATCGGCAGCTCCCGATGCTCTTTGCCGCGATCAATCAGGACGGCGAGTTGTACGCGACGAGGGCGGCCAAAGTCTATCAACTGATCGAGCGCGGCGCGAATCGTGCGCCCGGTGTAAAGCACATCGTCAATCAGCACGATATTGCGATTATCTATATCGCCCGGAAGCTCAGTTCTGTTGACCACAGGATTTGCCCCAACGGTCGAAAGATCATCACGATAAAGCGTGATGTCGAGGATACCGACGGGCGGTCGCTCGCCTTCGAGGTCTGCTATCTTGTCGGCCATGCGCTCGGCCAGCGGCACGCCGCGCCTGCGTATGCCCACAAGATAAAGATCGCCCGCGCCATGATTCTCTTCAACGATCTCAGAGGCAAGCCTTGAGAGCGCGCGATTGATCCGCGCGCCGTCCATGATCCGAGCTTTCTCCACAAAATCCATTGGCTTTGGATACTAACAAGATCAGTGACAGGTGACAAGGGTATCGAAGCAGTGATGAGTGACAAGTGACGAGCGACAAGATAGAATGAGGGTCTTACATGATTCTATCTTGTCATTCGTCGCAATTCACTGTCTTTTAATGCTCTATCGCTCAATCCTGCGCCCTCTGCTGTTTCGCCTGCCGCCTGAATCGGCACACGAACTGGCATTACTGTCGCTTCAGCTTGCGCTCTCGCCCGCCTGGACGCGGCGCATGACGACCAGACGTTTCGAGCGCGTGCCGTTCGGCGAGCTGCGCCGGTTCGGGCTTTCTTTCAAGAATCCGGTCGGACTCGCTGCGGGGTTTGATAAGAACGGCGAGGCGGCAGAGGGACTTGCGGCGCTGGGGTTCGGCTTTATAGAGGTCGGTACGGTCACGCGCGAAGCGCAGCCGGGTAATCCACGTCCGCGTCTTTTTCGACTGCCGCTTGATCGCGCCCTGATCAATCGCGCGGGCTTTAATAATCATGGCGCGGGGAGGGTCGCAGAATATCTGTCGCGACATCGTCCCCACTGTGTGCTCGGCATTAATATCGGCAAGAGCCGTGCGGTTGCGGTCGAAGATGCCATCCCCGATTATCTCGCCAGCTTTGAGCAGGTGCATGGGCTCGCGGATTATATCGTCGTCAACGTCAGCTCGCCAAATACGCCGAACCTGCGTGAGCTTCAGCGAGCAGATGCTCTGTCCTCTCTGCTCAAGGCGCTGCAACAAAGAAACGAAGAGTTATCGGTTGGGCCAACGGGGCGCAGTCTCGTGCCGCTGCTCGTCAAGATCGCGCCTGATCTCAACCTGCAAGACCTGGAATCAATTGTTGAAGTCGCGCACAGCGCAGGGCTATCGGGCATCATTGCGACCAATACGACGACGAGTCGCGCCAGCTTGCGTACGCCCGCACTTGAAGTCGAAGCGTGCGGCCAGGGCGGCCTGAGCGGCGCGCCGCTTCGCGCGCCCTCCACAGAGATAATCGCCCGGCTGTATCATCTCGCACGTGGAAGGCTTTCGATCATAGGCGTGGGCGGTATCTTCGACGCCGCAGACGCATGGGAGAAAATCTGCGCCGGGGCGAGTCTGGTCCAACTCTATACAGGGTTTATCTATGAAGGAATCGGTGTCGTCCGCAGCATCAATGATGGGCTGGCCGAGATATTGAGCAGGGAGGGTTTCAATTCGCTCGACGATGCGGTCGGGTGCCGCGCGGGGGAACTGGCGGTGGTATGAAGATGAATGAAGCGGTAAAAGACAGGCTGATCGTCGCGCTAGATGTGGAGAGCGCGCAGGAAGCGAGAGAGATTTTCGCGCGGCTGCGTGATCATGCCGGGATGTTCAAGATCGGCTCGCAGCTTTTCACCGCCGCCGGGCCTGGGATAGTGCGAGAGCTGGTAGCCGCTGGGGCAAGAGTTTTTCTCGATCTGAAGTTTCATGACATCCCGAACACTGTTGCGAGCGCGGGCGTCGAAGCCGCACGGCTTGGCGTTTCCATGTTCAATGTTCACGCGCTCGGCGGCGGCCACATGATGCGACGTACGATGGAAACAGTCATGGAATCTTGCGCGCGTGAAGGCATCGCTCGCCCTGTAGTCATTGCCGTGACGGTGCTGACCAGCGCCGATAGCGCCACGCTCGCGGAGGTCGGCATTCCTTCCGGCGCGGAGGCGATGGTCGGTATGCTCGCGCGTCTGGCCACAGAGTGCGGGATGGATGGCGTCGTCGCGTCGCCAAGAGAGGTTGCGCTGGTGCGCGCTTCGGTTCGTAAAGCGGATTTTCTGATCGTGACGCCCGGCGTGCGCCCCCTTGGTGCGGCCGCCGATGATCAAAAACGGATAATGACCCCTGCGGAAGCCGTGTTGGCGGGCGCGAATTATCTCGTCATGGGCAGGGCTATCCTAAAAGCGGAAGACCCGCAGCGCGCGGCCATTATGGTTGTTGAGGAGATGGCCCAGGCGCTCGCGCTCAAGGCTCAAAGCAGCGGTCTCTAGCCGGCGCAGGGAAAGCATGGTCTTATTTGATGTCGCGCTCGGCAACTTTTTGCCGTACACTCAGGTGTGGTCGGATCGCATTATGATCAGATACTGGCATTTGTTCGGCGGTGCGGCTGGCCTTAATCGTATCTGATGTTTACCTGTTCATTCGGAACATTACACGTAGCGATGCGTGTACAATCGGGGTTGTTCTGTTGACAGGGTCGCGCTTTTGCAAATTAATCTGATGTCAAGGGGATTTGACGCTTGAATCGTTCGTTAACGTTTATCACGGCTCTTCTCATCTATCTTGCTCTCTGCTTTCCGTTGGCAGCACAACGCAAGGACGCGGTCATCGTTCTTCCCTTTTCCCGCGCTCCCTATCAGGTCGGCGAGCGTTTGACGTATAACGTCTCATTCTCAAACTTTTCCACCGCCGCGCACATAGAGATGTTCGTCGCCGAACGTGGCAATTTCTTTAATCGTGATGGATTGCAATTACGCGCGCACGTGGAGACCACGGGCGTCGTCAATGCTGCGCTCTACTCGCTTAACAACGACTATACGACCTATATTGATCCCGAATCGGGTCTGCCCTTCAGGTCGCAGCAGGTAATACGCGAGGGCGCGCGCACAGCCGACACCTCAAATGATTACGATCTCCCCGTGGGCGTCTCGGCGATCCCGGCGCGCATCACCTTCTCAGGCCCGTATGATTTTCTCTCTGCGATCTATCGCATGCGCGCCCTGCCTTTGGTCGAGGCGTCCTATTTCTTCACTGTGCGCCAGCACGCGGAACAGTATGAAGTCGAATTGCAGGTGCTGGGACGCCAGCTCGTCAAGACGAACGTCGGATCTTTTAATACTATCGCCACGCAACTGCGCATCAGGAATAATCAGGTGGCAGACAAATATCGCGTGCGAATCTACTTTAGCGACGATGCGCGTCATGTCCCTGTCCTGCTAACGGCACGCCATGCGGCGGGAGAGATTCGAGCAGAGCTTTCAAGCTCCGAACTGCCCAGCGTTCCGCCGCCGACAAGTCCGGTCGAGACTACAAGAATAACCCAGCCCTTGACGACCGTCCCCAACACACCGGCAGGCGCGGCGCTGCCACCGGGTCTGCCCTTTTCCGCCGGAGAGCAACTGACCTTTAATGTATTTCTGGGTAACATGACCACAGCGGCCGGCACCTCCACGTTTCAAGTACGCCCGCGCGCAAAGTATTTCAATCGTGACGGACTGCTCCTGGCAGCGCAGGCCCAGACCACGGGCGCTATGCAGCGTCTCTTTGTCGCCAACGACCAGATCAATACTTACGTTGATCCGACGACGCTGCTTCCCTTCCGCATCGAGATAAATCGCAGAGAAGGTAAACGCCGTATCAATAAGACCCTGACTATTGATCAAGATCGCGGTAATGCTTCGACGGACAAAGGCGTGCGCATAGAGATTCCCGTCGGGACACACGACATCGTCTCAGTCCTCTATGCGCTGCGCTCTTTTAATCTCGCGCCGCCGAAGAGAAACGCCGTCTCTTTCCTGATCGAAGACCGTCCGCTCACGCTCTTTATCACCTCGCTCAAGCGGGAGGTGATTGACCTGGGCGGCCAAAAGATTCCCGCAGTTCAGCTATCACTAACGACGGACGATCCGCAAAGCGATAAATACGCTCTGCGCTTATGGGTCAGTGAAGATAGTCGCCGTCTCCCTCTACGCGTCACAGCCAATACGGAACTCGGCCCGCTGCGCGCAGACCTCGCGATCATTCCCCTTACGCGCCAGTAAGATCAAATCACCATACCTCCTCCCACCCCACCGCAAAAATGAAATTGAAATTTAATTTCAATTCGGATATACTGACCACGGCTTTTAAGGATACACAACGTGACGCCATACAAAGACACTCTGAGCAACTCGACGCTGGCCCACCTGCCGGTCGGCGTGCCTGCGCGCGTCGTCGCCGTCAATGGATCGGGCGCTATCACGCGTCGTTTGATGGAGATGGGCGTTGTGCCCGGCGCGCATATCAGCGTCGTCAGGATTGCTCCGCTCGGCGATCCGATGCAGATTCGCGTGCGCGGCTATCATCTGGCCCTGCGGCGTACAGAAGCACAAACGATTACGGTTTCAGCAGTGACGGATGAACGATAAGCGGAAGGTGAGCTGTAGCTGCGTCTCATCATCATTTATTCGTCATCGCGGTCACCATTACTTATCACTCATCACTGCTTTATGAGCACCACCCTCGAATCCCCTTCCCTCGCCCAAGAGCCTACAAGGACGACTGAGCGCTCGAATAAAGCCTTGACCATCGCGCTCGCGGGGAATCCCAACGCGGGCAAGACGACCCTCTTCAATACGATCACAGGCTTGCGGCAAAGGGTCGCGAACTATCCGGGCGTGACGATTGAGCGTAAAGAGGGGACCTGGTCGCTCGTCGTGCAGGGCACGGCAACCTCGCCGCCCGCGCGCGTGATAGACCTGCCGGGACTCTATAGTCTTGACGCAGCGTCCGTAGATGAAAAGATTGCGCGAGATGTCCTGACGGGAAAAATGCCCGGCCTTGATGCTCCGGATGTGATCGTTGCCGTCGTTGATGCGACCAACCTTGAGCGCAATCTCTATCTGACAACGCAGCTTTTAGAATATGGGCGGCCTCTCGTCGTGGCGTTGACGATGGTTGATCTGGCCCAACGTCGGGACATAGAGATTGACGCGGAGCAGTTGTCCCGCTCTTTAGGCGTCCCGGTGATTACGGTTGTAGCGGCACAGAGACGCGGCATCGAAGCGCTCGCGGCGGCGGTTATCAAGACGGCAGGAAACACAGGGCCGGGTGCGGGCTGGTCTCTTTCCGAGGCGGCAGAAAGCGAGCTTCGCTCGCTCGCAGAAGAAGAGGGCACTGAGGAAGCGAGGGGCGCGCGACACACGGCGGTAAGCGATCTCTACGGAGAAGAACTGCCCACGAACACGGAGAGGCGTGGAGCGGTCGAGCGCGCACGTTTGCGTCTTGCCGAAGCGGATCAGAAGTGGTGGCAAGAGCCTCTGTTGGCCCGCTATGAATGGATCGAGCGGATCGCGGCCGAGTGCGTGCATCGAAAGGGTGAAGACAAGAGTTCAACGGCGACCGAGCGGATTGACTACATCGTCACGCATAAGCTTTACGGGCCCATTGTTTTGCTAGCCATTATGCTGCTGGTCTTTCAGACGATATTCTCTTGGGCCGCGCTGCCGATGGACTTGATTGATAAGGGCTTCGGCACGCTTGGGAATTTAGTGCGCGGGATTATGCCTGCGGGTTTGCTAACAGACCTGCTGGTTGACGGCATCATTGCGGGCGTGGGCGGCGTGCTGGTCTTTCTGCCGCAGATTCTACTGCTCTTCTTCTTCATCACGATTCTAGAAGACACCGGTTACATGGCGCGGGCGGCGTTTTTGATGGATCGCCTGATGCGGGGCGTAGGACTGCATGGCAAAGCATTTATGCCGCTCCTGAGCAGTTTCGCGTGTGCCATTCCGGGCATTATGGCGACGCGCACGATTGAGAATCCGAAGGATCGCTTCGCCACGATCATGATCGCGCCCTTTATGAGCTGTTCGGCGCGGCTGCCCGTCTATGCGCTCCTGATCGCCGCGTTCTTCTCGACGCAAAAAGTGTTCGGTGTTGTCTCGGTCGGTGCGTTGATGATTGTCTCGATGTACCTGCTGGGGATTATAGTGGCCGTTTGCGTCGCATGGATTTTGAAGCACACGATTTTGAAAGCGCCGCCGCCGCCGCTCGTACTGGAGCTGCCGCCTTACCGCGTGCCCAACTTTTTGACCCTCGCGCAGACGATCTGGTCGCGGGGGTGGCTCTTCGTTCGCCGCGCCGGGACTGTGATCCTCGCCATCTCGATTATTCTCTGGGTGCTCGTCACGTTTCCGCGTTCTCAAACGCCCACGAATCAAAGTACGCCCGCTACGGAGACTGCTCAACCAACGCAGCAGGGGGGTCAGCGAGAGGGTGAAGCCGCTTCAGCGTCGAATCAGAACAGGCAGGAGTCAGAGGAGACCGGCGAGCAGATTCGCAATAGCTTTGCCGGGCGCGCGGGTCGCTTTATCGAGCCCGTGATCGCGCCCTTAGGGTTCGACTGGAAGATGGGCATTGGTTTGATCTCTTCGTTTGCCGCGCGAGAGACGCTCGTCTCGACCTTTAGCATCGTCTATAACGTCGGTTCGGACGAGGACGAAGGCTCTCCATCTCTTATAGACGCCGTGCGCAATGCCCGGCGACCGGACGGCACGCCCGCCTGGACGCCGCTCGTCGCCGTTTCGATGATGGTCTTCTTCGTCCTCGCGTGCCAGTGCATGTCCACAATCGCAGTCGTCCGGCGCGAGACTAACTCATGGCGCTGGCCGCTCTTTATGGTAGGCTACATGCTTGTCTTAGCCTACATCGCTTCATTGATCACTTTTCAGGGCGGGCGGCTTCTTGGTTTCGCTTAAAAGGTATGATGCTTGATTGGCAAAACATCCTGGTGGCTTTGATCGTGCTCGCAGCCGTGGGCTATGTTGCCCGTCGCGGCCTCCAGCACCTACGCTCGTTTCGCGCGGGCAAGAAGGGCGATAGCGCCTCCGCCTCCTCATGCACGACCGGCTGCGGCAGTTGCGGCGAGAGTCCAAAACCTTCAACCACGCCCCGCACAGTCTTTGTCGAGATTGGCCGCTCCAAAACGCTTCAAAGCCGCAATCCACGCTAAATAAAAATTACAATCGTACATGCGGATTGAAGTCATTCCTGAAGCCCCTTTCAGAGAGGCGGCTTATGTTTGCGCTGCGCCCGTCTCCGCCTGGTACAACACGCTGTAGATTTGCACTGGCTCGTCTATGTTTTTCACTTCGACCGACCAGGGCTCGCTCAGGGGAAATTTGCCGCCGAGTTCCTTAACGGTTGCTTCCGTGACGAGCACCTGGCCGGGCTTGGCCTGATTTTCGATGCGTGATGCGATGTTGATCGTGTCGCCGATAGCCGTGTATTCGGAGCGTTGCTCCGCGCCGATGCAGCCGACGGTGGCTTCACCGGTATTGATCCCGATACCGAGCGTGACGGCTGGCAGATTCTTCGCCGCGAGCTGCACGTTGACCTCGATGAGTCGTCGCTGCATGCCGATGGCCGTAGTGACGGCGTTGATGGCATCGGCATCGCCTTCGAGGGGCGCTCCAAAGAGCGCCATCAAACCGTCGCCCAGATATTTATTAAGCGTCCCATGATGCTGGAAAATCTCTGCGGCCATCTCTGTGAAGAGGATATTCAAGAGATCAACGATGGTTTCCGGTCGAGCGCGATGCGAGAGCTTGGCGAAGCCGCGCACGTCGCAGAAGAGCGCCGTGACCCGCTTGTTGATTCCGCCCAATTGAAACTTTTGCGGATTCTCGACCAGCTCCTTGATGATATGTTCGGGCATAAAGCGCGCGAAGGCTGCGCGCGCCAGAGCCTCGCGTTGCGCACGCTCATGTGAGCGCGCCGCTTCGACGGCTGTCGCCGCCTGCGCCGCCACCGCCGCGAGAAGCTGCGTATCAACTTCGGTAAAAGTCTCCAGAGCGTCGCGCCGGTCAATATAGAGCGCGCCGTAAACGCCATCGCGCCCGACCAGGGGTGCGCAGGCGAGCGAGCGTATACCCTGCATCACGGCGCTCTGACTGACGTTGAGGTTAACGTCCTTCAAGACATCGTGCGAAGAGAGCATGACGCGCTTCTCGATGGCTGTGCGAACAGCCGTGCGGCTGATCAAAGGTTGCTGCGAATTGGGATCATTAGGTTGGCGAAATCGAAGGCTGATGGGGCGCGGGTCTTTGCCCTCATCAATCAGGAGGGCCGCGCAACAGTCTGCCGGGATCGTGCGCATGACGACGCCGGTCGCATAATCGAGGATTGATCCGGCGTCGAAATCGGAGGCGAGCGCGGCGCTCATCTCGCACAACTGGGCCAGCATCTCGGCCTTTCGTCGCAACTCCTTGATCTCGTCGTCTTTGGTACGCTGTGACGAAGTCGTCATCAACAGCCGGGAGACGCCCGACTCAGCCGGAATCATAGAAGTGCTCATGGAGAGCGGCTCGTCCGTATAACTGAGTGGCGGCTCGGCGTTCCAGGTGACACGGAAGAGTGTGGCAACGATCTTGACTTGATCGCCGACGCGAAGCGCAGGATTACCCGTCTCTGCGCGAACCGGCTGGTCATTGATAAGGACGATATTGTCATTGCTCACGTTTGACAGTTCGGCGCGCAGGCGTGAGATGGAACGGATGACGGCGTGATGACGCGAGACGCGCAGGTCGTCTATGCGTATATCATTGTCGGGCGCGCGACCAAGGGTCAGGGTGCGGCCTTCCGGCAACTCCCATTGACGCTTTAAACCCGCTATCTCTTGAATCGCAAACATGCGCTCTCTTCTCTCGCTTCGGCCTCGTCAACGCGGTTGTGTGCAGATTTCTTCGGCCTCTAAACCCACCGCGCTATTTTATCGCAGCACAGGCCCATCAAGATAGACAATCGCTGCCGGGCAGCCCCTGCGGCGTGAGAAAAAAGACAGCCCAGAGACTTCTCGCCCTGGGCCTGTTATTGAATCATCCGGATGGAGTTCATGGCGGGAACAATAACTCTTCGTCATTGTTGGGATCGGCATAATTGTCGAGCTTATACGGCCTGATGCCTTGCCTGATTAACATAAAAGCCCTTTTAGCTTGCGGGTAAATCTTCCTTCGGTCGGGTTCCATGCCGCCGCTCGGCGAAATAAGCGACTGTGCGTTCGAGTCCTTCTTGTAAAGGGATGGTAGGCTGCCAGCCCAACAACTGTTGTGCGCGAGTGATGATGGGCTGTCGCTGCTTCGGGTCATCCTGCGGCAACGGGCAGTATTTGATCTCAGCTCGTAGCCCGCAAATGCGTGCGACCTCTTCGGCCAGTTCCCGGATGGTAAACTCACTCGGATTGCCCATATTTACGGGATCATGTATATCTTCCGTGTTCATCAATCTGATTAAACCTTCGACCAGATCATCAACATAGCAAAAGGAGCGCGTCTGTTCGCCAGTGCCGTAGATGGTCAGCTCTTTGCCATCCAGAGCCTGCACGATAAAATTCGAGACGACACGTCCGTCGTTTTCCAACATTCTTGGCCCATAGGTATTGAAGATGCGCGCGATGCGTATATCCACATCGTTCTGACGGTGATAATCCATCATCAGCGTTTCTGCAATGCGCTTGCCTTCGTCATAGCAGTTGCCGCAAAAAAGGGCTTTGCCATTTCTCCTTACATAAATAACGTGATTGGGAACGTTGACACAATAAACATATCCATCATAAGAGCGAACTGTCCTGGTCGGATACGTCGGTGTTCTGAATCTATTATTGAAACGGTTGAGAAGGTGAACCTGGTAAACCGGCTTTTCTTTTCTCCGATCATGGAG
>JBKKAL010000301.1:0-4607 GCA_046714695.1 Pyrinomonadaceae bacterium
AGCCAGCAGCTAGCGCTCGTACTCAACTTTGGTGGTAAGCCAGAGCCAAAAGCGCCGCCACCATGGCAGCGACCGGTCAAAGCGATCGAATCCGCCCCGCATCATCAGCCAGTGAAAAAACAGTCCACCAAGGATAAAGAAGCCACCGACCACAATCGCCCCGAAGATAAACTTGCCGATGTTGCCGGAAAGAAAACCGAGGCCAAGCGTTTTACCGAGCCAGCTTGTGGCGACGCAGTCGTGAAGGTCTATGTTTCTATCGAAGACCACCACGTTGTGATCCCATGTCTGTCCGGGCCAGAACCAGCCCCAGCCCGGCCCCCGTATAAACGTGCCGATGACGATCAGCAGAATCCACATCAGCCATCCCCACCCGTACATCAGGAGCGCAAATTTTCGCTGCTTGATCGTGTAATAACCGTTGCCGAGCGGGTTGGAATCCACATAAGGGAAAGCCATCAACCCGACCATGATGATCGAGGGCATCACCACACCCGCGATCCAGGGGTCGAAATAGACAAGCATCTCCTGAAGGCCCAGAAAGTACCAGGGAGCTTTCGAGGGGTTCATCGTCAGGTTCGGATTGGCGGGCTCTTCCAGCGGCGCGTTGAGCGTGATTGACCAGACGAAGAGAATGACCGTCACGATCACAGCGGCGAGAAATTCAATACGAACCAGATAAGGCCAGACGTGCAGCTCGCGCGCCCATCCCGGACGCCATGGCTCGACTTTACGGTGATGCGTCTTCGCCAGTTGTTGATCGCCCTCTAAAGTATCAATCAAACGATCATTGTCGCGCGCCTGCTTGATCCCGTACCAGGTATAGAACGGCACGAGAAACAACATCGCCACAATCGGAACATTATCCGGCGCTGATGTGATGACCCAAATCTGATGCCAGTCCTCTACCCACCAGATATAAAGCCCGAGGGCGATCACACCCGCGACGATCAAACCCAACGTGATTGGACTAAACCTGGGTTTTCTCTCTTCCATCTCCGACTCTTCTCCGCTTAGTTAGATCGGATTCCAGTTCGGTTCATCAAAAAAAAATCGCGAAACACAATCCTTGCCCACGCTTGCCTCGGCAAGCTACTACTTCTTCTTGACCGCCTTCATCTCCGGTTCGAGCATCACGGGCGCTGGCCCGCTGATGCCTCCATCCTTGCGTATGCGCCAGAAATGTACTGCCATAAAGATGGATGCGACGAGCGGGATGCCGATGCAATGCCAGATATAGGAACGCAGCAGCGCGTTTGAATCTACGATTGAGCCGCCAAGCAGGCCGAAGCGCACGTCGTTAAAGGGCGTCATGCCGAGTTGCGGCCCAAAGGGGCCTTCGCTGCCGAACATGGGAGTCGCGCGCGCCATATTAGTTCCGACCGTCACTGCCCAGAAACCCAACTGATCGTCCGGCAAGAGATAACCCGTAAACGATAGGAGCAAGGTGAGCACGAGCAGCACCACGCCGACGCACCAGTTAAACTCGCGCGGGCGCTTGTATGAGCCCGTCAACACCACGCGAAACATGTGCAGCCAGGTGGTGATGACCATCAGGTGCGCGGCCCAGCGGTGCATGTTCCTGAGCAGCTTGCCGAACGGCACGTCGTGCTCAAGATAAAGAATGTCGCGAAACGCCTGTACCTTGGTCGGGTGGTAATAGAACATCAAAAGCACGCCCGTAAACGTCAGGACGATGAAAAGATAGAAGGTGATGCCGCCCATGCCCCAGGTAAAGCCGTAACGCACGGCGTCGCGATTGACCTTGGCCGGATGCAGATGCAAAAAAACGTTTGAAAGAATCGAGAGACTGCGATTGCGCGGGTCTGAGCGATCATGCGAGACGCGAAAGATGGATTTCCAGAGCTGCGTCTGCTGCGGGTCTTTGTAAGACTTGGCCTCTTCCTTGGCTCTCTCCGCGAGCGCAGTCCCCTCGGCGCGCACCCTTTCCAGCAAACTCGACTGACTCTTATCGCCATCGGTGAGCTGCACGGCATCCTTCGTTTTCACATCAGGATTTTCAGGTTCCATCACAAACCCTTCAGATTTTGGATTTTAGATTTTGGATTTTAGATTAACGCTTCCGTTATCTTGAATCCTGGAATCGAGGCTTTCATCTTTCGCAGCCCGTCAATCCAAGATCTAAAATCCAAAATCTAAAATGGCTCAGAGTGGAATATATGCACCTGGCTTTTCAAAGTTATTCTCGTCGCCTTTGGGCCATTGATAGAGCTTGCCGACATTGACGACGATCTGTCCTTCGGCATCCAGCTCGACGTGAGCGCGATCCATAGGGCGCGGCGCTGGCCCCTCAAAGTTGATGCCATCGCTGTCGTAGCCGCTGCCGTGGCAAGGGCATTTAAACTTATTCTCGCTCGCCTTCCAATCCGGCGTGCAGCCTAAGTGAGTGCAGACCGCGTAGATGACGAAGAGGCGCTCCGAGGACTTGCCCACCCAGATGCGGTATTGCTGCTGGTATTTGGTGTCAACGCCGAGACCATAGTCTGACGGAAAGCCTATGCGAAAGATGCTCGAAGGCTCGAAGATGCTGCGCGGCAGAAAGAAGCGCAGGAACATCAGGAAGCTGGTGGCGAGAAATCCGGCGACGCTGGCCCAGATGATGCGCCTGCGCATCTTGTTGACCGGCGGATCAGGCGTGCTCTCGACGACTGCGCCGGTCGCCCTCGCAGCCACAGGCTTCGGGATGCCTTTGGTGACGGCGGCGGTCGGCGTGGTCGTTGATTTGGCTGCGCCGCCCGCGCCCGCGACGCGCGCCGCAGGCGGCGTGGCCGAAGGGACTTCTTTGCCAGGCGCTGCTGTTTGATCAGGCTCTTTGTCGGTTGGATTGCTCCTCGGCACGCTAGGCATTGTCGGAGAAGCAAGAGTGGCCTGCAAACTCTCATCGGTTGCCGGGGCATCGCCTGCCTGCTTCCCGACCTTTGGAGTTTCTTTTACGCTCTCGGCTGCTTGATCGGGTTTATCTTCAGTACCCACTCCGCAAACCTCCATCTAAAAACTGGGCTGAAATTTGCACAAATTTCACTGTCGAGTTGCTGATAGACCGCTACTATCAGAGAATGTAGCAGATTATACAATTCCCCGCTTCACAGGGAAAAAATTCTCTGCGACCTTCTCCGGAACGCTATGCATTATCATGAAGAGCGCCGCGCCAGATGAAATTATTAATTGGCTCGGTTGCCGTATTTATACTCTTTTCACAGGAATGTGGCAATATTTAAATTTTAATATAGATGCCGATTGCCGGGCCTGTTTTTACGTCCTGCGAACCGGCTCATGTATGCGTTTTGCCGAAAGCGAGTTTATCATTGATGAAAAACAGGGTTCATGTTCTGCTCTACACGCGACCGAACTGCCATCTATGCGAAGAGGCCAAAGCGCAGATTTCAGCCGCCGATTGCGCCGATCAATTCATACTCGAAGAGATCAACATTGACGATGACCCCGCGCTCGTCGAGCGCTACGGATGGGAAATCCCCGTCGTCACGATCAACGGGGTCAAAGCCTTCAAATACCGCTTGACCTCCGCCGAGTTCAAAAGCAAGCTCCGGCGTCTCTCTAGCGACCGGCACAAACGGGAATGAGCTTTATGGCACCCCGAATCGAGCGCGATATTCGAGAGAGTTGACGAATGTATTGACCATCTGCCGGTAGTTCCCCGGATTCGCATTCATCTCCTGGATCAATTGCTGATAGAGCGCGTCCGGGTCACGCCGCAAATACCCGAAGTATTGCATCACCACAAACGCCTGCGTGTAAAACTTAGCATCCACCTCCGGACTTTCAACTATCTCTCGCAAGACCTGCCCTCTGGTTTTGCCCTGTCTCATCGCCTGCTGCATCGTCGCCACAGTCTGTACCACTCCTGAGACAGTTACCTGTGTCACTCCCGTCGTTGTGAATAATCTCTGGACATATTCATCGTCGGTCAGCGGGTTATAGATGCCTGCAAAGGGTGCTCTCGCCATAAACTCCGAGATAAAGTCCCGGCGTGCCTGTTCCTTCTCGGCGTCGGTGAGAAAACCGCTGACACGCGCCAGGTCAGGCATGAATTCCAGGTAGTCGGGTTTGCGGCCCAAACTGACAGCGTAGAAGCGGTAGGGGAAATAGCCGCGCTCGCGAAATTCCGGGGAGCGGAAGAAGCCTGAGGAGACTTCAATGCGGTCGCAAGCCGCAGAGCCTGCGGGACAGTTGTTGAGGATGTTTTGCCAGTCGGTGAAAGAAGGCTCTTCTGGTGCGCGGTTGAGGAAATCCATGTAATGCTGGCGGACGAAGAAGGCCGTCCGGTCTATCGGATTGGCTCCTCCCTCATTGCCGTTATCGGTAACAGTGATCGTAGCAGAATTGGTCGCTCCCAAAACCGCTCCTCCCAAGGGCTTGCTTAATGTGATAGTGAATGTTTCCGCGCCTTCTGCAAAGACATCGTCAATTAAGTTTAAAGAGATTGTCTTTGAAGAATCGCCCGGGGCGAAGTTGAGCGTGCCGACCCCGATGGCATAGTCGCACCGAGATGAGGCAATTCCGTTGATGACATTGCAATCCTGTAAACCCGCGCCGTCAGTGGTTTGATAGCTGACGCTCATAGCAGC
>JBKKAL010000302.1:0-7684 GCA_046714695.1 Pyrinomonadaceae bacterium
CATCACGCGCTCGCCGCGCGCGTCGAAGCTCGCCCTGCGCGCGAAGATGTAAAGGTGGCAATCGAAGTGGATGGGGAACTACCGGGACGCCTGCCCGCGACTTTTGAAATCTTGCCTCGAGCCCTGAGAGTGCGAGCCTGATAAATATTTAGACGGGCGCTCTTTACCTGCTGCTCACACCCTGCTTGAACGCATCGCTTCCGAGAAAATTCTCACGCACATAAGCGACCGTTTCATTTATCGTCTCAGCCGGGTCGCGGGGAATAAAGCCAAGCGCGTCGCGTGCCTTCCCGGCGTCCAGATACCAGAAATGTTCTGCCATCTCGATGGCCTCGGCCTCGACGGGCGATGCCATGTTCCATTGACGGAAAAGTGCGTCAACGAATTTTGATCCGGCGATTGTAAAGCTTTTGGGAAGAGAAAGTCGCGGGCCTGCCGTTTTGGTTATCCGTTCGAGGCGACCGAAGAACTTTTCAAACGTCCAGTTGACGCTCCCCAGCAGATACCTTTCGCCGTGCTTGCCGTCCTGCATCGCACGACGGAAAGCGGTAGCTGCATCGCGGACATCAACAAAGCTCAGCCCGCCACGCGGCACGGCCGTGATCTTACGCGCCAGGAAATCGAGGATTACTTTCGTCGAGCTGAGCCGCTCGTCGCCCGGCCCCAAAAGCAGGCTCGGATTGAGAATGACGAGCCGCAAGCCGCGTCCCGAAAAGTTTTCCAGCGCCACCTGCTCCTGATAATACTTGCTCGCGTAGTAGGGCCAACGCGAAATAATATCCAGGGGCGGCGGCCAGGATTCATCCGGCAACTCTTCACCCGTCTCCGTCACCGCAATCGTCCCGCTGCTCGAAGCCATGACAATAGTTTTGACCCCGGCGGCGCGCGCCGCTTCGCACAAAAGGCGCGTCCCGTCAACGTGAATCTTCATCATCTCGCGCGCATCATTCGACTCGCGTGAGACGCGCCCCGCCAGATGATAAACTTCCGTCACGCCTTCCACAGCACGCCTGACATCTTCGGGATTTGTGATTGAGCCCTCAACAGCCTCGACACCCCTATCACGTAGCCTCTGAGGGACAGATCCCGCCATGACGCACAAGCCCTCAACGCCTGCTTCGATCAATTGCTCTACGAGATGCGTGCCGAGAAAGCCCGTGCCGCCGGTAATCAGAGTTTTAGGCAAAGGTCTGCGGGCGATTGGCCCAGATTTTTTTGTCAGCGTTCCACGCTTTTTTGTCACTGCTTTCACAGCGCCCTTGCGTGCAGCCGCTTTTTTCGTTGTCGTCGCCATAAGAGGAAAGTGATAAGTGACGAGTGATGAGCTAAAAGACAAGCTTTGACCTGTCACCTGTCGTTGTAGTTAAGTGATGGGCTCAGGTTGTTTGGGTATATCGCTGGTATGGGCGCGCCGTTCGCTCTTCCAACGCTTGCGCAGAGCTTTGGAATCGAAGCTATGGCGTGTTCCGTCGCGCATGTTTAGTACTTCGTGGTGGACGAGCGCCGCGATCAGCCGGTAGGCCTCGTTTCTGGGCATTCCCTTCGTCAACTCTTCTAGTTCTTCGATGGAGATATAGCGACCGATGCGAGCGCCTACGTCGCGGCTCTTGATGATATTCGCCCCCTTCGGCAGCGCCTCGTAAGTGCCTTTGAGAAAAACAGGAAGGATGCCGACGTGTGCAGCGAGCGCGAGATAACCGATGACGGGCTTGAATTCCACTATCTCGCCTGTCATAGAGCGCGTGCCTTCGGGAAAGATCAGTGCGTTATAGCCGCGATCGAGGAAAGAACGCGCGTGACGCAAGGATTGACGAAGACTTCCGCTTCGTTCCATCGGGACTGTATTGGTGAAGTTATCCATGTAGGCGCGCTTGTACTTGTTATCGAAAAAGTAGTCGGCGGCCGCCAGCGCGACCATGTCAGTACCAGCTTCGCCCAGGGCCATCTTCACAAGTCCCATGTCGAGATGCGAAGTGTGATTCGGCGCGACGATAAAATTAGTATGCACAGGGATGTTCGAGCGGCCTTCGTATCGCGTGTGCAGGAATTTTTCATAAAAGAGGCGCTGCAATGCATCCAGACCACGATTGCCGACCGTACGGACAAGCGAAGGAATGTAAATCTCTTCATCCTCCCTCTCGCTCCTCCGACGCTCGCTCTCTGCACGGCGCTTGGACTCTTTCCCGGCTGGCGCTGAAGACCCGCGTGAGACGACGCTCGCCAGCTCTCGCAGGTCAACCACTTCCGTCAAAGTGTTGGGCGAATCAAGCGTCCCGCCGGCGTTCTCAATAGCGGTCGCCAGCTCGACATACATCAGGCTGTCAAAGCCGAGGTCGCTCAAGCGCGCGTCGGGCGTGACTTGCGAGCGTGGACGATTCGAGACGGTCGCGACAATATCCAGAAGCCATCCGGCATCACGCGGGTGGTTTCCGTCGCCAACTCCTGCCTGCTGCGCCGCCTTCATGCTTTGTTCCAAGACCTGCATGGCCGAGACCACTTCGCGCCGCTTGACCTTGCGCGTCGCCGTGCGCGGCAGATCGCCGTCCCAGAAATGAAGCACCTTGACGCGCTTGTAGAAGGGCAGTGTTGATGAAATATCGCGGAAATGCTCTTCGACTTTACGACGCACCTCGGCGCGCGAAAGCGAGATGTCGTGATCAAAGTCGGGCACGACCATAGAAGCGACTTTTTCGCCGATCCCGTCCGGCAATCCGACGACGCTCAGCTCCTTGATGAAAGACGAAGTGTTGTAAAGCTCTTCGATCTCGTCCGGGTAAACATTCTTGCCGTTGGTATCAACGATGATGTCCTTGGAGCGACCGACGAGATAAAGATTGCCGTCATCATCGAGGCGTCCGAGGTCGCCCGTGTAAAGCCAGCGGTTGACGATTGCCTTGCGCGTCGCCGCTTCGTTCTCGAAATAGCCGACCATCACGTTGGGCCCACGCGCGATGACTTCACCGACCCCGCCCGCATCCGGCTCGAAGATTTTTACTTCTACGCCGGGCAGCGATTTGCCGACGCTACCAGTCAGCATGCGATTCGCGGGACGTGTTACGGTCAGCACAGGCGAAGCTTCCGTCAATCCATAACCTTCGAGAATTGTGAAGCCAAGCCCCTGGAAATCGCGCTGAACCTGATCGCTAAGGGCCGAGCCGCCGCTGATAAAATAGCGTATGCGCCCGCCCATCCCCTCGTGAATCGGATAAAATATGAGCGAGCCCAGATTCAAAGGTGTCTTATCGCGCAGCCATGCGTTGGCGCGAATCAGCAGATCGGCTGTTTCACCGATCAGCTTGCTTCTTTCGTTGAATTTGTTCCTGATACGGCGATGCAGCAACTCCCACAACGCGGGCACGCCGACCATTCCCGTGACATGACCATTCTTTATCGAGCGGGCCAATGCCTCGCCCGTTAGCTCTTCCAAATAAGTGATCTGCGCTCCGCGACTCAAGGGAGTGAGAAATCCGGTCGAGAATTCAAACGTGTGATGCAGCGGAAGCACGGACAGCACGCCGTCGCTCGTCGTCATGTCAAAGACACTGGAGAGCATGGAAACCATGCTCGTCAGATTCCGGTGCGAGAGCATCACGCCCTTGGGGCTTCCGGTCGTCCCCGATGTAAAGATCAAAGATGCTATTGATTGAGCCTGCACGCGCTGCGGCAAAAGGGCGATGCGCCGGTCTTCGGTCTGTTGATCCGGAAGCGCAAAGACCTCTTCAAAGCGCCAGATGCGCACATCCTTCATTCCTGCTTCGCTAAGTCTGTCGGCAAGATCAGGATGTTTGCGCGCCATCTCGTCGCTCAGGACTATCCCTGATGCTGCGCCCGCGCGTGCGAAAGTGATGACATCATCGGTCGTGCTTTCCGGGTCAACGGGGATGCAGATAGCACCGGCCTTGACGACGCCGAAGTATGTCATGCCCCATTCGGGCGCATTATTGCTCAGCAGGATGACACGGTCGCTGGGCTTGATGCCACAACTTGCGAGGAATGCACCGGCGCGTGTCGCCAATTCGCGCAGGTCTGCGTAGGTGTACTGCTCTTGGCGGCCTTCGCGCTCGATGCGCATGGCGACGCGCGTCGCGTGGCGCTTGGTCGAAGTCTCGAACAACTCCAAAAGGTCGCGGTATGTATAAACGCGCTTGGGTTGTTCGCGCATGTCCTCTTCGAGCGTGGGAAACACCCATTTTTTGAGACCGCCAAAATGGATGTTCATCCAGTAGTCGTACCAGTCTATCTTTTCCGGATGCCAGGGCAGGAGTTGTTGTTCGTCCTTGCGTATGCGTGCGAAGAGAGAGCGCACGTTGTCGGCGCGGAAGATGTAGGCGTTCTCGACCATAAAGGGTCGAAACATCTCAAAGGCTTCCTCTGTCTCGCGCGTTATCTCTTCAACCCGGTCAACTCTTTCCTTGACGCGATCAACTACCTCGGTGATGCGTCCGCCGCCCCAACGCGGTCGAACTCGATCCAGGAGGGATGATGCGCGCTTTGCCGCTTGATGGATCATCGGCGTCGAGGTCTTCTCGAAACGCTCCTGCGTGACGGTGTGCGTCTCCATGCGCGCGGCGATCTCGTTGACGAATCTGAGGCCCGTCTCTTTCTCCTTAAAATGTTTGCGCTTATAGAGTCCAACGAGGCTGACGATGCGGCGCATATTGATCGGATTGGTATCACCTGTGCCCGCCTGATGGACGAGCCTCGGCTCTTCAACGCAGGCCTCTGCGGCGACCGCCAGCATCACTGCGGCGACCTGATCAACGGGCGTGATGTCGAGAACGAGCTTTTCGTCTGCGGGAATCTGCGTCTGGCCCTTGAAGGCTATAAAGATCAAAGGCGCGGTGGTCGTGAAACCCTCGTTCCAGCCGGGAAATGGATAACTGATCGCGGATTCAACGATGCTCGGACGCACGATGCTGCGCACCATATCGGTCTGCGCGGCGACCAACTGCTCGCCGAGACTTTTCGTGTAAGTATAGATGTTGGGCCAACCCCACCATGCGGCGCGCTCGATACCGAGATCAGTCAGGCGCGTGCGCGTCCAGACCTTTCTTTCGCGCGCTACGGCGAGGCCCAGCGCGTCCGGATCATCTGCATCTCGTCCCTCTTCATTCAGGCGTTTGCGCGCAAGCTCGCGAAATCGGGCGACCATCATCGCGTCCTTTGTCTCTTCGCGAACGCGCTCGGCCAGTTTGGCGCAATCCCTGATCTCCTGCTCGGGCGAGAACTCAAAGCCTTCCATTTCATCGCGGCGCGGGAAATAGCCCAGAACCGGATCGCTCTCCCAGACAGGGCCTGTCCGGTTGCCCGCGACGAAACAGGTCGAGACATGAACGAGAGCGGGGCGACGCATACGGCGTGTAAAGGCGATGACGTTCTGCGTACCGACGACGTTTGTACGGAGCGCGCTCTCAAGCGTCGGGTTAAAGGTCACGTTGCCAGCGCTATTGATCACGACATCAATATCGTCGGCAATCGCCTGGGCCTGTTCTTCTGTGTAGCCTATATTAGTATCGCCGATGTCGCCGCCGACGATTACGACCTTGTCTTTGATAAAGCCTTCGAGCGCATCCCCGTAACGCTCGCGCAACGGATCGAAGGGCGGCGCGGTAATGACGTTGTTCCAGAAGCGCGTCTCCGATTCTTCCTGCGAGCGTGCGCGCACGGTGACATAGACGCGGCCCACGTTGGGAAAGCGATAGAGCAGCATCGAGAGCGTCACCTTGCCCAGAAAGCCCGTGCTCCCGATGAGAAAGATTTTTCTGCCCTGATAAATTTCCGTCGGAGATAGTTTCATTAGTCTAACTATCTTACTCCATATCGGCGATGCCGATCATCGGTTGATGCAGCATCGTTATCTCTGCTGATCGTCCCATGTAGCTGCGCGCCATCGCAATCGCTTCGGTCAGATTGTCCGCCCTGTCCCAGCCGAGCATCGCCGGAACATGGGCGTTCTCTGCGCCCGCCGCGATGACCTTGCCGACGTGCTGGCGACCGTTTTCGCCCCAGTACCACATAAAGAAGGGATGCGCGCCGTGATAGGCGTTCCCGCGCCTGTACATCTCTACATAACTGGGGTTGTTGGCAAACTCGCGCTCGTATTTTTCCCGCAAAACGAAGGCGTCGCGCGTCTCCGGCAGCAGGCGATTGAAAAATTCAATGTAGCTCGGATGAAAATTGTGATCGAACTCGTCGTAACAGGGATGCTGAACGATAAGCACGCCGCCTTTTTTCAGCAGCGGCTTGTTGCGATAAAAGTTGAAGTGATAACCGAGCGCCATCACCTGCACCAGCAGCGGGTTAAGCACCGAATAGACGTTGTAGGGCGAGATGTCCGGTATCCCCGTGATCAGAATATCGCATTGACCACTGATGGGAATCGCGTATTGCTGAAATCCCTTCTCGATAATCTTACGGTGAACGGGCTCTGTGCGTCCCGCATGACAGGCGATCATCTCGTATTGCGCTGGCTTGGAATGAAGCAGCTTGCGGCGCGCGACGCGCGGCAGTTTGCTCATCGTATAACGCATGGCCTCGAACTTCATACGATCAAAGGCCGTGAAGTCGTCCTCGTTCTTCAAGAGGAAATCCATGTCGCCCTTGTACATCCGGTTATTAATCGCCGTCTCGATGTGAAAGACGTTCATGTGCTCGTCAACAAGCTTGCCCAAGCGCTCGACCTTGTGATTTAGCTCGGAGCGGGCCGGGTCCATATAGCTGTCGGAATCGCGTATGGTCTGCGGCTCGTGATGCGCGCGCAAAGATTCGTAATCGCACAATCCGACGGCGACGGATTTGTGACCGCCGTCCATCGGGACGAGATTGATATTGGCGTAGATTAAGAGATCGCTCTCGGCTGAGCGGCGATTGATGCGTAGCGGCTCGTGATGCCTGGTTTCGCCGAGTGTCACCAGCCCATCCGCCCACTCTGCATCATGGTTATAGTAACGGTCGGGATAAAATTCGTCGTAAATCTTCGCCCCCACCATTCGCTTCATCTCCCAGGGTGTCATCTTGCGGTGAAGGGAATTGGCGATGATGATATGCACATCGTCCACGCCGTAGGCGGCGAGCATTTCCAGCACGATCTCAAGGATGGTCTGGCGAATATCGGGCGTCGCCATCGGCGGCAGCGGCAGGCTGATGTCGTCAACGGCAATCGTGACCTTCATGCCGGGCTCTAGCTGCGCGAAGAGCGGATCGCAATCGTGCGGGTGATTGAGCGCATAGCGAATCGCCGCCTCGCGGTTGGGCAGTCCTTTGATCGGCGGATTCGGATAGATCACGCGCGTGCCGATGGGCAAATCTTCGAGGATAAAATCCTCGCCCGAAGGCATAATGCGCGGCGCACTGTCGCTGTCAATATAGATGACGGACTCGTGTGTTTTTCTTCGCAGTTGTAAGCTCATATGAGAACAGTCATGAATAAAGAGTGACGAGGGACAGCGAGCTTGCTTCTCACTCGCCACAAATTTTTTTTGCCGCCTTATTACCTTTTCATCGCGGGCAATTTCATGTTAAGCGCACGAACAAGGAATCCCCACTTGTCGGAAACTTCTTCGATCTGCTTGGTGGTTGGCTTGCCCGCGCCGTGCCCGGCTTTGGTCTCGATGCGGATAAGGACGGGCGCCGGGCCGCCCTGCGCGGCCTGCATGGCAGCGGCGAACTTGAAGCTATGGCCGGG
>JBKKAL010000303.1:0-7080 GCA_046714695.1 Pyrinomonadaceae bacterium
CTGTGATCTTGCCGCGATGGATGACGAGCACGCCGTCAGGAATGGCGGGGCCATTGATGGGAATCACGGTTGCGCCCGTATAAGCCTGCGGTCTGTCTTGAGCAAGAGCGGTCGGCGAGAATGCGCACAGCAGCAGCAGCAGTGCTGCGAAGGCAAGGACAAGAATAGATTTCATCTGTTTTTCCTCGGAAGAGGACTGCGACAAATATTTTATAGAGCTTATAAAAACAAGATTGCGCGAAGCTTTAATCCGTGTCAAGCGAGGGGGGCGCACAAGTATTCTCCGCGACAATACAAAGAGCAGGCACGCGGGATGCCTTGACGGGCAGGCAGTTTAGCCTTCGCTCTTTGTTGCTTCCAGTATTCTCTTGATCGTGACGAGCACTCCCAGGTGATAAGCGTTGTGATCTGCGACGAGGAGCGCTTCGCGCAGGATAGTCTGACCATCGCCGTGCGCTATTGCCGCGAAGAGGTCTGTTGACGGGTCTTCGCCCAAATCCTCCATCGCCTTGAGGTCTGCGCGGAAGGTCTTAATGCTTTCGTTCCACGCCTGCGCGTCGGGTATCACATCATTGCCGGGCCAGTAACCCTTCGGCCACGGAGGTGAAACATGACCGGCGCGGCGGCTGAACTCAAGAATATCCCACTGCGCGATACGCATGTGCTCAAGCACTTGCCAGGCCGTGTACGGAATGTTCTCTACTCTTTGATTGATAAGCTCGATGGGAAAATCTTTGACGACCGTCTCGAAGTCCACGTGTGCGCCGCCGCCGCGCAGCAAATAGAGCAGATGCTCGCGCACTGCTTTGTCATTATTCATGCTTTTGTCCGTTGCCAGCGCCTTTCTGGTTTACTAAGCGGACAGCCGAATCTCTTCCTGCCGCACTTGCTCCTCAAAGCCCTTTACCGCCCGGACGCGCGCCGTCACGCTCGCCTTCCTCATCATTTCACCTCTCAGGATTATCTCTTATCTTTATTTGCTATCGCTCATCTCACGTATGCGATCAGACTCGAAGATGTTAACGCCCGTCGGTTGCTCCTTTGCGACCTTCAACATGGCGGCGGCAACGGCGCGCGCTTCGACGGGACGGTATTTCCTGAGCGGGCCAACCATCAGAAAGGAGACGTATCTCATAGTCAATTCGGCAACACGTTCTTTGAGCCTGAACTCCGCACGCTCACCCAGAAGCAGCGAGGGACGAAAAACTTGAATACCGTCGAAAGCAAGCTTCGATACCGCGTCCTCCAATTCCCCTTTGACACGGTTGTAGAAGATACGCGAGCGCGCATCAGCGCCGAGAGCGGAGACGAGAAGCAACTGCTCCGCACCACTCCGAGCGGCGAGCCGCGCAACCTCGTACTGGTAAGTGTAATCAACGCGGCGGAAATTCTCTTTTGATCCGGCCTTTTTGATCGTCGTCCCCAGACAGCAGAAGAGATCCTGCGCGCTTATCACGGATGCGAAGTCCGGCAATTGCTCAAAATCAATGACGTGCTGCTCCAGCTTTTGATGCTCATGCGGTAGAAGCCTTCTGCCCAAAGTAACGACTCTGTTATAGGCAGGATCATTTAACAATAGATCGAGGCAATGCCCGCCGACGAGACCCGTAGCTCCGAGTAGCAAAGCAGCCCGCATGTTTCTCCCTTCAGCCTCTTATCGTCCTCTGGATTGCTCTCCCCTAAGCGTCATGCAGGTACTCACGGCGCGGGCGACGAGCGCGCCCTGATCGTCCGTGATGTCACACTCGACCAGGCTCACCGTGCGGCCCTGCTTGATGACACGCCCAAGCGCCCGAAGCTTTCCCTTCCACACAGGTTTTAAAAAGTTGATCTTCAATTCAAGGGTCGTGAAGGATTCGTCTTCGTCCAGAGCAGCCGCGTAAGCCAGGCCCATCGCGGCATCCGCAATGTCGCACAGGACTCCGCCATGCAGCGTTCCCATCGGATTGGCATGAGCCTCTGTGGCCTCGAACTCGACGACCGCTTCGCCCGCTCGAATCTCAGTTAGTTGGAAGCCGATAAGACGGGCAATGGGCGGAGGAGGGATTTCACCGCGCAGAATCTTTTCTACAAGGTCGAGCATCTTCGCCATCTGATAGATTTCCTTTATCGAGAGTGAGGATACAGGAAATTTTCATCGAAGTAGAAGAAGTTTTTAAGAGACGGTAGCTATCAACGTATGCGTATTCTCATCCTCATGCAAATTTTCTTCAGGCATTATCCATGTCTCGCCGGGCTCGCCCAGGGTAATTCGCCAGCTTTCGTCACCGGCGACCTTGATGAGCCGCGTGATCGGCTCATTCACGGGCTCGCGGCTCAGACGAAACGTCGAGTGATGCATGGGCAGAATGTAGGTAGCACCCATCTCGCGGCGCATGGCCCACGACTGCTCAGGATTGGCATGAGCATAAATCCATGGATCATAAGCGCCGATGGGAAGTATTGCCAGATCAACTTTTAAGCGCGTGCTAAGGCTCGCAAAGGCGCTGGTATATGCCGTGTCGCCGCCGAAGACGATGGCGCGATTATTTTTGGTGATCAGGAATCCGCCGTAGCCTCTGTGCCTGTCCGTCAGCTTGCGAGCGCCCCAGTGATTGACCTCTATGGCTTCGATACGCGCGCCTTCGACTTCTACGCTCTCGCCCCAGGCGAGGTCGCTTGTGCGGCGGAAGCGGCGCACAAGGTCACGATTGCCGCTCTGAACAACTGCGTGCGTCTCGCGAGAGAGACGGCGGAGCGTCGGCAGATCGCAGTGATCCATATGAGAGTGAGAGACGAGCACAGCGTCCAGGGGCGGTAGCTCGCGCACGGAGAGCGCCGGACGGACGAGGCGGCGTGGGCCAACAGTCACGCCCGCCAGATGAACGCCGACTCGCGAGCGCAAGACCGGATCGGTCAAAAGCCATGTGCCGTAAAAGTTTATCAAAACGGTCGCATGACCGAGCCAGGCCACGGTCAGGCGCTCGTCGCTCCACTCTGCGGGCACCGGGCGATGCGGCGCGGGAGGGACAGTTGAGCGCGCCTCACGGACACGCTCTGCTAGAAAGCGGCGCGCATGCTGGCGCGCAAAACGTGCGTAAACTTTCAGGTTTTCGGGTGTTTTGCTCAAGATTCCATTTAGATGCCCCTAACGGGCCCGGCGGTGTTCATTAAATCTTCACGAAAATCAACCAACCCCGTCACTGCTCTGGACGGAGCGTTACCCTCTGTGTGGGCTGACCCGCTCGGCTTCACCGCTCGCGACCTCGTGTGCTATTGTTTTTATCTCTTCCACGACTTATCTGACCAACATTATTCGAGGGCGCGGCCCCTTTTTCATGGCCGCCGAACGGAGACTCTATGCGCTCAATAAAACTCTTAATCACGCTGCTAACGGTCGCCGCCGCCTTAGCGCAGTTCACCCCCCTTGCCGTCAAGGCCCAGAACAATAATCCGAACGCCAATGAAGCGACAAAGGCGCTTCAAGCTTTCTTCGACGCCGAATGGGAATACACGATGGAGCAGAACCCTACGTATGCTTCTTCGCTCGGCGACCGCCGCTGGAATGACCGCTGGGACGATGACAGCCTGGAAGCTATTCGTAAACGACAGGCGCACACTAAGGAGGCGCTCGCGCGTCTCAACCGGATTGATCGCGCGCAATTATCGCCCGCCGATCAACTGAACTATGACCTCTTCAAAAAAGATTTGGAGCTGGACATAGAGAGCGCAAAGTTCCAGACCTTCCTGATGCCGATCAACCAGCGCGGCGGTATTCAAACGGCAGACGAGCTGGGCGATCTCTTGCGCTTCCAATCCGTCAAGGATTACGAAGACTGGATTGCAAGGCTTCGCGCCTTTCCCGTCCTGATGGATCAGGACATGACGCTCATGCGCGAGGGCGCGAAAGCGCACATCATGTGGCCCAAGATCGTTCTAGGCCGTGTCCCCGGCCAGATAGACAAGCAGATTGTTCAGAACCCGGAGGACAGTCCTTTCTATAAACCATTCAAGAGTTTTCCCGATTCCATCGGGGCGGCGGAACGCGAACGTCTCTCTAAGAGCGCGCGCGATGCAATCGCCGCAGGCGTAATTCCAGCTTTCCAAAAACTCAAGACCTACTTCAACGGCGAATACCTGCCCGCGGCCTTTGAGCAGGTCGGCATCTGGCAGGTGCCGCAGGGCGCGGAGCTATACGGTTATCTGGCACGCCGCTACACGACTACCAACATGACGCCGCAGGAGATACACGAGAAGGGCTTGAGCGAGGTCAAGCGCATCCGCTCGGAGATGCAGGCGATCATGGACAAGGTCGGCTTTAAGGGAACTTTGCAGGAGTTCTTCGTCAAACTCAGAACCGATCCGCAGTTCTACTACAAGACGCCTGAAGAGTTGCTGGAAGCATACCGTGCGATGTCCAAACGCATTGATCCGAACCTTATCAAAGTCTTTAAGACGCTGCCGCGTATGCCCTACGGTGTGATTCCTATTCCAGACAAGATCGCGCCCGACACGACGACCGCCTATTACAACTCTCCGGCAGCCGACGGCTCGCGCCCCGGTCTTTATTACGTCAATCTTTACAAACCGGAGGTGCGGCCTAAGTGGGAGATGATGGCGCTCTCTCTACACGAAGCCATGCCGGGTCATCACCTGCAAATCGCGCTCGCGCAGGAACTGGGAGAGATACCGAAGTTTCGTCGCTACGGCGGCTACACGGCGTTTGTTGAAGGCTGGGGTCTTTACGCTGAATCTCTCGGCGAGGAGATGGGCCTCTACGACGATCCATACGCGAAGTTCGGCCAGCTCACTTACGAGATGTGGCGTGCCGTCCGCCTTGTCGTTGACACAGGGATGCACCACATGAAGTGGGATCGCCAGCGCGCCATCAGCTACTTTATGGATAACGCGGCGAAGACGGAGCAGGACATCGTCAACGAGATTGATCGTTATATCTCGAATCCGGGCCAGGCGCTCGCCTACAAGATCGGCCAGCTCAAGATCAAGGAGCTACGCGAACGCGCCCGGCGCGAGCTTGGCGCTGGTTTCGACATACGCGAGTACCACGATGTCGTGCTGCTGTCGGGCGCTGTCCCCCTCGATGTGCTCGAACGCAACGTGGACGCATGGATCGCGACCAAAAAGAGCCGCGCTTCGACGCCAAAGGCAGCAAACGAAAAGCGATAAGCAGTTCGCATTTGCTGCTCCCCTGAGAGTTGATGCCGGATACTTCGACCGAACAACCAGCAATGATGCGCCGAGACGATGATTCACACATCGCCTGGCTGCCCGATCTTATCTACATGAACGGGCGCTTTGAGCGCGATATGGCGCTGGTGTGCGACCAACAGGGCCGCATCACTGGAATTGTGAGCGCAAGCGAGGTCAGGGCCGGTTCCATATATCATCTTAAGAATCGCGTCCTTCTGCCCGGTCTCGTCAATGCGCATTCGCATGCCTTTCAACGTGTGATTCGCGGGCGCACGGAATATCGCACGGGGGCGCGTGATTCCTTCTGGACGTGGCGAGAGATGATGTATAGCGCGGCGACGCGCCTCCTCCCCGAAGACATTTACGACGCCTCGCGCATGGCCTTTCTTGAAATGGCTCTGGGCGGCATCACATCGGTCGGAGAATTTCATTATCTGCATCGCACGCCGGAGGGCACGCCTTACGACGACCCGAACCTGTTAGCCAAAGAGGTTGTGCGCGCCGCGCGCGACGTTGGCGTTCGTATCGCACTGCTGCGCGTAGCCTATGCGCGCTCAGGCCACAAAGTGCCGCCTAACGAGAGACAATCGCGCTTTATCGAAAAAGATGCGGACGCCTATTTACGCAATGTTGATAATTTACAGGCAGAGCTTGCGCGCGATAGTGGAGGCATGGACGCGGCATGGGTCGGCGTCGCCCCGCACAGCGTGCGCGCCGTGCCGCTTCCCTACCTGAAAGAGGTCTTCCGCTTCGCCGCAGAGCGCGAGCTTCCCGTTCACATGCATCTCGCGGAACAGCCCGCGGAGGTCACTGCCTGTATGGAGGAGTACGGACGCACACCAGTCCATTTTCTGGAAACAGAAGGGCTTCTAAGCCAACGCTTCACGGGCGTGCATGTCATACACATCGCGCCGGAAGAGGCGCAATTGCTTGCGCTCGCTCGCGCGATTGTCTGTGCGTGCCCGACGACCGAGCGCAATCTGGGCGACGGCATCGTGCCTGCCGATCTATTTTTTCGTGAAGGCGTGGCGGTAGCGCTCGGCACGGATAGCCACGCACAGATAGACCTGCTCGAAGATGCGCGCGAGCTTGAACTGAACCTGCGTCTGCGTAAATTGGAGCGCGCCGTATTGAGTCTTGAGAGCGACAAGATTGGCACTCTCGCGGCACGCCTTTTCGATTGCGCGACCGTTCATGGCGCAGCGAGCACGGGAGCGAATTGCGGGAGCTTCGAGCCGGGGCTGATGGCTGATTCTTTCACGGTTGATCTGGATGATCCGGCAATCGCCGGGGCATCAACGGAAGACCTGCTGCCCTGTATCGTCTTCTCACTGGCGCGCGGCAGTGCGCGCGAAGTATTCGTCGGCGGAAAACAGATACTCGAAGAGGGCCGCCATCGCGCACAGGATGAGATCGTGCAAAGATTCGCCGCACTTCAAAAGAGATTGTGGAGCTGAAACGAGTTATGAATGTCGAAGAGTCAACAGAACTGACATTTGCGATTGGCCTGTGGCGAGGGCAGCAGAGCCGCAGAAATCTCTTCAAAAGCATGAATCTTTGAATATTCCTGGCATAGAACTCGCCTATTCTCGTTTTTACTCTCCCATGTTGTACTAACTCAATACGAGTTAGCTGAGATTTATAGACAAATATTCTTATTTGGAGACAGCCCTATTATGGGGACATTCGATAACAACCCGACCATTATGGTAGTGGAAGATTCCGATGATACCCGCAACATTCTGACGGAGTTTTTAGTGTTAAAAGGGTGCCGGGTCGTAGAAGCAGATAATGGTAAAGAGGCCGTGGCGCTCATCCAGCATCGGTGTCCCGACCTGATTTTAATGGATTTACACTTGCCGCTTATGGACGGCCTTGATGCTACCAGGC
>JBKKAL010000304.1:0-6413 GCA_046714695.1 Pyrinomonadaceae bacterium
AACCAGAAGCACGAGAGAGCGGTCAGGACCTCGCCTTTGCGCCCAATCGGTGTCGGCAATACACAATCGAAAGCAGAGATACGGTCCGTGGCAACGATCAACAGATACTCATCCGTCAACGCATAGACATCACGTACCTTGCCGCGTCGGAGGAGTTTGAGACCCGATAATGATGTTTCCAGTACGGGAACACTACCGGTCATAAGGGCTGGCTCGATTCGGTTGATAATTTTGACGAGCGTTCGGCACAAGAGGCGAGCCGGATTTTGCGCGCGCTTGTCTGCTTTGTCAAGATTTTGTCGGCGGCGAAGTTGTTAGCCAGGGCGCCTTGACGCTTCAGGCGCGGGTGCGAGCAGCAAAAATTGGAGCGCTTTTGCCTGCTATCCGTGGTGGGGCGATGCCCTGCGGGCCATCCTTTTTTGCAACTTAATGCTTGAGTTTAAGGGTCTTGTCCTGTTATAGTCTTTAACTGAGGCGCGTCTCCCATATCTGGCGCGTCATGCGCGAACGTCCTGTTCGTTGTTCGCAGCCCAAGAAAAACGCTGATGCCAACTGCCGCCGACAAAGCCAAATCGCGAGATAGCAATAGCGAAAGCGTGCCTTCAGCCGGCGAGCGTAAAACCACGCTGCTCGTCGTTGAAGACGACGAGAATATCTCGACGATGATCAATGAGCATTTTTCACGCGTCGGTTATAGCGTGAAGACCGCCGAAGACGGGTTGGCGGGCGTTCAGGCGGCGCTCAACGATCACCCGGATGTGGTCGTCCTCGATCTCATGCTGCCCAAGATGGATGGCCTCGCCGTCTGTCGTGAAATTCGTGAGAAAGCGCCATATATTCCCATCCTGATGCTGACGGCCAAGGACGACGTGGTTGACAAGGTGTTAGGATTAGAGATGGGGGCGGACGATTACATCACCAAGCCTTTCTCCCTGCGTGAGTTGGAAGCACGCATCAAGTCCGTCCTGCGCCGCTCGCGTGGAGCAGTCGCCACAGATGCCGCAGGCGACGAAGCGCCAATCATACGCGGTAAGCTGCGCATCGAGCCGTCGAAGCGCGAAGTGACGGTTGGCGAACGGCAGATTGAATTAACCCCGAAGGAGTTCGACCTCCTGCGGCTCTTTGCATCGAATCCGGGACGGGTCTTCCCACGCAAGTACCTGCTCGAAAAGATTTGGGATTACTCCTACGAAGGCTACGACCGCACGATTGATTCGCATATCAATCGCCTGCGGGCCAAGATCGAGGAGAATCCCGAAAACCCGCAAATGGTTCTGACTGTTTGGGGGATCGGCTACAAATTCAGCGACGAGCAGTAAGCGCTAACGCCTTAGAACTCGCCGCCCTCTCCTACAGCCCATGCTGAAGCAGACACACCACAGTCTTACGCTTTAGCTTCAAAACTTCAGACACCGCGGAGCGCCGGAAACAATTCCTGCGCGTTCAAGCCAATCGCAGCCGCCTGCTCCTGATCACAGCCATGAGCAATACTTTGCCGTCACCAGCCTTGGCCGAGCACAAATCAATGTCGAATATCATCAACAACACAGGTAATGTCGTCCGCACGTCATCTTTGACGCTGCTTCTGGCGCTCCTGGCGCTCAAGGGCTCAGACCCGGCGCACGCGCAACAAGCGAAGGATGCGCCGCTCAACATCACAGAGATACAATCGCGCCCGACGGGAAAAGGCACTGTGGTATCGGTGATGGCCGACGGGCCTTTGACGCGCACGCAGACGTGGAACGACGGCGAGGGCTTTCACCTGACATTTCCTTATGCCGGGCGCAGCCCAATCAAGAGACTTCCAAGGGGAGTGAAAGTGCGTCGTCTGGGCAGATCGCTTGAGATCGTTGTGCCTGTCAAGCAGGGCTCGAACGTGACGGTGCAGCCGCTTTTCAACCGCCTCAACCTCGTCGTCAACGGCGAGATAGATTCTACCCAGAGAGGAACCGACGAACAGCTTGCCATCGAGTCTCCGCGCGTACAGCAGCGCGAAGAATTACCCGTTCAAACCGAGTTGCCATCCCGACCGCCTCGTGAAACGCGCCGTGAGCAGCCTGCGGCCCCCGCAGTCTTGAGCCAGCACACAACATCGGCCACCGCTCCTTCGTCCTCGCAAATAACTGCGGCGAACGCTGCTCCACTGGCTCCTGCTCCCCTTACTACTTCGGCCGCGCCAACTGTGACAGAAAAAAAAGCGGTTGGCCCAACAGTCCTCGTGCCTTTACAAGAGGACGCTCCGGCGAGCGGCGCGACGACAGTCCCGCCCGCTGCGACGAATCCTTTACCAGACCCCGCAACAGAGAGCAAGCCCGGTATTCTTGGTCGTATTTTTTCAGGAGCAAGCGTGGCGATTCTTCTGGCGCTCGGCCTCATCACTCTTATAGTGATACGCCTACGTCGTCCCGGCGAAGTCGAGGAGATAAAAAAGAGCGAGGAAATTCAGAAGGAGAATGAGGAAGAGAAGACGACGGCGATTGCCTTGACGACCACTCATGCAGTGGCGACAACGACTGCGTCCATTGCGACGGATGAGCGACGCAAAGAGCAACGCCGTAAAGGTGAGCGCAAGTGGTGGGGCAGACGAAACACAGATCTTCCGGCGCGCTTGTCAAAAGCCGGTGCCGTGGCTGGAGTGGCAGAGCCGCATGATGCGAAGACTGAGACACGCTCGCTGGTGCATGGGCCGACGGCCATGTTCGGCGCTTACCGTGTTGACCAGGAGGTCGGCAAATTATTGTTGGGCCAGCCTCACCGCATGGATGTTCTAGCCTCGCGCGCGCCAGATGATCGCCGCGCCGTCGAGAACTCCCTGGTCAAGGTTCTCAGCGCGCCTGATACGGATATGGATGCGCGCCGCCGCGCACGCGAGGCGCTTGAGGACTATGGTTTTGTGGCGCGTCTTAGCGCCGCGCTCCTGTTGGCTCCTGAAGCTTACGAGCGCGCCGCCGCCGCTCGCTCTCTAGGCGAACTTGAGGCTCTCTCGTCGCTGCCCTTCCTGCTCGAAGCGCTCTACGACGCCGAGCCGATTGTGCGCACGCAGGCAGTGACAACCCTCGGCGCGCTCAAACAACCGGCCGCCATCGGGGCATTGCTCGATATGGCACGCCGCCATCCGGAAATGCCCGCCTCTCTTTTGAGCCGCGTGCTGAGCGCCTGTTCGCTTGACTGCCTGGACATCGGCGACGATTCAATGAATGAGCCGGAAATGTTGACGGTTAATCCGGCGCACGGTCTTTTTACGGGCGAGATCACCAAACTCGAAACCTCAAGCAAGGTGGAAGAGCTGCCGGAGTGGTTGGAGGACGAGCATCTCACGGATGCGCTCACCAAGCTGGAGAGCACAGACGCCGAGGTGCGCAAGGCGGCCGCGCGCCAACTCGCGCAATTTCAGGTGCAACGTTCCGTCCATGCTTTATCGGAGCTTGCGGCGAACGATATTGAGCCGAGCGTGCGTGCGGCGGCCATCACCAGCCTTGGCGACATCAATCACGAATCCGTGTTTGCTTCGGTGTTGATAGCATTCGCCGACGAGGCGCGAGAGGCTCGCGCCGCAGCGGCACGCGCCATTTCGCATCTCAGTTTCGACCGCGCCGATGCTTACGTGCGCCTGCTCGATACGATCAGCCCTGACAGGTTGCGCGATGTGGCGCACGCCTGCATCAAGGGCGGCATGGCAGCCCAGGCGATAGAGCGCCTGGGCAGCGAGGATCGTCGCCACTCTTACGAGTCGTTTGCGCTGCTTTCGTTGTTGGCCAAGTCCAATGAGACGGAGCCGATTCTGGATGCCATTACTAACCATAAGGATTACAATGTGCGCTTGTCAGCCGTACGCCTGCTCGGCCTTTCGGGCCAGCCTGAGGTCGTGCAGCAGCTTAGACACCTGGCCGTCAAGGATGGGCTGCCGGAAAAACTACGCACCGCGCTCCTAGAAGTGGTATATAAGATTGATCAATCGCTGCCGGTGTGACGTGAAATCATTGGTGACAAGAAGGTGTTTCGCGTTGCATAATGCCAGACCGTACGAAGTCTTTCATTCAAATGCCCCGAATGATATACACCATGCCCCGCTCCGCTTTATTAGCTAATCAATGGCGCGCCCTTTGTGCGGCCCTCGCCATCGTGCTTATCCTCTGCACTGGCTTTCAAACAAACGCACAGCAGCGAAGGCGGCGCAGCAAACCTGCGACGCAAACGCCGACGCAAACCGATTCAAACAGTAATTCGGCGACTGCTACTCCTACGCCGCAGAAGCCGCAGAAGAAAAATCTCGCGGCGTTGCGTGGGAGCGATAGTCCCCAGGGTGGGCGTGCGACGATCACCTCGGACGCGCCGCTCAATGATTACGAGGCGTACAGGAGCGGCAATCGCTACTACGTGGTGATTCCACAGGCGAATGCACCGGGCGCTCCGGGCGGCCTGCGCGGGCGCGGTTACGACGACGTGCAGGTGCATAAGCGCGGCAACGATACCGTACTCTCATTTCGTTTGAAGCCGGGAACAACCGCGCACGTCAATCAGAAATTCAATAGGCTGGAGGTGGTCTTTAACACGCCCGGCGATCCTGCGACCGGCTCTCCGTCTGGAACGGCGGGCTCGCAGACCGCTAATAGCAACAAGAATGCTCAGGGTACGGGTAGCACGCCGTCCGGGACCACTGCGGCCACTAGCCCAAGTCCCAACACAAACACTGCCGCATCCGGCACTACTTCTTCAACAACAAGCACTCGTGCTGGCGTGGTGCCTCCAACTACCACCGGCTCCCCCGGCACAGCTTTGCTTCCGTCCATTACACCGGCGATCGAGCCAACTGTGGAAAGCTCCACGGCCGTCGCATCGCCTACACCGCCCGCCGATCAGGTTGCTCAATCGCAGCCTGCGCCGCCCATCGTGCCTACTGCGGTGACGACGACGCCCGCCGCTTCTTCGGGTACTTCTCTCGGTACTGTTCTCAAGAACAACTGGCTTCTGGTTCTTATCGCAGCGCTGCTGCTCATCAGTGTCGGACTGGTCGCGATGACACGTTCGAGGTCTGGTCGTAGCGCGACCGAGACACGGCCCATCGATGACAAGGAGACGCCTGCCCTCGAAGAAGGGGCGATTGTTAAGTCAAACGCCGAACGACTTGAAGAGGCCTCAGTGGCTGGGGCGGTTGCCGCCGTAGTCCAAACCGCTGAGCGCCCGGCTGCGATTGAGCCGGCCACCATGTTGGACGAGACCGAGACTCTGGAAGTTGAGCCGGTCGAATCCGTTAACATCGAGCGCGTGAGGCTGGAGATCAAGCATATTCTGACGGGTAAGGAATATGACGAATCCGTCATCAATGCGCCCGTCAAGGAGACGCGCCAGCTTATTGAAAGCGAGCTGCTCTTTGCCCTCTCAAAGCGTAATACCGACCGGCGTGAACGTGCGCTCAAAGCTTTTACGAGGCACGGATATTTTGACGACGCGACGCGGGACTTGCGCACCGCCGATGTGCGCGCCGAAAGGGCGGCAGCGGCGCGTAAATTAGGTCTCACGCGCGATCCGAGTGCCACGCCTCATCTCGTTGCGGCGCTTGAAGACTCAGCGCCCGAAGTACGCCGCGCTGCCGTAGAGGCGCTGGCCGAGTTGGGCGACCCGGCGGCTGTAGTCCCGCTTAAATCGCTGCTCGAGCGCAAGGAGGATCGCAAAGTCCCGCACGCGCTGGTTCAGCGCGCCATCAAGGTAAGTGCTGCCGGCACAATCGGGCAGAAAGAGACGCCAGCCGCTGTCGTACAGTCTGCGCCCGCCGAGGAAGCGTTGGCTCTCGAACCTCTCCCGGCTGTGGACGATGACGCTGCGCCCCCGATTGCGGAAAAAGAAGCTTCGTCTCCTATCGCAGAAGCTGCGAATCTCGCCGCTGAAGCCGGGACGCCGAGTGTAATCGCCGCGTCTTTGGTAAGCGCCCCTGTATCGCCCACGTCGGCTGACGAGGAAATTCAGGCTCAAAGGACTGAAGCAGAGCGCGAGATTGTGGCTGAGCCATCCACGCTTCACGATGTAGATATTGCTCCTCCTGCTGTCGAGGCCACGACCGATGCCTCCTCCCCTGCTCCTACTGCGGTGATTGAGTCCGCGGTCATTACAGGGGCGGTAACGGCGGCGGCGGCAAGCGCAGCGGAGCGCCATCGAGCGAAAGCAGATGCCGCGCGCTTACACGCCGAGCAGGAGCGTTTGCGCGTTGAAGAAGAAGCGCGACGCAGGGAAGAAGCGGAGCGCCAGCGGGAAGAGGAAGAACGCCAACGCGCCGCAGAAGCCCGCCGCAGAGAGGAAGAAGCGGAACATCAACGGATCGAAGCCGAGGCGCAGCGCCAGAGAGATGAAGCCGAGGCAGAGCGCCGCCGTGCTGAAGAAGAGAAGGCGCGCGTCGAAGAAGAGGCTCGTCGCCACGC